>NZ_CP037421.1:3692830-3992830 GCF_007748155.1 Gimesia panareensis
CTTGTTATTTTCGCTACGCTCAAATAACAAGCACCACTCCGCCACACAGATAATTTACAGAAGAGATGTTACAGTAACCTAAAAGAGCTTCCACTTCACCATTGGAATTAAGTACGACAAGTAGTGTGAGTCCACCAAAAATCCGCTTGTTTGTCGACAAATCTCCCTCGGGTAATTGAAGTAAAAATTGTTCATCGGAATTAATCGTGGAATCCAAGTAACATAAACCACCTGCTTTCGCAGATTGAAGAATTCCTTCCTCACTCTCTGAAAGTGCTTCTACTCCCTCCCAATCGCATGGTTCTACAGGTTCCTCATATTCATTCCATATGATTTCATAACGCGACAAATCAGGATGCCTGAGCCTGCTTGCTCAATATTTTCTCTTGCATCATGACCGAGTGTAACAGCATGGGGCCAGGGTTCCCCGACTGGATCCTGGTAAATTTGAATCAATTTAATACCAGGTATTTCCAGTCTAGGGGTGATGCATTCAAATTGGGCTAAAAATGCCAGCTCTTCTCCATTTGGTCCAGCAGGAAACGAATCAGGTAAATGAGATGGAAGACCACCAATACAATCCAGGCGCCCTCTCAAATCAGTTACGAACTTCATCAAATAAGTCTTTGCCATTTGAACCTGTCTCTGATAATTCCCAGTTTTTTACACATCAGGGAAATCGTCATCCCCTGGGCGAGATGGACTGCGACTTCCCGGAGCTTCGAAATCATCTTTTCGGATGAATGACGCGTGGTGGGCATGTTTGCCTCATCCTCAATTGGTCCAGAATCCTGACCAGGACAGCAGGTTCTGGATACGGTTAAGGGGGGCACGTCAAAAGCATTCACTAAAATTGTGAAAAATAACCTTCAATCTTTTTCCCGTCAGGGCCAAGGGTGTGTGTTTGGTAATACAGAGGAAATATCGGGTCCTCAGAATGGCGAATTGAATTCTGCAGCCTTTGTAATGTCTGTTTTTGGAGATCAGCTACAGAAGTCGAGAAGGGAAAGCGATTGCCAGCAAAAAATATTTCCACCATATTAACCTCAGCATCTTCACAATCGCATAAAATACATCCCAACATTACTAAACCATCAGGTGTTTTAAAATCTGACTTGATTGTTAAGGGGTCACAGTCCATCGTAAATGGATCAGCTGCAGTAACAGGACGAATAATCTCTGAATCATCATCATCGAATGCCCCCCAGACCGGATACATTTCTAAGTACTCGAGTGTTAAATTCCAGTGATAGATTTTTAAGTCTTCCAAACTCACGAGCAATGCTCCTTGCCGCGCGTTGTGCCTTTTGCCTTGAACGATGATGATTTCGTTCCATCATCAATGAAACCATCGCGAACCTGCTTGTGGAACCTGCTTAGAACTGCATCACCATGAAGACTCAAACGAGCAATGGGTACCTTGTCGATTCCAGCTTGTTGATCTGCGACAATTTTACGATTGTTTAATGAATCTGGATTACCTTTATAATCTACCAGCTCCAGGGGAGAAATTCGATGAATCATCGATGGATCAGACCGAAGCTCCTTTATCAAAGCTGATATGTTTGAACTTCCGCTGGATCAAGAATGGTTCCCGTTTCTAAATCAAGGACTCAATCTTACCGATCTGAACCTCAGCAATGGTTAGAATTTCGGCGGAAAGATCGAACCATGAGTCATCCAGGGCTCGGAGCTACGAAATGATGTCAAGTCGATGAAATCGGCAGCAACATCTCTCAGTTCTTGTTCGGTCGTTGGTTTCGGGAACAAGTTGTCGGGGATGACCAACACTCCGAGAAACGGGAGAGCGACAGTGGCGTCGATTTGCATTTGCGGGTTCTCGTCGCCGTTGTGAAACCCGTAAAAATCAACGACCATCTTCACCTGTGTCTCGAACAGATTCTCGCTTTGGTGTCGCAGAGCAAGCTCTGTATGCGTGCCGATGTCATGCTCCGTCAGATAGAACGATGACTCAATACCCTCTTCACCGTAATCCACGGATAACCGGCGACCGTCGAGTTCGAGCCAGTTGCGAAGCCGCCACGGAATCCATTCGCACATCATTGAGCAAGAGTATTCATCACCACCATAACTGATTGGCTCGAATTTTATCGATATCGACCAGAATAAGCCGCGTGCCAACCCTGTGTGCCGATTCTCAAAGATGTGAGCGAGAATCTGACCGCCAGATGGCACGAGCGTTGTATTGGGAAATGCCATAGATTGGTTTCCTCATGGGGCGTGGACTGACAATTAGGTAGAATCAGGTCTTAACTCTACCTGGAAATCGTTTTTTTTTCGACCTATGCAGTCGCGCAAAACCATGACATAGAGACTTCACCCTACGTGACAGTCCAGGTCAAGTGGTCTACCATGAGTCAATCACTTCTGGGAGGCCAACATGACCATCGCCTGTTATGTTCTAGAACCCAGCCGTCACCAGAAAGAGACAACCAATGTGCGGAAATCCAGAAGTGGCCAGACGCCAACAGCAACGCCCCAAAGCAAATTGAGTGGTGTGCCTCTCAGAAACATCCCGTCAATTCCCTGCCTGTCGTGGAACAAACCACAAAGCGCCAGTAGCTGGGTAAACAGCTTCGCCCTGGTCAGGCGGCAAAAACGGCAGTCCACCGACTGGCTGATAAAACTCACGATCCACAGCTCCCGCGACAATGGCGGTCGCTCGTGAATCCGCCTCGGCGGTTCGGAGCGGGGCTCCTTGCCGACCGTCGGTCGCCGTTTCGAGTGCCGCGACGGCGGGAGAGGCTTTTCGCTGCTGCAGATAGATGATCGTAACCTTCGGTGTTTTCCAGAGAGTCTGGACCGCCGAATTCTCAAAGCCTATCCGATACCGCTTTTCGGCCTCGACATCGTTTTCCAGAAACAAGTAGGCGCCCTGTTGTCGGTCGATGTGTTCCGCCAACTGATCCAGGTCGTGATTTGGCATGTAGGTAATGTCATTTCGCTGCAGGTAAAACGGAACCGAATCCCAGGTCTTACCGCAACAGATCACTTCGGCGGGGCTGTGCATCATCTGCTCCCGCAATGGGGAAGAGGCCGGAAGCACCGTATGAACCTGCCCCCACGCGGGAAACCAGTCCTGAGTCGTCTGGAAAACCATGACAAATGCCGTGAGGGCAAACACGCCGAACAGATGCTGCGGTGACCAGCGTTTGCGTAACACCCAGGCCCCCACGAGCGCGGCGATCCAGAGGATCGATTCATAGCTGGCCTCGAACGGTTCATCCAACCGCAGGAGATAAGTCACCGAACAGGCGACGACGCTCACAAAACACAACGCCAACAGGCCGTTCTGAAACCGCGAATGCAGGAAGTTCCATTCGGGAAGCCACCGCGGCGACAAAGCCCCCATCGTTGCCAGAAAGTGTCCGAGCGCCAACGCGATCGCGGGCCAGGCCGGAAGGATGTAAGTCGGCAGTTTGCCCTTGGAGACTGAGAAGAACATCACACACCAGACAGCCCACAGCGCAAGAAACCCCAACCCCAGAAAGCGAGTCGCACGGAGTTCCTTCGACCGCTTCAGGAGATAGACAGCCAATGGCACCAGGAGTAATCCCCAGGGCATCCAGGCCAGAAGCAGCACCGGGACATAAAACCAGAATGGCTGTGGGTGGTTCACCGAATACAGAAACCGGCCGAAGTTATGTACCCAGAAGAAATGATGCACAAAACCCGGCTCACGCAGGCTGACAGCGACATACCAGGGGGCCGCCACTGCACACGCCGTCAGGAGATAAACCAGCCAGGCGCCGAATCCCGGTCGACTCTTCAATCGGCTCAGCCAGCAATACACGACTACCGGCGGCGCCAGAAGCAGCAATGCAACGGGACCTTTCGTCAAGAATCCCAATCCGCAAGCTACCGCCGAGGCGATCCACCATGACCAGCGAAAACGTCCGCTCGCCACCGCTTCATACGCCAGAAACAGCGAAAGCGTGACCACCAGCGCGAGCAGGCTGTCGAGAATCAGAAACCGTCCGCAAATCACGAACCCCAGCGACAAACACATTATCAGCGCTCCCAGGAACGCCGACCGGGTGTTTAGCATCCGCGCACCGAACACAAACGTGAGCAGTACCGTCAAAAAGGCCGAGGCGGCGGGCACGAGTCGGGCTGCCTGATCGGTGGGACCGAAGAGCTTGTAACTGACCGCGCAAAGCCAATAAAACAAGGGCGGTTTATCCAGATAGGGCTTGAATCGGAGCGTGGGCACGATCCAGTCCCCGCGGGCAATCATTTCACGGGGGATTTCCGCATAGCGGCCTTCATCCGGCTCAATCAGAGGATACGACAGATTCGGTAACAGGAGTGTTCCCGCAACCACCACGAGCAGCATAAACGCCAGCCAGAAATGCCGGTTGGACTCTGACGCAGCCGGCTTTTCTGCGCTGAACACCACTTGCGTCCACCAGAACGGTAACAGGGTTTTGAGCGTTTCGGGAATGTCCCACAGCGAAACTTTGCTTTCCCCCGCCGCCCGGGGACGATGGCGAACTCCCACATCCACTACCGATAAATCCTGTCTGCGGGCCTTGCAGAACATTTCGGTGTTGGCGAAAAAGTTGTTCGCCTCTGGTAGAAACTGCTGGAGCGTATCCCGATGATAAATCTTCAACGCGCAATCGATGTCACGAATTCCAGTGCCGATCAGCAGCTGGATGAGAGTATTATACCCCCAGGAGAAAAACCGCCGCCTGGCAGGATCTTTGCGATCAATGCGATAACCCGACACAATATCAAACTGATCAGCCAGGGGCAGCATGTATTCCAGATCGCTTAACTCAAACTGGCAGTCGGCATCGGTGAAGGACACCAACTCAAACCGCGCGGCTTGAAAACCCGCCCGGAGCGCCGCCCCGTATCCCATGTTCCGCGGTTGCTTGATCAACCGCACACACGGATTGGTAACCGATTCTTCGAGCACGATTTCTGCCGTCCGGTCGGCGGAGCCATCGTCCACGATGAGGATTTCATACTCGGCAAGCATTCCGCCCAGGGCTGTGGCTGCTTCGCTAATCGCCTGCCGGATAGTGTCCTCTTCGTTGTAGGCCGGTATCACCATCGACAGACGGTGATTCCCCTGATTCGAGCCAGCCTCTGGAACCTCTGTGCTCCGTTTCATCGGCTCGATAGCTAAATTGTTTGAAATCTCCATGGTTCGGCCCTCCTTTGCCGATTTCATATCGAATCTCACCGACAACATCCTGAACCAGGAAAAGATGCAAGACACATCAAAAATACGATGTAGCATCTCTCCATGTATCGGCGAATTATTATTCGTCGGAAATGTATCTATAAGCAGGGAAAGGGAAAAGACTTATATTCCCTCTGTCAAGGGGGTCTGCATGGGGACCTCCTGGCCCTCAAGTATACCCTATCTCCTGAAATAGCAACATGTTACAGGAACACCCTGTAAATCAATAGCAGCAACGGCTTTACGTTGTCTTGCGATTATTTTTCGACGTAACATACTAAATTCATAGTACTTGCGATTACCAGCAAAGCCGTAGCAGTTAAACTATTCAGAATTAATCAAAAATAACCATTCCCACTGCCTATTTGTAAAGTCTTTTCACAACTGAAGTACCATCGCGTTGTGCCACAGACGCGCCCAAGACATAGAGCCGCTACAAGCAAGCCAATCATCAGAGAGAGCATTTTTCTTTGATTCACGCCGGTTCAATAGCAGTGAGCCTATTTCGGCGTGGGCATGTCCGGCGGAAACTGGGCCTTCAATCTCCGAGATGGTTCACCAGAGCGTCTGAATTACCGCGAATGGCGTCTGGTCGTCGGCTGGGAGTCTACGCCTCCCCGCACTCCCGGACGATTTCAAACCCCGGGCGTCAGCTATCTGATCGAAGCGGGTTATGTCTTCAGTCGCAAGTTTGAACGGGAACATCAGGCAGCAGACATCAAGATCGATAATACTCTGCTTTTGCACTCGGGCATCCGCTTTTAACCGCTCGTCCTCTATAACCGTCAAACGTGTTTCACCACCAAAAAACAGTTCTCCAATAATTTTCAGGTATTCGGATTCCAGTCTGGAGATTGAACTCAGCAAAATATAAAATAAATTAAGAAACTCGCCCTGAGACCAGCCTCATCTGCACTGTGGAGATCTCCCATGCAATGGCCTACCCTCTTCGTGTCCTGTTGCGTCAGTCTGTGTGTCTCTCTCCCGCTTCAGGCGGAAACACCTCCCGTCCCCGTTGACTACACACAACAGATCAAACCCCTGCTCAAGGCCCACTGTTTCGCCTGTCATGGCGTGCTGAAACAGGAATCAGCCTTACGCCTTGATGCGGGGAAATTCATTCTCAAGGGAGGCGAAATCGGTAAGGCCGTTGTCCCGGGGAATTCCGCAGAGAGTCTGCTCTTTCAGGTGATCGGCGAAGATCCGGATTTCGCCATGCCGCCGGAGGGACAGGGACGCAAACTGACTCCTGAAGAGGTCGCCTTGATCCGCACCTGGATCGATCAGGGAGCACATTTTCCAGCCAACGATTCTCCCGAACCAGCGCCTACAGAACACTGGGCCTTTCAACCAGTCAAACGTCCTGCCGTACCACAGACCAATACTCCCTCGCAAAATCCTATCGACGCTTTTCTACTGGCCCGTCAGTTGGAAGTCGGACTGACTCCACAACCCCAGGCGGACAAAGCGACCCGGCTTCGTCGACTCTATCTGGATCTGATCGGTCTGCCTCCCCGCCCGTCAGAACTCTCTGCTTTTCTGAACGACACCCGCCCCGATGCCTGGCAGCGCGTAATTGACGACCTGCTCAGCCGCCCGCAATACGGCGAACGCTGGGGACGTCACTGGATGGACGTCTGGCGTTACAGCGACTGGTACGGCAGACGGGGCGCGAAAGACATGACCAACAGCTATTCCCTGACCTGGCGGTGGCGCGACTGGATTATTCGCTCACTCAATGAAGACAAAGCATATGACGTGATGGTCCGTCAGATGCTGGCAGCAGACGAACTTGCCCCCAACGACCGGGAGAATCTGGTCGCCACCGGATTCATCGTTCGGAATTTTTACCGCTGGAACTACCATACCTGGCTCAAGGACAACGTCGAACATACGGCCAAAGCGTTTCTGGGACTGACCATGAACTGCTGCGAATGCCACGATCATAAATATGATCCGATCAGCCAGGAAGAATACTTCGCCTTTCGGTCCCTGTTTGAACCAATCGACCTGAGACACGATCGGGTCCCCGGCGAAGCCGATCCGGGTCCCTTTCCCGATTATAAACTGAGTGTGCGCAATGGACCGGTTCGCACCGGCATGGTCCGCATCTACGATCGACACCCCGAAGCTCTCGCCCGGTTTTATACCGGTGGCCTGGAACAGAACATCGTCAAAGACAAGCCCCCCATCGAAGCCGGTACGATTCAGTTCCTGGGCGGCGATGAAATTCAGATCCAACCGGTCAAGCTGCCGGCGACCGCCTGGTATCCCGGACTCAAACCGTTTGTGATCGAGGAGGAAACACAACAGAGAACGACGGCTTTACAGCAGGCACAGCAGAAATGGGACGCGGAGTCTACCAGGCTCGAACAACAGCTTAAGAAACATGAGCAAACACAGACCAAGCTGCTGGTAGAGTACAGAGCCTGGCAGGAGTCTCAACGAACCGCGGACAGCCCGTCCAGCCAGCAGACACTGCAGTTGACCGGTGGAGAGGGTCGGCGCGCGCTCGCCCGCGAACTGACGGGCTGGAACGAACTGCCTGAGCAACTGAACATTCACTTTCAGCTGACACTCCACGCCGACAAGATGGTGAATTTTCAACTCTCGAACGACCTGACCGCCGGGAGGACTAATCTGTATGTCGCTTTCGAGGCGGGGAACATTCTGACTTATGCCCCCGGCACCACAAATGTCGCCAGCATCGGTTCTTTCCCGACCGAGGCGATGCCAGTGGATCTGCAAGTCCACCTCAAGCTGCAGCCCTCAAAAGACATCGCCCTGCTGACGGTCACCCGCAGCCAGGATCAATCCCTCATCATCAAAGAGACGCCGATTGCCCTCAATGGCTGGAATCCGGCCAACAGTGTCAACCGCGGTCTCTTCCTCGACGCCCACGCCGGCAGCCGCGCAGAATTTGATCACATCGTCTTTCTGGAACCGGGAGGCCGGGAACTCAACCGGTTCGATTTTGAATTTCCAGACTACTCCGAGGGCGCAGATGTCACGAGCGCGACCGACTGGATCCTCACGCGGTTCAGTAAAGGGAATGCGACTTCGAAAATCACGCTCCAAAAACCGCTCTCCCCCGAGGAACAACAGTGGCAGCAGAAAATCAGCGCAGCCCGCCAGCAGCAGACTCTGGTTCAGCTGAAGCGGGACTTGCTGCAAGCGGACTTAGAAGCGGCCCGAGCCGAACTCGTGCAGTACCAGGCTCGTGTCGACGCTGCCCGCGCCCGTCACATCGACGAGTCACCGGAGGCCGATTCCCTGGCGCGTGCTGCCTGTCAGGCGGAATGGAAGGCGAAACGAAATGCTTCTCAGCAGCAGGTCGCAGCCGCCGCATTAAAACTGCACTCCGCTCAACTGCTCCCCGAGACAGAGATAACACGCAGCAAACAGATTCAGGATGCACAACAACAGCTCACGCAGGCCCGGACCGCGCTGGTGGCTGCTGAAAAACCACGGGATGCACAGTCGAACGACTTCGCTCCCCTGAGCCGGATCTTCCCCCAACAGAGTTCCGGGAGGCGAGCCGCCCTGGCGCAGTGGATTACCAGCCCAGACAATCCGCTTACAGCCCGGGTTGCTGTCAATCACATCTGGATGCGACACTTCGGACAACCACTGGTCGATTCCGTCTATAACTTTGGACGCAGCGGCGCCCAGCCAACGCATCCGCAGCTCATTGACTGGCTCGCTGCGGAACTCATGGCACATGACTGGAAAATGAAACACATTCATCGACTCATTCTCAGCAGCGACGCTTATCAGCGAAGTTCGAAGGGAGTCGAAGCCGGACATGCGAATCTGGCCGCAGACCGCGACAATCGACTGCTCTGGAAATTCCCCCTGCGCAGAATGGAAGCGGAAGTCGTTCGTGACAGCCTGTTTTATCTCGCCGATGACCTCGATGCGACGATGTTCGGACAGGAACTGGAACAGGACCAGGGACTCACAACCAACCGCCGCAGTCTCTACTATTCCTATCACGGCGAAGCGAAAATGGAATTCCTGGCCCTGTTTGACGGGCCCAGTTCCACCGACTGTTACCGCAGGCAGACCACGGTCCGGCCCCAGCAGGCACTCGCTTTGACCAACAGCCAGCTGGCACTCAAACAAGGCCGCAGGATCGCTGCGAATCTCTGGTCGGAACAGGCACAACTCACAGGGAAAAGTCCGTCTGAACAGAAACTAGATTTCATCAGGAATACATTTGAACTGATACTCGCTCGCGCCCCCAACCAGCGGGAGCAGACTGCCGCACTCCGTTTTCTGGAACAGCAACAGTCACTGTTCCAGAAAGCTGACTCTCAAACGACAGACCAGAAACCGCCCAAGAATAACAAGCCCTTTGAACAACCCGCTGCCGATCCAGCTGCCCGCGCCCGGGAAAGCCTGGTGCAGGCGCTGTTCAACCATAATGATTTTGTCACCATCCGTTAAAACCGCGTCTGCAAACCATACAGACAGGACGAAACCATGCCATCAGACCTGACGACCATGCATCCCCCCTGCGGCCAGATCCAGCGTAGAACGTTCCTCTCCGACCTGGGCTTCGGGGCCACCGGTATGGCCTTGAGCATGCTGCTGAACCGTGAACGCTCCGGGCAGGCCGCCAGTACAAGTTCGGGAGCGGACACCCAGGGTCCGCATTTCACACCGCGAGCCAAGTCGGTGATCTGGATCTTTCTCTCCGGTGGTTACAGCCAGATGGAGACTTTTGACCCGAAACCGGAGTTGAATAAATACGGCGGCAAGACGTACGCCGATACTGTCTATCCTGACCCGTTTCAGGATCCGCGTTACCAGGAGCGGGCTCGGTCTGTGGTGAAAGTCAAACGCGAGCATGACAAAATCATGCCGATGCAGGTCGGCTTTCGCAAACAGGGGGAGTCCGGAATCGAGATCACCGACTGGTGGCCCCATCTGGCAACCTGTGTCGATGACATCTCGTTTGTCCGTTCGATGTATACGACCGATAATGACCACGCCGCCGAGTTCCAGATTCATCACGGGCGTCACAAGCTGGACCAGAAACAACCGGTCGTCGGTTCGTGGCTGAGTTACGGTCTGGGCAGCCTGAATCAGAATCTGCCGGAATATGTCTTTCTGGGCTCATATACCGACACACGCGTCAAAGAAAACTTCAGCCCCGATTACCTGGGGCCTAAATACATGGGTGTGGAATTTTCACTCGACCCCAACAATCCGCTCCCGTTTGGTGCGCGTCCCCAGACGGTCCTCGAAAAAGAACAGGCCAATCAGTACGCACTGATCAATGAACTCAATCGCATTTCGTCAGTCGAGTACCCGCACGACGAAAAACTCCGGGCCCGGATCAACTCGTACGAACTCGCGTTCCGCATGCAGCGTTCCGTACCCGAGGCCCTGAATCTCGACACGGAGACAAAAGAAACACAGCGTCTGTACGGCATTGATGAAAAAGAAACCTCAATCTACGGAAAACGCCTGCTGGCCGCACGTCGCCTGGCGGAACGGGGCGTCCGGTTTACCCAGGTGTATCTGAGTGGCTATGGTGAATGGGACTCGCATCAGAAACTCAAGGAAAATCACACCCGGTCCTGCAAACGCGTCGACAAGCCGGTTGCCGGCCTGCTCAAAGACCTCAAACGCCGCGGAATGCTCGATGACACCGTCGTCGTCTTCTGCACGGAGTTCGGCCGTACCCCTGCGGTGGAAACCCGGGGAAATACCAAAATGCCCAGCGGGCGTGATCATCATCCTCACGGTTTCACCATCTGGTTTGCTGGTGCTGGCATTAAACGCGGTTACGTCCATGGAGCAACCGATGAACTCGGCTTTCATGCCGTCGAAGCGCCGCACTATGTCACCGACATTCATGCCACTCTATATCACCTGCTAGGTCTCGATCCCACCCGGCTCGACATCCCCGGCAGAAAACGCCTGGAAATTGATCGAGGCAAACCGATCCTGGACATACTCAGCTAGTCACTCATTTTTGTATCCCTTCGCTGGTTCCACTGATTTCACTTCTTTCATTCTTACAACAAATGAGCCAGGACGGTGCTAAACTCCTGTCCGATTCAGCAAATCCAAACAACGATTATCATGCCAACAGTGGGAAGAGATCATCGGCATATCACGGCACAAAAGTGTCGAGAACTCGCGTGAAATTGTCCGCTATGTCGTGACAGATTTCTGGGCAATCACTGCGAGTTTCAAGAATCAGCAGGCTATCCGAAATCCATCTGAAATGCGTATCAGCTTTACGGTACCGGGGAGCGGTGAGCAGTCTTCATCGAGAAGAGTTACTTCTGCAGATTGCGGTAAAAAGTGGTGCGAATGTTTCGCATCGACTGCCAGATATTGGCTTTCAAATCCTGCGGCGAAACACAGGCGAACAGATAGCCGTGCCCGGTTGTTTTGTCCGTCCAGGTCTGGATGATCAGATTCAGGGATTGCTGCTTCTGGGTGACAAACGGTTCCGTCCATTGGACCGTTGCTGAATATTCTGTAAGCCCGGGGGGATAAATCTGCTGTGGATCGACCGGCGTGGCTTTGGTCAGTTTGCAGGTAAACCCGCTGGTATCGATTTTCTTTTTTCGGCTGTTGAAGATGGTTCGAGACAGCCCCTGATAATACTTGAGTAACTCGCGTTCGATGTTTTTTTGTGTCAGTTCGGTGCCGGGATCGATTTTAAATACGAAGAAGTAGGAGAAAAACGTGTTCGATTTCTCCTGAAACATGCCCGGCGAAAACCGGGCTTCTTCGATCCCTTTGAACTGCATTTCCCTGGCAAAGGAAGGGGGCAGCGGAATCTGCTCCCCCTTCCAGCCTGCGGGAACTGTGATCAGCTTCGCCAACTCCGCATCGGCAGCCAGCACGGCGCTCGTCCCAGACAGAATTGCCAGCAAAACTGCAAAACGGCGCATATCAAAAAACTGCATACCAGGCGTTTTCTATCTAGAGGAAAATCGGAGTCTAAATCGAAGCGATTTCGAAGCCAGTGCGGTAGTCCCGCGTCAAGTATTTGTTGGCCTCCGAGTTGTTCGTGATTTTGAGCGCTTTGCCATCGAATTCGAGGGTTTCGCCCGGGAAGTACGCGGCCACATTTCCTAACTGCACGGCTTCGGTCAGATGGCCTCCGTATTCAAACCCGTCGCTGGGCTGTTTTCCGGACAGGCAACCATCGACCCAGCCGTGATAATGGTCGAGACTTGGCACCGGTTCGATTGAAACACCTTCGATATTGACGAACGGCTGGCCGACATGGGGCAGAATCATGTTGCCTTTTTGACCGACGAAAATTGAGCCTCCGCCCGGCAGGGTCTGGCCGGGTAAAAGTTTGGCGATTCCGTTACTTGGCCGCCGTCCGCCATCGTACCAGGTAATCGGCAGGCTGCGACCAGCCGTATACTGTGTGCCGGGGATGATGTATTTGATCGTTTCCTGGGCGGGCCAGACTTCATCATTCATGCCAGTGTGCTCCGAGTGCACACTAATCGGGTCGCCCGTAATTTTGAGGGCCGTATACACCGGGTCGAGTAGATGGCAACCGAAATCGCCGATGGCTCCGGAGCCGAAGTCCTGCCAGTCTCGCCACGTAAAGGGATGGTAGACCCGGTTTCCGCCGTAAGGACGCATGGGGGCCACGCTGATCCAGAGGTTCCAGTCGAGCGTTTTTGGTACCGGTTCATTTACCTTAGGCCGGTCGAGTAAACCGCTGCGTCCATGCCCGGTGGTGCCGACCCAGGAATGCACGGCCGTCACTTTCCCGATAACACCATCCTGAATCGCTTTGACTCCAGTACGATAAGCGGAGTGCGAATGGATCTGATTTCCCATCCGCGTGATGACACCCGTTTTTTTTGCCTGCAGTCGCATCTGGCGAGCTTCCCAGACCGTGCGCGTCAGCGGTTTCTGGCAGTAAACGTGCTTCCCGCGTTGCATCGCATCGATGCTGATGATGGCATGAGTATGGTCGGGAGTGGAAACCGAGACGGCATCAATTTTATCACCCAATTCATCCAGCATCGCTTTGTAGTCCTGGTAGACGGGAGCGTCAGGGGCCAAAGGCTTGACTTTTGCTGTCCGCGACAGATCGACATCGCAAAAGGCGACGCATTTCACTTTGTCGTGGCTGGCGATGAGCTTGATGTCGGAATACCCTTTGCCGTCGGTGCCAATGCCCGCAAACTGCAATTGCGAGTTCAAATTCTGTCCGCGGACGAATGCCGGTGCGGCGAAAGCGGACGCGGCTGCAACGGAGGTTTTCAAAAAATCGCGACGGGTGGTATCTGAGGAGGATGTCATGATTGCGGGCTTCCTGTTGAGTCGTTGATGGGGAAGTATTTTTGGTCAGAACCAGATTATGGTTTTGGGTAGAATTATGATTATAACATAAATGGTCTGCGATACGTCAATTGAGTCTGCATGATGAAGTGGGAGCAAATTCAGAATTCGTCCTGCCTCCCGTTTTGACGATAGTCCCTGAATTTTGATTCGTGATTCTGGTGAGCTTGTTTGTTACCATATCCATCAGCAGATTCTCCAGGATTCATCAACCGGATGCGATTCTGGAAGGAGCAGTCTGTTTATGACAATCGGTGATCAGCATGACCATGACCATTTAACTGAAAGAAAATACTATGTATTGCCGGACAATCTTCTTCACCCTGCTCGTCTGGTGTGCCACGGGACCTGCCCTTGTCGCACAGGCCGAGTCGGGTCAACTGCGTGCGGGGGCTTGTGCAGTTGATGTTTCACCAAAGCAGTTCCCTGTCAGCTTGCGAAGTGGAAAAGCGAGGGACAAAAGTGCCATCCATGACCCGCTGCATGCCAGAGCGATCGTGTTGAATGATGGCAAGACCATTGTGGCGCTTGCCGTCCTCGATGCACTCGGTGCTCCCCCCGAAATGCTGAACGAAGCAAAACAGATCGCTTCGAAGAAGACGGGGATTCCAGTCGATCGCATCCTGATTTCATCGACGCATACGCACTCTGCTCCCCCTTCCAACCGGACGGAAGGTTCCCCGGGGGATGTCGCTTATCGGAAAGTTCTGATCGAAGGACTTGCCCAGGCAATCACTCAGGCTTTCGAGAATCAGCAAACCGCTTCCCTGGGCATGGCGTCTCACGATCTTCCGGAAGAAGTCTTCAATCGACGCTGGTTTCTGCAACCCGGCAAGATGCCTGCGAATCCCTTTGGAAAAATGGACATCGTGAAAATGAATCCGGGAACCAGCCCGGCCGTGCTGGAGCGGCCCGCTGGACCTGTCGATCCGGAGTTGATGGTCCTTTCCATTCAGAACGCCAAGCGAAAACCGCTGGCCTTACTGGCCAATTACGCATTGCATTATGTGGGAGGGATCCCCAAACGGCATGCTTCGGCAGATTATTTTGGCGAGTTCGCCCGCCTGATGCCCAGTCGTCTGCGCGCGGGCCAAGACTTCGTAGCCATGATGTCGAATGGAGCCTCAGGAGATATCAACAATATCCCCTTTCTCGTGAACCGCCCCCCGCGGGAGCCGTTCGAACAGGTCCGTATTGTCGCGAGCAAAGCCGCCGATACCGCTTATTTTACTTACAAGAAGATTGAAAACCACGAACGCAATCTCACCATCGACATGCTGGAGCGAAAGGTCGACTTGAAATACCGACGCCCCTCTGCAGAAGAGGTGACCTCAGCACAAAAAGTACTCGCATTAAAAGACAAGAGCGAAATCGCCAGGCTGCCTAAGAAAGCCGTCAACTACGCACGCAAAGTGGTACAGGCTCACGAACGGGAAGAAGATTCCCTCACAGTAACCATCCAGGCCATTCGTATTGGTGAGTACGCGATTGTCGGCATCCCCTTTGAAACACTGGTTGAAATCGGCCTGGAAATCAAGGATCGAAGCCCGTTCGCACGCACGATGGTCATCGGCCTGGCAAACGGTCGGCACGGCTACCTGCCAACTCCCGAACAGCATCGGCTGGGAGGCTATGAAACATGGCTCGGCACGAATGTCGTCCAGAAAGATGCCTCGGTGATCCTGACCGACAATCTGCTGGAGATGCTGAAAGAACTTCAGATGCGTAAATAACGGTCAGTAACAGTTGCGGAGTACGTAACAGAGGGCAGGCCCCTTAAAAACAATCAAAGAGTCGCTGCCCCCTTTTTATTCTTCAGGTATGCCTGTCTGATTGTTTAGAAGTTTCTATTTACTATTTTAAGTTTAGAACATGGCGTTGCGTGGCTACTTCCCCCTATTACTTAAGGATTGCAATAGCTGGTGTTCTGATTTCGTATGATCCAATGGCTGATCTGCTGGTCGATCATAAATCAGGATAGCGTACGAGAGTCGAAATGTTTCGCCCCGTTTCACCTGGGTTTTAACGTACGGTTCGCGGCGTTCCCGGGGCTGCTTCGGAAAGGGATTGAAGACAACCACACCATAATCCCGGGCATGCAGCCATGATGGCCGGGGGTTCTCAGGATCGGCCAGTACCATCACTCCGACCTCACGTCCCTTCACCGTCCCCGCATAATCAAACCACCGGGCATCCTTTCCCCAGACCTGTGCTCCATTCCGCTCACCGCGATCATTAAGAATCGTGCCATTGCCACCCTGAACCCGTAAGGGGGAAGCGACACGAACTGCCAGCCCGGATTCTTCCTGGTCACCAAAATAGAAATCGTGACTGTCAGATCGATACTCGGCATCAATTTTCAGAATCAGTCCGTCTGGAGCTCGTTCAAACCGGTAACGTGTAATTTCGTTACATACGACATCATGCTTGTCCTGGCTCATGAACAGGTTGCTCACCGCAAAGCTGCCAGTGTTCCGATTCCCGACAGGAGGTTCGACATACCCATTGTATTTAACCTGGGCCTGCAGGCGCCAGTAATCATTTCCGTTCACATCACCGAAACCAATCCACAGTCCCGGATGCATGACCGGATGAATGATTCCGTCTTCCGCCTGGTAGCCCGGGTCGATGTCTTCGGGGCTGCGCGGTGGGAAATTGCGCGTGACCTGAATTCCCCCCGGTGTCATGAGGTTAACGAGTGCCCGACGCGTCAACCGAGGATGCTGCTTGAGATAGGTCGCGATCCGCTGGGATTTGAAAAAAATCTCGAGCCGGTCATGGTGTTCCCGAAACGAAAATCCATCACGGTCACCAATCTTTTTCTGGGTCAACAGCCAGGCGACGAGATCAGCAATCTGCTGAGCATTCAACATCTTTCCGAACCCATTTGGCATCGGTGAAACTCTGGTCCCGATCCGTTCTTCAATTTCAGCAACAGCAATCGTTTTAACAACACCATCCGTCCCAACCAGTTTCAGGACCTGTTGGGTTTCCTCAAGGATGGCCCCCGAAATCACCTTACCTTCTACGGTGACAATCTGTTGCAATGCGAATCCTTCGGTAATGACCTTACTCGGTTCGAGTATCGATTCAATCAGCACGCGTGGTTCCCTGGCGCGGCTACCGATATCAGACAGATCGGGGGCGAGTACTCCACCAATCCCCTCCATACGGTGACATTTAAAACACCCGGCCCCTTGGGGATGCAGGAACAGTTCCCGTCCCCGTTCTGGATTTGCGGTTTGCATGTGAGAGAGCACCTGGTCGATCGTGGCTGTCTGCCCGTTTCCCATTGGTGATAATATCTGTCGCTGGAAAATAACGAGATAGTTCCCCCGGCCAGAATCGGTCTTCGGGTGATTCGTGTTTCCGCCCAGCACAACCCGACCTGCGGGAAAATGTTTACGATACAGCCGAAAGACGGGATCCGTGGTTGTCAGTTTCAAGCCTGTATCTTCAAACCCTCCAGGTTGACCAATCTTCATCCACTGCAGGTCATCCGGGTTGCGCAAATCGGTTCCCACGATGAGATCGCAGTCTTCGGTTGTGACCAGCGATAGCCACTCTGCTCCCGTTGAGCGATCATCTCCGTTGGCAGTTCTCAGAAACGGTAATCCGGCCAGTTCATTCGGGACCTGAGTGATATGGTAACTCCGATCCGTATAATGCCGCTTGCCGACATCAAGACCGGTCCAGTCTAATTCATAAAAACGGCCGCTGGGAGTCTGAACTTCAGAGACAAATTCACGATGCCGATAGTGGGGGACGTGTCGAATCTCATATTCAGCGGTCACGGTCTGGCTACTTCCATTGCTTCCCCGATTGACGGCAACTCGTAACTGACTCGAGTGGTCTATCGGTATCGGTCCCTTCACACGTTGAGATGTGAGAGTCGGCAGCGATCCATCAAGAGTGTAGGTGAGAAAAGCTCCTGCAATGGATGTTTGAACTGTCACGTTGACTGCTTGGGAATACTCACCGGGAGGTGGATTGAATCGCACCAGCGGAGTTGCTTGCCCCGTCTTCTCCAGCCAGTCGTTAACCAGTTTGACAATGCGAGGATCTTCATCGTTTCGAAATGCGAGTGCTGCAGTGCCGTTGATGGTGCCGTCGTGAAATAATCCCAGTAATGCTGCCAGTCGAACCCCCGCGCAAGGATCCTCTAGCCATCCTTTTCTCTCCTGCAGGGATGACAGTTCTCGGAGTGCATTCCAGGTTGAGAAAAAGACGATCCGATCTGTTTCATCAGCAGCCACCTGCAGTAAATCCTGGACCCACTGCTTCTGTTCTGCCTGCCAGATTGCCTGTACTGCTGCATGTCGAAGTCGGGCATCGACGTTGGTCAAAAAAGGGAGAACCACATCAGGCAGAGTCGTACATTGTTCAAACTTGCGAATCCGATGAGCCAATATGCGCAGCGCCTGAATCCGGGCATTGCGGGTCGCTTCCGAATCAGCAAGGATTCCTGCCAGGTATTGATTGATTCTGGCTGCAGGTGAACTTAAACCGATGGTCCATAAGGCCCAGGTCTCACTGGCAGTGCTCAGCTCACCCTGGTTCAACCTGGAGAATAAGTATTTCTGAGCGGGCTCACCTCGTCTGAGCAGTTCACTTTGCGCATTCACGCGCCAGGCGGGAACGTCACAGGCCAGGTCCTGAAACAGTTGTTCGAGCGTCCATTGCCGCTGTGGTTTGCGGCGCAGGTCGTGTTGCCAGTTATTGAGAGGATGGGCTGCATAACGGATTCGATATACACGCCCTGCATCCACCTGTTTACCACCTTTGATCGTAGCGCCGTAAGCGTGTCCCCAGCTCAGAATATATAAAGCTCCATCAGGGCCGACTTCAATATCAGTCGGCTCAAATATGCGGCCGGAACTCGCAGGTAGAGACCGTCCTCCCTCAGCGTGAGCAAAGACCGGTGGAAAGTCTCCCTCGCACTTCATCAGTGCTCCTTCCCACCGCGGGCGGAACGCATACACTTCCCGACGCATCCAGTCATTGACGAAGAATACCCCCTGATACTTTTCGGGAAACTGGTTCGCATGATAATGAATCACACCGGCCCCTGATCCTTCAAAGAGTGAAGCACTGGCGGGGACCGTAGGCAGATGCCCTTCCCCTGTCCAGTGAAAACTCCAGGGGTGCCCCCACCCCAGGTGAGCCCCATAGAACGGCGCGAAGATCTTATCTCCCTGCGTCTGGTCATTGTCGGTTCCCAGCCAGTGAAAACCATCATCAAAGGTAATATCCCAGGGATTGCGGAATCCGCGGGATACGATTTCCAGCCCCTGGCCGGATGGCTTTCCATCGCGATAGGGATCGCAGCGTAGAATTCCCCCCTGCTGTCCCCAGTCATCCTGCGGCGTGTGATATTTGCGTCGGTAGGTCTGTTTTGTGAAATATTCAACTGGCGGGTAATCAGGAGCCCCTTCAGGAGAAGGCAGCCCCCAGAGTTCCCGGAACACTTTGGGAGCAAGCTGATCCAGCCTGTTGTAACCTTTCGAGTTCCCTTTCGACATATACAATTTACGATCAGGCCCAAAGTTCAAGCCATGCAGCGAGTGTTCCAGATTCCCCAGACCGGTATAGACGCGAATATACACGTCGGCTTCATCGTCATTATCAGTATCACGAACAACTGTCAGGTCAGGGGAATTGGCTACCCAGAGATCATCACCGTGCCAGGCCAGCCCCTGGATGGAATTAAACCCTTCGGCAAATGTCTTGCGCTGGTCGCTGATCCCGTCTCCGTTTGCATCAATGAGAATATCGACGCGATCACCAGGGGTGTCGGGGGTTGGGCCGCGCCACTGGGGCCCCTGGGCAACACAGATTCGCCCCCAGCTGTCAAATGCCAGCACACAGGGATTGCTGACCAGCGGCTCGCGGGCAACAACATCGACCACAAAACCTTCAGGAACGATTGGTAAATCGTCTTCGGCCTGTAGTAAGGAGTTGACTGACAGCAGCAGGACCAGCAGGATCACTCGTACAATCATTGTTTTCTCCTTTCACTGTTGATTCCCACAAGCATTTTTATTCGGACTTTCATCCGGCTGGAAAAAATGGGACACAGCTAAAGCATTTTCGTTAATCAATCACTCTCACCGATAATCTTCCCAGAGGTCGGCATTTTCATAACTGTCGCGAATCCGCCACTCGCGGAGGATGGCGAGCATTTCTCTCTTCTTTTCAGCATGTTCGGGCGCATCCCAGAGGTTGTCGACCTCCAGAGGATCGGCTGTGAGATCAAACAGCTGTCCCCACGGTTCGTCCAGAAAGTGAACCAGTTTCCAATCCTGGGTGCGCACCATGGTCATAAACTTGCTGGTTGTCAGAATGCCGTCTTTGGCCTGTTCGGCGAAAACAACGTCACGTTCACATGCTGCAGATTCAGTGCCTGATTCAAGTAACGGCAACAGGCTCTGTGCCGCCATCGGTTCCGGGAGGGGGATATCAGCGATATCCATCAATGTGGGACCCAGATCCATCTGCTGAACCAGACCCTCAACCGCACGCGCTGCGCCAAAGCGTTCTGGAGCCCAGATTATCATCGGCACACGGGTAATGACGTCATACATGGTCCATTTCTGGCTGTGTCCATGGTCTGTCAGGCAATCCCCATGATCAGAGGTGAAGATGACAATGGAATTGTCCAGCAGCCCTTTCTCTTCCAGCGCCGTCATAATCTCCCCCACTTTTTCGTCAATCATCGTGACGTTCGCCAGATAATAGGCGCGCTGCCGGTGTCGCTGTTCTTCCGTCGGTTCCAGGAGATGCACAACGGAGTCGTGATCCACCTCGTTGTTATGAATTCGCATCGCCTTTAACGGCTCCGGCTGGTGGGCCAGGTCGCTTTCGAGCACGGGGGCGATGTTGAGCTCTTTTTTCAGGTACGACTCTGTATACCGGGGAATCGGATCATACGGGGGGTGCGGGCCGGGAAAACCGATTTCCAGAAACAGCGGTTCGCTGACGGGGTAGTTGCGGATCCAGTCGACCGCCATGTTCCCCACGAACATGTCGGGATGCATATCCTCATCCAGCAGCCAGTCAAAGGCTCCCAGGCTTTCTTTGTAATCAGGTAACTGGCGGTAGAGTTCCCGTTGCTGTTTCACCAGGCCGCGGGCACGCAATGCTTTATCCCACTCATCATAAAAGTAACGACCTTCCAGGTAGCGATCTTTGTTCTCTACCACGTACCGTTGATCGAAGCCTAGGGGAGTCGTGTAGGGCCAGCTGTGCATCTTGCCGATATTGACAGTCTGGTAACCTCCGTCATGCAGGTTTTCGATCCAGCCATGCTTCCAGGTATCTGCGTTTTTCAGAATCCCCGTCGTATGCGGATAATGACCCGTAAAGAGGGATGCTCTGGCCGGAGCACAGGAAGCGGCTGTGATGAAACAGTTGTTGAATACAATTCCCTCGCGATGCAAACGATCCAGGTGCGGCGTTTCCATGAAATCATAGCCGGCAGCGTGAATCGTATCGAAACGCTGCTGATCGGTAATAATGAGTATGATGTTGGGTCGTTGATCTGTCATTGGAATGCCCTGCGCCCTGCCCTATGAGTGTTATCTGGCATCAGTCGAAGACTTTCATTGTCTCACAACAGTATTATTTATCTACCAGATCGACGCCGACAGACGCAAGTACTGCAGCGGGATTGGACAGGGATGTCACGGAAAAACGTGGGCATGGTACTGTCATCACTGTGAGTTCAGCCCGCCGTTTGCTGGTGAGCACCCCCTCAAAATCAGAGGAAATACACACCGTAATAGACACAGCGGGGGTGGCTGAGTTAGAATAAATGACAGTTTATGCATCGAACGATTTCAGACCCAACCTCAATGCTCAATCCCAGGTAAGAATCCACCTTGATATCACGATTTTTATACCTCATCGTTTTTGCGGCGATCTCGCTGGCTCCCCTGCTCTGTCAGGGAGCTGAGCGTACGCCGGATCCGCAGGCGGACGCTTTCTCTGCCGTCATCCAGCCGGTCTTTCAGCAGAACTGTGTGAAGTGTCACGGCAAGAAAGAACAGGTGGAAGGCGAAGTCAATCTGCTCCGGCTGGAAAATGCCGATCAACTGGTCAGCACTCCGGAAATGTTGAAAGATTTAATCGAAGCGGTCGACTCAGGCTACATGCCCCCTGAGAGTGAAAAACCACTCTCTGAATCGACGCGCAAGCAACTGGTAACCGGTCTGAAAGCGTACCTGAAACAATCGATTGAATCAGCGGGGACCTTGCCGGCCACGCCGATTCGCAGAATGAATCGGTTTCAATACAACAATGCCGTTCAGGATCTGTTCCAGCTGAAAGTGGAAGTCTTTTCACTTCCCGAGCGGATGATGCGGGAGTACGACAATTACTTTCGGCCACAAACGGGAAAAATGCCCCCGGAAGTACGGGTCGGCAGTCGTCCGCTTGGCAAGTCCCAGTTGATCGAAAAGCGACTTGGCGGAGTGGCTGCCTTCCCCCAGGACTTACGTGCCGAGAACGGGTTCGATAACAGAGGGGATCACCTTTCACTTTCCCCATTACTGTTGGAATCGTTTCTGAGACTGAGTCGTTCCATTGTCACCAGTGCAGACTTCAACTCAAAAACCTGCGGTATCTGGAAAGAGTTTTTTGCAACTCCTAAAGATACGACGCCGCAAGAAACACAGGCGATCATTGAAGGTCGCTTAAGGAAATTTCTGACACGCGCCTTTCGACGTCCCGCCAACGATGAACTTGTCAACCGCTATACCGCTTATGTGATGAAACAGATTCAACATCAGAGGTCTTTCACGGAAGGCATGCAGGACGCGGCAGCAGCGGCACTGGCTTCGCCTCAGTTTTTCTATCTGTATGACCAGTCGGCTGACACAGAAATTCTGAATAGTACAGGAATTGATGATTTTGCTCTGGCTTCGCGCCTTTCGTTTTTTCTCTGGGGAAGTATTCCTGACCAGACACTGCTCGACCTGGCTGCAGCCGGAAAACTGCATGAGCCAGACATTTTAACCGAGCAGGTTTCCCGCATGTTGCATGACGATCGTCTCAAGCGATTTTGCGACAGCTTTCCTGTCCAATGGCTGCAACTGGAGCGGATCATCTCATCCACTCCGGATCGTCAACGGTATCCGCAATTCTACTTTTCCAAGTACCGTGCCAGCATGCATATGATGCTGGAGCCGTTACTCCTGTTTGAGACGTTGCTGATTGAAGATCAGTCTGTGCTTAAGTTGATTGATTCCGATTTCAGTTATCGAAGCGAATTGCTGGATGCCTGGTATCGCGATGGTAAGCAGGGCAGAGCAGGATCTCCAGTCACTGTGAACTTTCGGCGCGTGCCTGTCAAAGACCGGCGGCAGGGCGGAGTCATCACCAACGCTGCTGTCATGACGATGACCTCGAATGCAACCCGGACCCAGCCGATCACGCGCGGTGCCTGGATTGCGGGCGTCATTCTGAACGATCCTCCCAAACCTCCGCCTGCGGATGTGCCCCTGCTGGAGGACAAGCCGAAGTCTGGCGAAGAAAACCTGACATTGCGTGAGCGGTTCGCTGCCCATAGAAAACATGCCAGCTGTGCAGGCTGTCACCAGCGGATTGATCCACTAGGGTTTGCGTTGGAAAATTATGATGCAGCAGGCCTCTGGCGTGATAAATACCCCAACGGGCGAACGGTCGACGCCAGTGGCAAGCTGTTAAGCAAACATGAATTCGCCAATATTATCGAGTTCAAAGATGCGTTGCTGGCTGAAAAGGACCGGTTTACCCGTGCCTTTGCAGCGCATTTGCTCTCATTTGCCCTGGGACGCGAAATTGGGGTTGCAGATTCACTGGCATTGGAAAAGATTGTGAATAAAACAGCGGCTGCAGATTACCGGTTTCAGTCGCTCATCAGGGAAATCGTGTTGAGCCCCCCTTTTTTACAGAGTGCAGGTACACAGGGAAACGAGCCCGTCTCTGAACAATCAGACGCGACCTCAAAATAAATTCCTAACTCGTCAGCTTAGAATGGCAGAATGATGATTGAAATCAATCGGCGATCTTTTCTCCGCGGAGCAGCAGGAGCGACATTGGCATTGCCCTGGATGGAAAGTCTCGCACACTCTGAAGTACCTCCGAAACCGGCACAACGCCTGGCGGTCTTTTACGTGCCAATCGGTGTTGTGCGTCGTGGCTTCTTTCCGGGCGAACAGAATGCAGAGATCCCCAAATTCACCAGTAGTCAGAAAGAGATTACGCGGGAAACCGGTCTGGAAGTGGGGATGCGGCCTCTGGAACAACTGACACCCACTCAGCAGCCACTCGAAAAAGCAAAGCAGAAAGTCACACTGATCACCGGCATGGACCGTTTCTACAAGCATGGAAGCGATGTGCATGCGCAATGCGCCTCCTGTTTTTTAAGCAGCGCCACCGCCCACGCAGTCAAGTCGTCGGTGTACCCCTTGGCCCGTACGCTCGATCATATTATTGCTGACCATGTCGGGGATCAGACCCCATTCCGCACTTTAGAATTGAGTTGCAACAGCCATCGGGACAACAAAGAGTCGATCTATTTTGACAATATCTCCTGGTATGGAACGGGTCATGTTGCGCCCTCGATGCGCGACCCTCGGAAAGTCTACCGCCGTATGTTCGGCACTCAGGAAAACCAGGCCTATCGCGATATCACGGGACTGGTTCTCGAAGATGCACGTTCATTAAACAGACGACTCGGCCGTGCAGACCGTGAAAAATTTGCGGAGTACTTCGATGGCATCAGGACGATCGAAGAACAAATGGACAAACTCGATCTGATAAAACATGAAATTGGCAAAGCTGCGGTGAAAGAACCAGATAATTCAGTACTCCCCCGTGGCCAATATATTCGCCTGATGGGAGACCTGATGGTGGCAGCCCTCCAGGTTGGTTTAACCAATGTAGCCACGTTGATGATTGGGCCCGAACGCTGGGATACCCCCATGCGCTACGAATCGCTGTTCGACAAACCGATGAGCCATCATCAGATGTCTCATAATCAGAATAAGTTTATGAAAGAACTGTTACAGGTGGATCAATTCCACATGGAACAGTTTGTTTATCTCGTACAAAAAATGGATGGCATTCGCGAAGCGGATGGAACGACATTACTGGATAATACCATTTTCACTTATGGTTCCGGTCTGGGTGATGGTGCCACCCATCAATATACCGACCTGCCCATCGTCGTCGCCGGTTCGGGCGGAGGACGCTTAAAGACGGGACAGCATCTGCACTGCTCTGACGGCACAGCCCTGGCAAACCTCTGGCTCACGCACGCACAAGCCATGGGTTTAAAGCTCGATCGGTTTGCCGACAGCATCGGCCCCGTTCAGCAATTATTGACCTGATATAATCGCATATCTCTCTTTGATCAACTGGTCATTGACTGTTTAGCACCATCGATAAGTGGCTTTGATCTTTGAGTTTCAGAAAACAAACATGCGAAATTGACTACTGATTGAAATTCAGTGTGAATGAACCAAAGCGTTCTGATTCACGGCCGGCATCTTCCCAGCCGTAAGCATACATGCCGACATGCCAGAGGCGAACGGTGGTATCTGCCATGATCTGGTAGCCACAATCCCGGGCACGCTGACAGAACGAATAGTCCTCAGCCAGATAATCATATCCGTCGTCACGCTGGTACAGCATTGGGTGGAAGAAGGGAATCATGGTCTCGCCGAAGCGTTCGTTACACATTGGGAGCTTCAGCTGTTCCTGAATCTTTCGGTAGACCTCCCTGCGGATGTGTAGAAAGCCAGTTCCCGCATAGAGAATTTCAATCAGGCCGCCGTCATTGCCAAATGTCATACTCGGCGTCCCCGGCAGCACATGGCAGGCCAGTTCCCGTTTACCCTTTTTCGGATAGATGCCACAGGAAATCGGCAGGTTATGTTTTCGAAGTTTCTCGATCGCATCGGGAAAGAAACCCACATCAGCATCGATCCACATCGTCTCTATAAAACCATCTTTGAGAGCATTTGTAGCCAGCTGATTGCGTCCCTGATCTATGGCTGCATAACCGCGGATACGACGTACGGTATATCCGCGACGTTCCAGTTCTTTAAGTGACTGTTCACATTGGGGAACAATGCTCCCTGTGTAGGGTACCAGAATGACACAGTTTCGTGGGTCCATTGGATGAGCAGAGACACGATGCTCTACTGGTTTTACTGGGGTCTGATCTGATTTGTGAGTATGGTGTCCTGCCTGATTGACCTGTTGTGCCTTGGGAATTCCCACAAATGACAAGAGCTCGCTTACTCCAGCCTCATCATTCAGTTGTTCCATCTCGACAATTCTGAGATGATCCGGAAAATCCCTGGACAGAATCTCTGCCCGCTCATTGTACTCATCCCAGTAACGGGCGATCCCAGCTTCTCTGCTTTGGGTGTCGTACTTGGGGAAGATTCGAGACCAGTTGGGTTCATAGTGCCATCCCGATGGCAGTTCTTTGGCCCAATGGTTCATGGGAAGGGGATGCACAAGATCCAGCCAGCGACAGAAACTTTTGACGACAGCCTCTTTGTCTCGTTTCAGGCAGATGATGCGAACGTCTGACTCTGTATTGATGATCTCTTCGACGTAGGGCAGATAGAAAGACGCAATATCTCCGATCAGTTCGGCATTTCTTTTTCGCCGCATCCGGGAAAATCGCCTGGCGATGATGCCACTGTTGTGTTCACGATCCCATGGTAATAAGGGGGCTTCTTCATGAGTGACATGGGTATTCGGTTGCGCGTTTAGAATCTCTGCCAGAGAAAGCGTTCCACATCGGCCCGTTCCCATACCGAGGATGATCTTTGAATTTTCAGACATGAAATCTCGTAATGATTAAGTCAATCATGATTGAATCAGAACATTAAAGGCGGCTTGAGTACATTTTGTTGATTTCGACACAGTCTTGTCGAGCTCAAGCGGTTCTGCACAATAAACAGATGATGTCTCTGTCATTTCTTTGAAGATGTTCAGGAGTTCCTGTAGCCATTCATGAGTCCACGTACCATTCTTTTCGTTTCAAGCTGAAATGCCAGGCCGGATAGCCTCCATCGGCTCCGAATCCAACAGAACACTCACCTTGCGGTCCCCCCTGGAAATAGATCCAGATTGATAAAACAAGGACTCTTTTTGCGCTCGTTCTTTCCAACGATTTCTCACCCCAAAATGGGGCTGCCCTGGCATCACTTCACCATAATTTCCGGCCTTGCACATGCATCACATTAAAAAAGCATGCTACATCAGTTGGTGGTGCACCTGGCGATAAACATACCATGCATACAGCAGTCCCCCCATGATCACGATCAAGCAGACAAAACTCAGCACAAAGATAAGGGTGATGAAGGTTTTACGCTTCATGATATTCTCGATTTGATACAAGGATCAGTATTCTGGTTGGTCTGCATCAGGACTTCCCCCCTGTGAGGAGAGGAAGTTTATATACTCTCAGATATTATAATAAACTGATCAATTCAGCTGCAAAATGAACCACTCATTGTTCTGGTACTTTCGGTTCTGATTCATCTTTGGGTTTGAGATTGATGATTAAGTTTGCATAGACACTACCTGCCGCATACTGTTTCTGATATGGCTCGTATCCTTCCTTCTTCACTTCTAAGATTAATCCTCCTTCTGCAGGAGCGTGGGCTGAGGTGATTTGAAACTTTCCCTCAGCATGAGTCTTTAATTTCCAGGGTGACATCAACAGTTGATTTTTATTACTGGGAGCATCTGATATTGTCACATCTGCATCAATGACCGGCTGATTTTGCTCATCGAGCACCTGACCTGAAAATGATGATGCACCATCACCTGGAAGACATCCCTGTAAAGTCGCAGCCAGCAGGAAACAGAAAACCGTTAGACACAAGGGACGCCGAATTCCGAATGAGTGTTCGTGCATATTCATTGTGTTTTGCTCATCCTGGTAGTAATTTTACCATTAAAAATAAACGAGACAACATTAGCAAAATCTGCTGGAATTTGTCCATAACTGGGTGAGTTTGGATCAAACCAGGACATTGCATTAGGATACCGCTGGAGAATCTCAGTCACAGTATCTTGTACCGCATATGCATACATTTCAGATATGTTCTTTTTGTAACCATCGCCTTCAAACAATTTGGCGGAGGCAGAGTCAAGCAAATAACCTGCTATGAACGGGGTCGTTCCCATCGCCATAAACTCCTCATGAAAAGAATGAAAGGTTTCATGAGCAATTAAAGCAATACTACCATTTCCCTGCTGTGCCGGATAAATATTGCCACGATAGAACTGATCCGTCCCAAGAGCGATCCCATTTACCCAGGGTCTCCAGTAAAGAATATTTTGTGCAATGACATTTTTCGGCCAGTACCACTCCGAGCGATTAGATCCATCATAAAGAGTAACTTTAGCGAGGGTTGCAGCAAGTGTAACCTGGAGATCTTCTTGTTGATTAAATCCGGGCATGGATTTCTTAAAGATATATTCAATAAATGCCCGTTCCGTCGGTGTTAATTTTCTGCTAGTGTCATCATTGTTTTCATTCTGCTGGGCTGCCGGGTCCCCCCCCTGTTGTTGAGCCGCAGGAGCTGCCGCATTCTGGAAGGCCACCCAGGCGGCATCTTCCGCATTCTCCCAGTCTGTTTCAGCGCCGGCCAATGCACCTTCATATGTATTCCAGGCATTTGTTTCGGCTGTATTCCAGGCTGCTTCCGCGAGTGAAACGGCATTTTCATAAGCGTTCCAGGCAGCACTTTCGGCTGTTGCCCAGGCATCTTCCGCAGCAGTCCAGGCGGCGTCGTAAGTAGACCAGGCACTATTGACCGCATTCTCCCATGTTGTCTCAGCAGCAGTCTGGGCAGTTTCAAACGCAGACCAGGCGGCCTGTTCTGCGGTGTCCCATGCTGTCTCTGCTGCGGCCATTGCCGTATCATAGGTACTAAATGCCGCAGCCTCTGTCGACGTCCAGGCTGCAGCGGCGTTCTCCTCGGCTGTTTCAAAAACTGTCCAGGCAGCCGCTTCTGCTGCAACCCAGTCTGCATCAGCTGCAGAAACTGCCGTTGAATATTGCATCCAGGCAGCATCTTCTGCAGCAATCCATACAGCATCTGCAGCATTCATAGCCGTAGTAAAATTCGTCCATGCAGCATCCTCGGCAGATTCATAGTTACTGGAAGCAATTGCATATGCTGCTTCGTATGTCGACCACGCATTGCCTTCTGTTGTGTTCCACGCAGCGACTGCAGCATCATAGGCAGTCTGGTAGACTGCACTTGCCGTCGATTCCGTGGCGTACCAGTCATCTGCTGCAGAGTCAGCGGAAATCTGCCATTGATTTTTTGCAGCTTCAACTGCAGCAGAGTAAGTAGTTGCTGCCGTACTTTCCACTGCCGCAAAAGTATTCCATGCAGCTTCTTCTGCTGCATACCATGCGTCATCAGCAGCTATGAATGCAGCATCTGCAGCAGATGTATCTCCCCCATTGTCCATGGCATCCATCATCAGATCCCAGGCTGCATTATAAGCAGCATCCCAAGCCTGGTCAGCAGCCTCGACCGCATCCAGATAGGATTGATACGCGGGATCAACTACACCGTTATAAGCATTGGTCGCACTCTGAACAGCAGTATTAAAAGCGGCATCGGCTGCATCAATGGCTGTGTTATAAGTATTATCTGCTCCATCCATTGTCGTGTTGTAAGTATTTGCTGCTGCCTGCTCAGCTGTCTCAAATGTGGCATCGGCCGCATCCATCGTGGTATTATAATCATCCTCAGCTGATTGGATTGCTGTTTCAGCGATGAGAAGTGCAGCATCAATGGCTGCGTTGAAGGAATTTTCTGCTGATGTATATGCGGAATTCCACACATCAGTAGCCGAGTCAACGGCTGAGTTATACGCATTTGATGCATTTTCTACCGCGGAATCATAGGTCGTGTCAGCGACATCAACGGCATCATTGTAAACTGCATAGGCAGCATCAACTGCCGAATTATATGTATTATCAGCAGTCGCCATCGTGGAATCGTAAGCATCTGCAGCAGCTTGTGCCGCCGAATCATAAGCGGCATCTGCAGTGGCCACTGCCCCATCATAAGCATTACCGGCATTGGTAATTGCCGAGTTATAAGCATTGTCAGCTGCATCCATTGCTGACTGATAGGCATCGTCTGCTGCTTGCGTTGCATTTTGATAAGCTGTATTGGCAGTAGCAACGGCGGAATTGTAGGAATCTGCTGCAGAAAGCTTCGCGTTATCCAGAACTGTATCAGCAGCATCAACGGCCGTATTATACGTATTGGCTGCATTCTGAACAGTATTTGCGTAAGCGTTATCAGCAGCGGTCACACTTGCCAGATAGGAATCGTAGGCTGAATTCGTACTCCCCGACGTCGAGCCACTACTGGATGATGAAGAACTCCCGGACGAAGAACCACTTCCCGATGAAGAGGTGGATCCGGATGTGCTGCCTGATGTTGATCCGCTTGTCGAGCTTGAGTTGCTCCCGGAGGTGGAACTACTACCGGATGATGAAGTGCTGCCTGATGAGGACGCGGAACCGGATGAGCTTCCCGACGTGGAACCACTCGAGGAACCTGTCCCGCTGCCCGAAGACGAATTACTGCCGGAACTGGATGAGGAGCCGGAAGAACTGCCAGAGCCACTATTGGAACCGGAACCACTGCCTGAACCTGAGGTTGAGCCACTCGAAGAGGATGATCCGCTGCCGGATGAAGAACTGCTGCCAGAAGTTTCAGCAACGTCCTCTACGTAGATCTCCCCCCAGCTGGTTGAAGTGTTTCCCTGTGAATCCGTTGCACTCACGCCGAATGAAACGGACTGGCTGGTTTCATAGTCCAACGCAGCGATCAGAGTAATCGCACCAGTCGAGGCATCAATGGAAAACGTCTCCGTACCTGAGGTCAGCCCATAGGTCACCGCGTCATTTTGAGGATCGCTGGCGGAAACGGTACCAATCACTGAACCCACCGCGGCATCTTCTGCGACGTTCCACCAGTAACCCATTCCGTAATCGTCGAAGACCGGCGATTCATTCACGTCGGTAACGCTCATATCAACCCAGCTGGTTGAACTGTTTCCATTGGAATCCGTTGCACTCACGCCGAATGAAACAGACTGGCTGGTTTCATAGTCCAACGCGGCAATCAGAGTAATCTCACCAGTCGAGGTATCGATGGAAACGACGTCAGTCCCCGACGATAAAGCATAAGAAAATGCATCGCCATCAGGGTCAGTAGCAGAGACAGTGCCGATAACAGAGCCTACCGCGGCGTCTTCAGCGACACTCCACCAGTAGCCCATTCCGTAATCATCAAACTGAGGGGCATCGTTAGTACCACTGAGCAACTGGCGTTGTTCCAGCTTTTCAATCGCAGCAACATATTGAAATTTGTGCTTATTTCTGCGTCGACGACCCCGCCGAGAACGAACAGGAGCACCAGATTGCAAACAAAAACGCAACGAATACAACCAGTCTTTCAACACCATGGCAATCAATCCTTCTTGCTGCTACTTGAGAGAAAAGTAGAATCATCAGTGCCTCCAGCCAAAGTGCATCAATGAATTCAAATGCACTTATCGTGGTTCAGTATTCCACCGATAAAGATCAACAAAAAAATTGTGTGATAATGCTTCTCAAGGCTGAAGTGCCTCGGCCATGAAATGGTGAGAGTTGGTTCGTCAACAAAAACACATCGCATTATCGTGTGCCTGCGTGTTTTAAAGCTGAGGAAGAGAATACAGGAGGGATTTCTCCGGTTCAAGCAAAAAATCACGAAAAACTAATATTACGTACACATCCACAACTGTTTTTATTTTCAGAATGAATGTTCTTCTGCCGACTGCAACCAGTTTCATCACCCCACAAACAGTCATGAGAGATTTCCATGGATCAATCCGTCTACCACTTGAGACCACACTGACGCGTAATACATACAGGAAAAGATACTGGCGAAGTTCGTGATGCAGAAGTCAAGAAACTAGAAGTAGTCTTGAAGGAAGTCGCTGAAAGTTTCCCAGCGAGGTTCTAATTCACCTTTTATTAACAGATCTTCTCCACCCTCAAAATCGACGACGAATACCTCGTCCGACTCAGTGTCCAGAACATGTACGGTCCCACCAGGAGAAAGCTGTGTCAGCACGAGCATTCGTTCGGGAAATCCATACTGTGAACGACATTGTTCTGTAAGAGTCCCGATATTGCATTCATCCTCTCTAATGTCAGCAAGCTCAATTCCCAGCGAATTACTCCAGAACGGACCAAAGTATGTGCTGTAAAATTCCGTGAACTCACTCGAAGGGGTAACGTCCAGATGTCCCAACACGGCCTCAATATTGTTCCCCTGACGATGGTACGCCGGGTCACTCAAAGCATTCACAACTTTATCTGGCAGACTCATGTTAGTATTTACCGGTTTTAATCAGGCTGGTGTCTGGTTGCCACTCTGTTACAGTTTGGTTACTCCAGACAGAATGGAAAAAACTCACCACAAAAGCAGCACCTGTCATGATCATTCTGTCGATAATCCTTGCGAATTTTCGTTTTAAGGTTCCAGATATTCTCAGGTCCGGAAGAGTCTGGAGGGAGGAATCTGAAAATTCGGACTTGTCATCATACCATCTAACGCATCTTGTATTTTCTATCCGGACCGAGAACTTTCACTTTCACATCATAATCTGGACTTACTGTGATTAGTTCAAATGTACCTTTGAATGAATCATTACAATAAAAAGAGATTCCAGAACTACTCTTTTCTATCGGCTGCCAGACGTCATGGTATTTCTTCAGGACTTGATCTCGACGAAGCAGTACTTTTCTGCGGGATGGAAACGCCTTGGTAAACAATTTAATGAAGTCATCTGAATCTTCTAATGAAGGTCGTAATTCTGCCAGCATTTGTTCGAATTGCTTAATATCTCGACTTGGGACAACCAGCCGACCATCTGAGCATTCCAGTATTACAACTTTCTTAGAGGGTTTAACGGGAACTGATCGCCAGATACTCAAACCAGCCTCACCATATTGAATCTCTTCTTTAAAGGTAACATCACCTCTTAATTCACGCCGTGCCAGTTTCTCAATTAGAGCCTTGTTTTTCATGCTACTCAAGTTCGTATCAATCGATTCGCCAACTCAATGCTGCAGAGTTTGCATCTCTTGTCTGTATCTGACCTGACACAGAATCTTGGGATAAAAAGTTGTCAGTGCTAATTGTGGGGGATAGTAAACCAGTGCCAGTTATCAGACTGAACCTCATATCTTTTAGATGCCGAATCTAACAACTCATCTATTTTCGAGTAGAATCCCTCGAGCTTTGCCTGACCGCCATGATCTACAATCACTAAATCATACCCACTTTCCGTTGGGTATTCCCATACTTCCAACCGCTCAATCCGCGAGTCATTCGACACAGAAACCTTTTTCTGTGACAGGTTTGTCTGACCTTTCAGCAAACACTTTTGCTGACGATATTCTGCCAGCAGTTTGAAAAACTCACTATATCCAACCTCATTATCACCAAATTGATCTTCAATGATCCTCCACCATCCACCATCGTACCTGGACCATCGACCACAGTAAGATCGTTTCGATTTGCCGAACCGACGTGCAAGCCAGTTCGCAAATTGCGAGAAAGGAGGTTCCTCTTTTCGATGCACTGTTCTCCCCTGAGGCAGTTCATCTGCAAATTCTAAATAACGACTCTTAATAGAAGTAACTGACTTACTTTCTACCGACTGGGGTAATTCCATCCATAACTGATCGAAAAAATGATAAATGTTCATGATTTGGACGATTCCCCACAGGCTCCACGTCTAAATTCGACGAAATATTATCAGAACGAATTGGCTAATGGGACTGGAATTATCCTGGTGGTTTACCAGCCTTGCAGCATGCTTAAGCATTCGAAATATTCTCAGGAAAAAGAGACTCGAAGATTCTTCACACATTATCTGAATCTACCTTTTCTTCTCCCCTATGTGCTACGATTTTGTCTTCGTGAATTTTCAATCGCTGTTTTAAGGTTGGTTAAAATTTCTCCCCAGTCATCTAAGGTGAGTCCCTCAACCCAGACATCCAGTAAACCTCTTGGTTGAGTACAAGCACTATAGAGATACTCTAATGCTTCATTCGATTGTGGATCTTTACTCAAGACACTTGCATAGTGACGTAAAGATTTTGACCAGGCTCCCGAATGTCCCCCTTGTTCGAGTAGTTGAATAATTTTATCTGTTTGATCGATTACCTGATTGATAGTCACTTTCCTTTTCGCTTCGATTTAACCAATCCAACAGAGCCACCAAAGCGACTATTTTCGACACTGCCAAGTTCGTTGAAAAAGGTATCAGTAACTGAACTTTGCTTTCGCCCGGGCAGAAAGCAGCATCTCAGCATCCCAACCACCAATCCGTCCGGCTCAGGATGAAGATGAATAGAACGCTCGTATTGATTTCGAAACGTAGAACTCAGTTTTCTGGCATCCTGCATACGATCATTACTGGATCAGGCTCACAGAATTAATGTAGAGCGTTTCTCCCGCTGGTCGTCTTCTCCGTTTGAAATTGATTGTCTTCTATTTGCAGTCCCATAAATGGCGACTTCAATCGAAGAAGTGAAAAGGACTAATCAAAGGTGAGCCCTTCTGCTTCAAGCAATTCACGTTCTTTTAGAACTTTTTCCTATCGCTGTCTGTGTTCAGGACTCGGCAAACTGAAAACGCCTTCGCTGGCATTCTTGATTCCAAGCGATTTTAGATTGAGACGCCAGAAACTGACTGGCCCTATGCCGAGAGAGCCCCAATCCACCTCGTCCTTCCAGCTCGCTTTTATCGTAATATGTTGACGATCGTTTTTCTTTATATTACATCCTGGCAATCCTATGATAACAGCAAATCCTTGAAATTCAGAAATGTCGATGAGCATCTCACTTTTTGAATATTCCTGCATCACATAGTTGTCGTTGTCATCAGGCTCAATAACTAATCTGGCGGGATGACGACCTGAAACCCTGACCTCGTTCACAATCGATTCCGAGCTGATAAACAGCGTATCTCCACAGTCAATATTTGAAAAAATGACGTTTTCAAGGAATACTCCCTTACGAATCATTCCTGCACCAACGCTGCTGCAATTTAGAAATTGAACATTCCTGATCAGGGTTCTTTCTGTAAGCCTCCGGATCGTTAGTGTGTCAAATTGTTCGTTCTGGTATGTAACATTTTCGAGGATGCGGTTACCTAGTTTGTCGATTAAGAACTCAAGCTGTTTCATAGATCATTTTTCTGATTGTTGGCCCAACCAGTCCCGACATTTAAAACCAGGGTCATCAGGAATCGTGCCATAAGGTAGAACGGCATCGCTCTCTTGACATCGAAAGTGGTACTTATAACTCTTTTACTTCCTGATGCACGATTAAGGAACGGAGATTGTGAGCGTACCGAAGAAAACCGAATCCTGCCAGCTCACAACGGTGAAAGACGCTCACAGCAAGTCTGACTGATGTCATTCATGAGGAGCACATAATCACTCCCCGGCAGACACTCTGTTTACTGTCCCTTGTTTACACTGACATATGCAGAAACTATAATACGTTCGTATATAGACAGCTGTCCGAGGAGTTTTTGAATGTCAATTACAGAGACACGTTTGATTCGCAACACGATTGCTATATTGGCTTTAGGCGTCTTGTGGGTTGGCCCGAATACTGAGAAGGTGCAATCGGCAGAGGACGAATCTCTGGTGGCGCACAAAGCGGAGGCGAAGAAATTCTTCAGTAAACGTGTCACTCCCTTCATCAAAAAATATTGCATCGACTGTCACCAGAACCGACGCCCCACAGAAGCCGGACTCAGCTTTGACCCGGCCCTGCAAACTCCCGGTCATGCGGCCTTCAGCGAGAAGTGGAAGAAATCAGCCGCCCGGGTGAAAACGCACGACATGCCGCCGGATGGGATGGACCAGCCGACCGCTGAAGAACGCCAGATGTTTGCTCAATGGCTGGAGAAGGTCAAATATCTCAGCCCGAAAGATCCGGGACCGTTTGTCATTCGACGGCTGACCAAAACCGAATATGGTAACACCCTGCACGATCTGTTTGGCGTCGATCCAAGCATCGTCGCTAGTCTGCCGGACGAAGTCAGCGGCGAAGGATATCTCAATTCGCTCTCCCCGCTGCAACTCGAACAGTATCTGACGATCTCACAGAAGGTGCTGGATCAGGCTCTGGCGCCGGAAGGGAAGCCCCCCACAAACATCCAAAAGTTGCTGTTTGGTGAGCCCCCCGCTTCCGGGACCGACGTCCAGGCGACAGCACGCAAGATGGCCCAGACCCTGGCCCGAAAAGCCTATCGTCGGCCTCCCTCCGCAGCGGAACTGGATGTCCTGCTGAAAGTATTTGATCTGGGTCAACAGAACAACCTCAGCTACCTGGCCTCCAGTCGCCTGATGCTCAAGGCGATCCTGGTCTCTCCCCAGTTCCTTTTTATTACTCCGGCGAAGGAGATCAAGGCGGAGAAAGGGATTGTGCCTCTCGATGATTACCAGCTCGCCTCGCGCCTGTCATATCTGCTTTGGGCCACCATGCCCGATGATGAGCTGATGGCGTTAGCTGACCAGGGAAAACTCCACGAGCCGCCGGTCCTGAAAGCGCAGGTCACCCGCATGCTGCTGGACTCTCGTTCGCGGGCCCTGTTTGATGGCTTTGGGGCGCAGTGGCTGAAGCTGGGAAATCTGCATGATCGGACCTTTGATCTTGAGAAATTCCCGCAAATGACCGACGAAATGCGAACGGCAATGTATGACGAAGCCCGTCTCTTTTTCGATAGTATCGTGCGTGAGAACCATAGCGTTGCCGATTTTATCGACAGCGATTACACCTTCCTCAATGGAAACCTGGCCACGCTGTATGGTCTGGAAAAAACAGTCACCGGCCCCGAGATGCGTAAAGTCAAACTGACCAATGGCAATCGAGGCGGGATCCTGGGAATGCCCGGCGTGCTCGCTGCGACCTCCTTCCCCAACCGCACCAGCCCCGTCAATCGGGGCGTCTGGGTTCTGGAACAGGTACTCGGAGACGAAGTACCGGCGGCTCCACCCAATGTTCCGGCATTAGAAAAACAGGACCAGAAGCAGGTCGCGAATCTGACACTCCGCGAACGCACCGAACTGCACCGCGCCGATCCTGTCTGTGCCAACTGCCATCGCTTACTCGATCCCATCGGGTTCGGCCTGGAGAACTTCGATGCCATTGGACGCTGGCGCGACCAGGACGATAACGGTGAGGCGATCGACGCCTCAGGCGAACTTCCGGGAGGCAAGCATTTTTCCAACCCCAGAGAATTAAAAACCATTATCGCCGCACACAACGCAGAGTTTTCTCGCAATCTGGTCGAGCGACTGTTAGCCTATGCGTTATGCCGACGCCTCGAAGGTTATGACGAGATTGTAGTAGATCAGTTGATGCAGAAGATCGCCCAGGATGACTACCGCATGCAGACGCTCATCACTGCGGTCGTCACCAGTTATCCTTTTACGCATCGACGAATCGAGTAACACGCGAACGACATATTTGATTATTTTACCCGACGGAATTGCAGCCCGTCGTGCAACGAACTTACTTTCCTCTGCAACCCACCCGAAGGCCTGCCCATGAGCAAACACACCATCATCAATCGTCGTACCTGCCTGAAAGGTATGGGAGCCGCACTGGCCCTGCCCCTGCTGGATGTGATGGGCTGGGCGGAAGCCAGCGAGAAAAAGGCGTTCAAGCCTCCCGTACGGCTCGGATTCATGTACATGCCTCACGGCGTGATCATGGATCAGTTCTGGCCCAAAGATGCAGAGAGTTTCCTGACCTCGCCTCCCCCTGCCCTCGAGTCACTGCGCCCCGTGATCGATCAGTGTCTGCTGATGAAGGGCATCGCCGGGGTTTCCAACGGCCCCTACCGGGGTGCGCCACACGCACTCGAACTCTCAACGTGGCTCACTGCTGCGTTGCCCGACCCGGACAAGCGGGACGAGATCAGCATCTCGATCTCCGCCGATCAGATCGCCGCGAATTCCCTGGGGGCGTTCACCGCGTTACCTTCGCTGGAACTCGCCACGATGCCGCAAACCTGGAAGGAAAACCAGGCAGGGCTCAACGAAGCCTACTATTCGCACTGCAGCTTTCGCTCTCCGACCCAGGCGGTCCCAGCCGAGACCAATCCCCGCAACGTGCTGAATCGCCTGTTCAACAAGAAGGAACAAGGGAGCGGACTGACATCAAATGGGATGAGCAGTCTGGACCGCAGTATGCTGGACCTGGTGATCGGCGGTGCCCGCGATCTCAGACGCACCCTCTCGCAGACCGACCAGCGCAAGCTGGACCAGTACCTGGACAGTGTTCGCTCGGTCGAACGCCGGATCGCCGCTATTGAAATGCGCCAGAAAGAAGCGGCTTTGGAAAAGTCGGGAGTCCGCCCCAGCCGCAGTCACAAGACCGCTCCGCCCATCGAAATCAAAATACCGGAGGGCGACAAACGCAGCGAGTACATGCAGGTCATGTGCGACCTCAACGTGCTGGCCTTCCAGACCGACACGACCCGTGTCTGCACCTACATCGGCTCCACCCCGAACGGTGTGTCATACCCGGAACTCGGATTTAAAGACCAGCACCATTCCCAGACGCACCACAACGGCGAGAAAAAGAAAGTCGACAAAGTCGCCGCGATCACGAAATTCAATATCGACCAGTTTGCCTACATGGTCAACAAGATGCACAGCCTGCAGGAAGGCGACGGCACCCTGCTGGATAACTGTATCATGATGTGGGGCTCCGGCCTGGAAGACGGCGACAGGCACACCCGCGCCAACCTGCCCTTCATCCTCGCCGGAAGCGGAGGCGGTGCCATCAACACGGGACGCTTCCTGCCCGATGTCAAAGGCAACCAGGGCGACCTGCTCACCACCCTGCTGACGTGTGCCGGCATTCCGCTGGACCGCCCTGTCGGAATCGCCACAAAACAGATCGCCGAGATCCCCGCCAAATCCTGAAATCTGACCTGACACGACATTTTATTTTGGCCCCTCTCCACCTCCGTGGAACCCGGTCTTTGACTGTCGAACTATGAAAAAATGTCGTGAGCGACCGTCCCGGAAACGTCCGTCAGTCGGAAATCGCGGCCCGAATAGTGATACGTGAGCTGTTCGTGATCCAGGCCGAGCAGGTGCAGGATCGTCGCGTGCAGGTCGTGCGTCCCCATTTTCCCGGCAACCGCCTCGCGTCCCAACTCGTCGGTGGAACCGTACCGCAAACCGCCCTTCACTCCCCCGCCGGCCATCCACATCGTGAACCCCTTGTTGTTGTGCCCGCGGCCTCCGTTGTTGTCCGGGCCCGCCTGTCGACCAAATTCGCCCCCCCAGACGAGCAGCGTGTCACGCAACAAGTCCCGCTGCTTCAGATCGGCAATCAGCCCCGCGATCGGCTTGTCCGTCGCCGTCGCTTTGAACTCGAATGCTTCGCGCATTTTGGAATGATGGTCCCAGCCGTTGCTGGTGAGCTGAATGAAACGCACCCCCTGCTCAGCCAGGCGACGCGCCATCAGGCATTGCGTGCCAAAGCGAGCCGTTCGCTGGTCATCCAGCCCGTAGAGCCGCTGCGTTTCCTGTGTCTCCCGGGAAAGGTCCAGCGTTTCCGGCACGGATGACTGCATGCGAAAGGCCAGCTCAGCAGATTCGATCAGCCCCTCAATTTCCGGATTGCTGGCATCCTGCTTCAATAATCGCCGATTGGCCCGCTGGACAAAATCGAGTTGTTTCCGTTGGTCAGCGCCTGAGAGAGTCCGATTCCGAATATTCGGCAACCCCCGCGCTGCACTACTCAAGCGGGTCCCCTGAAACGTGGCCGGCAAAAAAGCCGAACCGTAGTTTGCAGCGCCCCCTTTATCGACAATCGGATCGATCGTCACAAACCCCGGCAGGCTGTCAGCCTCAGAGCCCAGGCCATACGTCACCCATGCCCCCACGGAAGGACGCACAAAGTTTTCATTACCGGTATGCAGTGCCACAACCGCCTGGTGATGCCCCGGATTGTTCGTCTGCATGCCGTTAAGCAGGCACAACTCGTCGGCCTGCTGCGCCAGCTGCGGATACGCATCGGAGATCATCAGGCCACTCTCCCCGCGCGGTTTGAAGTCAAACACGGGAGCCAGGTAGCGACTCTTCGCATCGCCGCCAACCCGTGCCAGCTCGGGTCGCCAGTCAAACGAATCCAGGTGTGAGGGGCCCCCTTCCATGAACAGGAAGATCACGCGTTTCGCCCGAGCGGCAAAATGTGGTTTCTTCGGCGCCAGCGGATTGCCCGTGCTCTTGTTACAGGCAGCCCGCTGTGCTTTCAGTGCTGAGAACGCCAGCCAGCCAAAACCGGCCGCAGTCTGTTGGAGAAAAGAACGGCGACTGGTCACACGTGCGGTATTGCTGCAAAATCGTAAATTCATTGGTTCTGCCTGCGATCTAGAGTAATGTTCGAAACTCACCACAGATAAATAAAGCCTGTATCAGCGCCGACCAGCGGTAGATCTCCGTCTGTCCCGTCAAACCTGCCATGAACGTCTCCGCGTCCTTGATTTCTCCCCTGTCGGGTAATCGTCCCAGCAGGCATAAGTAAATCGCCTGGATGCGTTCTCGGCGACTGGTCTGCTCGTTGAGCATCAGCAGCCCCGTATCCCCGGCGATCCGGTTTGCGAAATCACTGTTCATCAGAAACAGGGCCTGCGGTGCGACGGTGGTCACCTCGCGCTGGCCTTTGACCTGGGTCGGGTTCGGAAAATCAAATGTCGAGTACATCTCGGGCAGCAAGGAACGCAGCACGGGCAGATAAACAGTCCGATATGGCGAACTGATCTCCAGCAGACTTCGCGTCTCGCCCCAACGACCTTTCCCCCCGCGACCCGCCACCTGAATGCCCTGCGGACGCTCCAGCGACAGCCGCCCGGAAACCGCCAGCATCGCATCCCGCACGGCCTCTATTTCCAGCCGTTTCAGATGGGCCCGCCAGTAAAGTTCGTTGGCCCCGTCTGTTTTGAGACCAGCCGCCAGTCCGCTCGAACTGAGGCGATAGGTACGACTGAGGACGATCGCACGGATCAGTGATTTCACAGACCAGGTCTCACGGAATCGACTCGCGAGATGGTCCAGCAGCTGGGGATGTGTCGGCGTGCTTCCCGATTGACCGAAATTGTCGACCGTCTCCACCAGGCCGTGTCCCAGCAGATGCTGCCAGACACGATTGACCATCACCCGGGCCGTCAACGGATTCTCGGCTGAAGTGATCCAGCTGGCCAGTTCCAGGCGACCACTGGCATCGGAGGCAATCTTGTTCAAACCGCTCAGGCCGGCGATGTGGAAATCACCACGCGGCGGAACCGGCCCCCGGTTATAGGCTTCCCCATTCAGCCGGACAGGACAATCCTGCACGCGTCCCTCGATCGCCGCCATGGCAAGATTGGGATCGGTGGTCCAGAGAACTTCCCGCCAGCCCAGCCGGGTCATGTCCGCCATGGAGTGTACGCCGGGAACGGGAGTGGTGCGACCGTCCGCAGAGGGCAAAAGGACCAGATCATCGTCAGCGACGTAATTCCCGCGACGCTGTCCGGATTTCGTGTTGGTACTGTAAAAGACGCCCGCCAGTGCGTAATAGTCGTGCATCGTCACCGGTTCGTACTTGTGATCATGGCAGCGGGCACAGGCCACCGTCAAACCGAGAAACGCACGCGTGGTGACGTCAATCTGCTCGTCGATGCGGTCCATCATCAGCGACTCCCCTTCCGGCTCGATGATGTCCATCGCCCCCAGTGCGAGAAATCCTGTCGCCGTGATCTGAGCTCGCCGCAGATTCAACTCCTCCGCCGTCAGCAGATCGCCGGCCAGTTGTTCCGTGATAAACTGATCATAGGGCTTATCTGCGTTAAACGAGTCGATGACGTAATCGCGATACCGCCAGGCATAAGTAAAGGGCGCGTTCCAGTTGCGCCCCACACTGTCGGCATAACGCACCACATCCAGCCAGTGTCGCCCCCAGCGTTCGCCAAAGCGGGGAGAAGCCAGCAGCCGATCGACAACACGCGCAAGTGCCTCATCGAGCGGCCCGCGATCATTCATAAACGCACGAATCTCAGACGGCGTTGGCGGCAGCCCCGTCAGATCAAATGTGACCCGCCGCAGCAGCGTGTACCGGTCCGCATCAGGGTTCGGTTTGAGCTGCGCCTGTTCCAGCTGGGCCAGGATAAAACGATCCAGATCGTCCCGGACCCACGCCGCATCCTGTACCTGGGGCAGACGGGGAGCAGTGATCGGTTGAAACGACCAGTGATCCGATTTCGCAGGTGTAATACTTACAGCTGGCAGCGGTGCCTGTCGCTTGGAATGTTTCGACAATTCGAACGCAGGCGTTCGCAGTGCTTTGCCCTGCATCGAGTTCTTCATCGCAGCGGGCGGAACCATGGAAGGCTTTGCTGGCATCGATGCCGGTTCGGACCGGTTCCCGCGAATTTCCCCCCGTAACGCTTCCACATCGCGCTGCAGTTCCTGCAGTACACGCAGCAGCGGGTCGTCTGGATTGAGTTGCTGCGAACCAGCATCAGACGGCCGTTCATCGGCCCACAGCGTCACCGGCAATAAGAGGAGTGACGTCGATAATTGTAACCAGAGCACGACTGACCGCAGCATCTCACAACCTTTCTTGAATCAGGCCGGTTTATTCAAACACTCGATAACGTTTCTCTTTTGACGTCGTCCAGTAGACATTAATCACATTGCGAGGCGCAATCTCTCTGCGAAATTCCATCAACCGTTTACCGGCCGGTCCCGTAGAGGTCTTTCCATCCGCCAGGGCAGCCGCGAGCAGACGCCCGTGCTGCAGACCGAGTTCGAGATTGTGAAAGCGTTCCCGCTCTTCCTCAGTCGCCTTGCGTAACAGTGGTCTGGCCCGTGCGAGAATCACCTCGGCTTTACGAAAGACTGCCGGGTTGTAGATCACCGGATAGGCACGCATCCGGTCGGCTCTCCGGGTCGCCATGAACTTTTCATTGTTGCCCAGACCGACCGTGAACGCTTCCCAGTAATCGAAATAATCCTTCGCGACCTGTTGCATCGGACCGAATGACTCATAGAACTCATCCAGCACTTGATCCACATCTGCGTCCGTATCCCACAACATGCGGGCCAGGACGTAGTACGTCGGTCCGGTTGTAGCCCAGTAACCTTGCAGCGCATCGTAGTCTGTCGCCCGCAATCCATTCTTCACCTGAAACTGCAGGTCTTCCGCCATCTGGTGGCTGGCAACATAGGGAGCGCCCTCGCCACAGTAGAACAGCGAATTCGATCGCAGGAACACGGTCGCCCCCAGTCGCGACCAGCCAAACCACTCGTCCGTCGACATCTTTCGATAACTCTCCGGACGCGGGTACGCATTGAACCCGACATAGCCAATCCAGACATTCGGCTCAATGTGTTTCAGACTGACAGGCGGTGATCGATATTTACTATATGCATAGGCCACCACGCGGACCTCGGGATCAAACTTTCGCGCCCGCACCGCCAGTTCGTTGTACCAGCGGGCATAACGATCGGAAAGGCTTTCCGGCAGATCAGCAGCATCGGGTGCACCATCGACGTCCGAGCCGTCTTCAACGGGTGGCAGAGATGCCAGACTCGCATTGGGTGCCGCATCCCACGCGCGACAGCGTGGGCACGTGCAGAAGCCACCACTGCCATCATTCTCGCACGCATTGAGCCATTGCCCGCGGGCCCCCTTGGCGGCGTACTTCTTGATTTTTGCCAGCTGCAGTTCCCACAGTCTGGGGTTCGAAACGCACATTTTGACAAAATCAGGTTTCGACTTCTTCCGCGGATGTCGCGTCCCATCAGGCTGCAGGGCGAATATCTCCCGATCAGAATCTTTAAATTTGGCCCACCAGTCTGTGAATGCATGACCTGCCGAAATTCGAAATGAACTTCCCAGCCGCATCCGCCGGTACCATACACTTTCATCTTCAGAAATCTGGTCGTAGGTCTTTCCCAGGTCCAGCAGCTGACCGAGTCCCTCTTTCTGATATCCCCCCCGATGTTTGTCCTGCGCCAGCAACCTTAAATGACGAATCTTCACCACCGGAGTCTCGCGAATATCAAGGGCCGGAACTTCAATCGTCTTTCTGCGGGGAACCCGGCGTCCCTGCTCACCCGGCCAGATCCAGCGACATCCAAGTTGATCCTGCAGAAAATCGTATGTGGCCCACAAGGTTCCGGTACGGGCATTGCTTTTACTGCCCCCGTCTTCACCGGCCAGAATCAGAACATTGCGATCCGTTTTCACAATAAACGTTTCCGGCTCCAGATTTTTCGTGATCACTCCGTATTTCCGCGACAGGTTGCTTTCCCCCACGAGAATCAGAACCTCTGCCGCATTCGGACGCAATTCGTTTTCCTTCACGATCGGCAGCGTCGCGCCGGACATGATTCGAATATGCTCCTGCAACTCCTCTGCCGCAATGCGTTGCCCCTCCCGAGGTCGACCATTCGTAACGATAACGCTCGTCGGTCGGCCATTCCTGACCAGTGTCAGCTTCCCCGCTTTCTTTCCTGGTGCAGCCTGCAGGGGCGAGACCTGGAAACACAACAGCAGGCTCGCAGCAACAACGGTATAGACCTTCATGGTGAAATCCACCTTCCAGGGAAATAAAGATTCGAAAACATCGGATCGGGCGCAGCATGTCCCTCCGGCAGATCCGTAATTTAAGTGTCACCAGACGAAATACTGGTAACTGAAGCCACCTGACGACCGCTGATCCGGATTAAGCGAGTGGTTAAAAGTGCCGCCTTGTCAGGCGACTCCCTATTCTCCCTCGCGGGGAGCATCCCCGTCACGAGGGCCTTCTTTGGCTCGCTCGCCATCACGCGGGCCGCGTTTCTCTGCCCCTTCACCATCCCGGGGACCACGTTTCACGCCTTCCCCGTCGCGAGGCCCTCTTTTCGGTGCCCCTTCGCCATCGCGTGGGCCTTTGCGTTCACCTTCGCCATCACGGGGACCGCGGCGTGCACCTTCGCCCTCGCCATCGCGGGCACGAGCCTGTTGATCCCGTCCCTTGGCCTGAACCCGTCCCCCTTTGCGATACCAGATGAATTCGGCTGGCGTGAATTTTCCATCGCCGCTCGGCTCGGCATCGTTGAAGTGCTTCGTACTGATTCTGCGTCGGGCCGGACTGCTCAGTCCATTGGTCATCGCCAGCCATTCTTCGAGTGAGACAATCTCATCGCCATTCTTGTCGTAGGCCATGAAGACGCGCCCCTCTTTCGTCCGCTTCCAGTTGGCCGGCAGTTCAAACTCCTCTGCACTGACCGCAGCGTCTCCCTCTTTACCACGAAAGCCCTCTTCTCCTCGTCCGTCCCGCATTGTTCCATTCGGAGACCGGACTTCCCGACGCAGTTCGTCGACCTGCTTCTGCAGTTGCAGAATCATCTGAAACAGGGCGGCTTCCCGTGGTGTCTGCGGCCGGAATTTCTTTAAAGCCTCCTGCACCTGGCCCGCTTGTCGTCCCTCTGCCGAGCGTCGCGGCCCCGCCTCTGCTTCCGCTGAACGTCGTGGCCCGGCTTCTGCTTCCGCCGAGCGGCCCCCTTCACGTTCCTGAGCCATCACACTGTTTTCCGTGCCGGGAACCGAATTGATTGCAAGCACCAGTAAGGGCAGCAATACGGCCACCAGTCCGACCACCCAGGCCGGCTCCCGCTCCGGTTTGCCATTCATTTGTAACACGTTTCTGACTCGACGTAGCAGTGTCATCTTTCTGTCTCCGGTAAAAGAAGTCGCGAGGTTCAGATTCCCATGGAACTGCAGCCGTCCGACCTGCTCCAGTGCCACCACATACGAACGACGATTGTGCGTGGCCTCAATCGCCAGTTCGTCACAGCACATTTCCCGTTCCAGCCGTACTCGATTCGAAAGCCACCAGACAACCGGGTGGTAAAACAGCAGCGTTTCGACAATCCGCTGCAGAAGATTAATCCAGACATCATGCCGTCGAATATGCGCCAGCTCGTGGGCAATCACCGCTTCCAGAACATCCGTCGGCAGCGCGGTGATCCACGAAGCCGGTAACAGGACAACCGGTTGCCAGAAACCAACCACAGCCGCCTCTCGAATATGCCTCGAAGTAAACACACGAGCGGTCTTTAATTTCAAATTGCGGGCGATCTGACGCGAGCGTCCTGCCAGTTCGCCGGTCAGCAGCTCCTTGCGTCCCCAGCGTAACCAGATGATATTCGTGAATCCCGCCAGCAGACGGGTCCCCGAAAGCATCACTCCCGCCAGCCAGAGCAATAGAATATAAGGCCGGGAATCACTCAGCACAGACCCCATACTGGCCCCCGCTCCGCCCGCGGTAGCAGCCACCTCAGAAGAGCGGACCGTCGCGACGGTCGCAGTTTCTGTCTGTGATTGAGAAGTCTTTACCACTTGCAGCGGAGCCGATTCCATGACGGTGGACTGAGGATTGTAAATCGCCAGCACCGTCACCAGCGGACAGACTGCCAGCAACAGCAATGCCCCCAGGGCTGTCGTATAGCGGACCTGCGCAGAGCGGCTGTGCATGTGCAGGACCTCATGCAGGATCCAGTAGCAAGCCGCAATCAACAGGCCCTGCCAGAGAAAATGAGTCAGCGTCAAAGCCAGTGCATTCGCCACCGGAGATGAAAGAAGTGCATTCATTCTGCTGTCTCCTCGTCCTGCCAGTCCTCGATTGTCTTGCGAATCTCCTCCAGCTCGGCTGCGCTGGGCTTCGACTGCTCCAGAATCTGGGTGATCAGGGAACTCGTGGAGCCCTGAAAGGCCCGTCCCAGCAGATCCTTGATCACGCCGCCCAGCGTACTCTCACGGGATTTCCGGGCACGATACACGTGCGCCCGTCCCCGCATCTCCCGCTCAACCAGTCCCTTATCATACATCACGTTGAGCATGCTGAGGATCGACGTGTAAGCCCGCGGCCGACTCTGATTGAGCACATCCACGACTTCACGTACGGTTGACTGCTGGTTCTCCCAGAGAACCTGCAGTATTTCCATTTCTACTTCAGTGGGGGTTGCCTGCCGATGTCGAGCCATCTGCCTCTCCCTGTGTAAGAAATTATTCCATGACCCCCATACTACTAATTCTTCAGTTGATGTCAACTAATAAATCAGTAGATAGAAAAAAATCAGCTGGTCTCTGCAATCAAAGTGGATTTTCTGACTGGCGGCTATGCTGCTGCATCGATTCATTTTAAATCGGCGCGCATGAAGAAAGCAGGTTCTAAAAAGACAACACAGAACCACACTGCAGGATTAAGACTGCGTGAATACCACAATAGAAAGCGGGACGAAGAATTGCTCCACGGCGAGATCTTCGATACGTTAGGAAAAGAGAAGCTGTTGCTGTTTCCTTCGATGGTTGAGGGGAACAGAAATGTCCAGCTTCAGATTTAATTTCAGAAGGTTCTTCACGATGCGACGTCATGTTTGTTTTGTTTTAGCGATCTGTCTGTCCACGCTGCAGTCCGCATTGGTTTCAGGTTCCCCGGCAGAAACTGTCCAGCAGGTTCAACAGATCATCGCTCATCGAGGAGCCAGCAGTGACAGGCCCGAGAACACCCTGGCCGCGTTCAGACAGGCGATCAAACTGAAAGCGACTGCCGTCGAAATTGATGTGCGCACCAGTAAAGATGGCGAACTCTTTCTGCTGCACGATGCGAAACTGGATCGGACCACAAACGGAAAAGGACCTGCATCAGAACTGACCATGTCTCAATTAAAACAGCTCGATGCGGGTGCCTGGTTTAAAGAGGAATACCGTGGCGAACAGATTCCGACACTCGCTGAAGCGCTCGAAGTCTGTCGGGGAAAAATTGACGTCCTGCTGGACCTCAAGGAACAGGGCTCCGCTTATGCAGAAGCAGTCGCGAAGACGGTCCGAGAGCATGGTGACCCACAGCATACGATCGTCGGTGTCAGGAGTGTGGAACAGGCGCAACTGTTTCGTAAGCTACTGCCCCAGTCACCACAACTGGGCTTCATTCCCGGTCCGCAGGAGATCGATGCCTTCGCGAAAGCGGGCGTGGAAACGATCCGCCTCTGGCCCCGCTGGCTCGTCGATGAATCACTCGTGCCGAAAGTTCACCGCCTGGGTGTCAAACTGCATCTGAACGGCTCCACGGGAAAACCCGAAGAAATCATACCGTTGCTGCAGCACAAACCCGACTGGCTGCTGGTAGACGACGTCGCAACGCTGATGGCAACGTTAAAGGAACATCAGCAGAACGGGAAGATCTCTGCGAAACTGGATCAACTGATTGACAAGACCGGCGGTCCGGCGCTGGTTCCGGGAATCAGTCGCCCCAATGCGGTCTCGTTTCTGAATCGTGATTACAAGATGCTCGAATTGCCTCAGGAACTACAGGGGCAGCCCCGCTATCTGTTTGACGGCGGTAGCGGGAATCGTGTCGAGATCACGTTCAAAAAGCCCGCGGTGGTCTTTGCGGCTTTCGAATATAACAATACGGGCGCCTGGTCCTTTCCCCAGGGACGCTCCCCCGAAGATCATGGCTGGCAACTGCTCAGCAAAGATGTGTATCGTGGTTCGAGCAATGACAGGCTGAAAGACAAGCCGCACTTTGCTTCCATCTATTTTTGTGAATTCAATGCCGGGCAGACACTCTCTGGACTCCCTCCCTGGTGGTTGTGCCTGGCGATCACGGATCTGAAATCAGCCAAACAGATTCCCGGTTTCAAAGCGGGAACTTCGGGGCCCGTTAAAACCCAGCCCACTTTCTCGTACGAAGCAGAAGCCACACGCCCCCGACCGCTGCAGGTTCCTGAATTCAAAAATTCACAGCAATGGAGCCAATGGCAGGCGGAACAACGGCGCGTATTTCAACAGCAGCTCGTCTTTCCTTATCGGGGAAAGATTGAGATTGCGCCAGTGGGCGAAGACGTGGATCGGGGAACGTTCCGACAACGTGAATTTGCCGTGACGAACGATGGCCAGCGCATCTTTCGTTTCTTTCGCCTGACTCCCCGGTCGGCTCCCCACAAAAATACTTTGCCGACCATTGTCTGCTTCATGGGCCATGGCAAAGTCAATCAAATCCTCGAAGATCGCAACAGCTATCAGCATGCGTGTGCCGCCCGCTTCGCTGAGCAGGGATATCTGGTCTATGCGATGGAAAACGTCGGCATGGAACCGGGCGGCGACCGGCATCATGAGCTGGATCATCTGTTACGCCTGGATGGTTACAGCTGGTACGGTCTGCTGTTTGCCCATCAGCAAATCCTGCTGCAGCACGTTTTTGCCGATCAAAGTGTGAATACAAAAAAAGTTGGTGTCACAGGTGTTTCGACAGGGGGATTGCTCGCCCTTTCCGCGGCTGCCTTTGAACCGCGCGTCGCCGCCACTTCGGTACAGGGAATTTTCGGGAGCATGCGTGTTTCCTTCATTCGCGACCGTCATCGACATTGTCATTGTGGTGCCATCCCCGGTCTGCTGCCTCAGTTTGACCTGCCCGAGATGGCACTGCTGGTCACACCCCGCCCCCTGCATATCTCGAATGCCGTTGCTGACGGTTTCAGTCCTGCCGAAGCCAAACGCTGCATCAAACTCATCGCCCCCCTTTACGAACAGGCGGGGGGAGAGACTCCCGAGTTCAGTGCCCCCCCCGGCCGACACGAGTATGCCTTTGATGAAGCTTTGAAGTTTTTCACGAAGACCATCGGCAAACCAGAGTAGACGCCCCCCGGAAAACCACCTGCAGGAATCTCATCGTTCAATCAGAACGAAAGCAGTTCTTCTTCCTCCTCGAAAGAGGCAAAGAACTGATCGGTTTCCTCGTTCCAGTCGGGCAATTTCCGCACTCCCGGTTCCAGCGTCGCTTCCATCACACCTGCGTCCGCATGCTCATATCCCAATAAGTGCCCCAGTTCATGCCGGATCACGGTCCAGAGATCGATCAGGCCGGCGGCATCACTCCCGGGAAGCGCAATCAATGCCAGTTGACCGTCGTCTTGAAACTCGCTGTGATCCAGCGGTGTGTCATCAACAAACCAGCCATAGCCGGCCGCATTGACATCGATATAAATCGTATCTCCCACCGCCTGGCCGACAGTGGCACCTTCCAGGTCAGCCACTTGAATTTTCACATCCGTCAGTTTCTGCTGGCTCTCAGCAGGCAGCTCCTGACTCACCTCTTCCACCGTATCCCGCAATGCCTGGTCAGCCATCGCCTGAGTCAATGCAGGGGCTCCGCTTTCCTTCTCCGGGAGTACGGAAACCTGAAGCTGCTGATTCCAGGCCTCCGGATAATGATCGGGATAATTGATTTTAGCATGATCTCCTTTACGCTGGCCGTAATTACTGACAAACAGAATCAGATCCCGGAAATTAACTCGATCATCCTGGTTCAGATCAGCAACCCATGCATAGTCGTCGGAAGGGGACTCGCTGGGAACCGTCCCGTAAACACTGACGAAGAAAATCAGGTCGCGGAAATTGATCGCACCATCATCGTTCAGATCATACGGATTCGCCCAGATCTGCGTTTCGGTATTTTCGATATTCAGCGGTTTGACCCCCTGCCCGCTCCCCAGACCGATCAGCGAACTGGTCACCTCAAACGCAGGAGTTTCTGATCCCAGGCTCTGTCCTTCCAGACCCAGAGCGACTGCGTCCTGTTCCTGGGATTCAAACTTGATGCGGGCGAACAGCAGTTGACGATTGACACCCAGATCAACGGCATCCGTGCTGGCGGCCAGTTGTTCCACTGCGCCGTTCACATCGTCAATCGTACCGGACTGATTTTGGGTGAATGCCGGTCCAAACTGAATCTCGGTGGCGGAAGTCGCTTCCGTCTCATAGTTCAGGTCCACTGCAACCAGAGCAATTCCTGCGCTGCTCAGGTTTTCGGTCTTCACCCAGATTTCCACCCAGTAAGCCGACCACTCACCGACCCAGGTCTGATTCTCTGGCAGTGCTGCAGCTTCACCATGAGCGGCAACTGTTGTGGGGGAACTGACAACCCGCAACGAGACATGCTCATCCAGTGACTCTTCGATGGCGTTAATGGTAAGAACAAACGAACGCCCAAAGAATCCATTATCCACAGACGTTGCCAGGTCGTTATCCAGGCCTCCATCTTCCACCTGCACCGTAATCCGGGCGGTGCCGGTTCTGCCTGCGAGCGGAGAGAAGCGCAGTTTCGGCCTCCCTCCCTCATCTAAAACCGCCAGCCTGGAGGCGGGAAGCAGATCAGGATTGTCTGACCAGGTCGACCAGACGACTGGTCCCTCTGTGACGGGATCTACCCCCGTGAGATCGACCGTCTGTTCTGAACTATTCTCGTTGATCACGACATCCTCAATCAGATCGAAAGTCGTTCCCGCAAACCCATCGATCTGCGAGCCGACCCAGATCGTATTTTCCTCTTCATAGGCCACCAGAAAGGTCTGATTGACATCATCCCGCACGAGGTTGATAAAGAAACTCCCCCCCCTGCATCGAGGCCACACTGTTACTGGAAGTGAGGAAACCGCTGACGCCTGTCGTCCCATCGCCAAACGTGACTCCGTCTCCGTCATTGATGGAGCCATTGTCCCAATCAGAGCTCCGTACCAGGTAATTCCCGTTGGGAAGTGCGAACACTCCGGAGACGCCAGTTCGATATTTCCCCACCTGATCGTCGCTGTGCGCTCCCACGAGGCTGTTGTCCTTTGTGATCACACCACTGATTCCCGTCGTACCATCACCAAAGGTCACCGCCCCGGCATCGGTAATCGCGCCATTGTCCCAGAGCGGGTTCGCGACCACATAGTTCCCATTGGAAAGTGCGGTCACTGCAGTCAGGTTGAAGTCGCTGTAACCTAACTGATCGTCGACAGTGGAACCGACCAGGCTGTTGGTCGATGAAACCAGACCACTGTTGCCGTTGCTCCCATCCCCGAAAGTCACGGCTCCGGCATCGATAATTGTGCCGTTGTCCCAGTCCGGGCTGCTGACAACATAGTTCCCGTTCGTGAGTGCCACAACTCCCTGAGATCCCACTTTGTCATACCCTTTGCCCCCTACATAACTGTTTGACGCGGAGATGGCTCCCGACACTCCAGCAGTACCACTCCCCCAGGTCACCGCTCCCAGTTTGTTGAACGATGCATCTCCCCAACTCGAACTGACGACGACGTAATTGCCGTTCGCGAGTACGGTCACGCCATCCAGGCCGACATAAGAATAATTCTCGGTACCCACCAGACTGTTGCCGGCAGAAAGAATGCCCGTCATCCCACTCGTCCCGTCACCGAACGTCACGGCCCCTTTTTTGAACGACCAGTTGCTGCTGATAGCGACATAATTTCCATTGGGAAGCGCTACGACACCACCAATGCCCACGTTATCCGCGTTGCCCGAGCCTACCAGACTGTTATCAGCTGAGATCCCCCCGGTGATTCCCGTTGTGCCGTTACCGAACGTCACCGCGCCCACCCCCAGTTCAGAATCATCGCTCCAGGCGGGACTACTGACGACGTAATTCCCATTGGACAGTGCCGTCACCCCGGCGACTCCCACCAGATCCAAGCGGGTCAAGCCAACCAGACTGTTGTCGGCTGTGATCACGCCACTGACGCCCGTAGTGCCGTTGCCAAACGTGGCAGCGCCCGCATCAGTCAGGGAACCATTGTTCCAGCCGGGGCTGCTCACCACATAATTGCCATTCGAAAGTGCTGTGACCCCGTTCGTGGTGTTATCAATAAATCCCAGTTTGTCACTTTTGGTCATACCCACGAGACTGATGGTGGCGGAAATTTCTCCTGAAACACCAGTCGTTCCATTTCCCAACGTCACCGCACCCGCATCGACGATCGTACCATTGTCCCAGTAGGGAGTCGTCACCACATAATTACCATTCGTGAGCTCTGTCACACTGGAAGTGGTCGGATGGAAGTAGCCCAGCTTGTCGCCGGCGGTCGTCCCCACCAGGCTGTTGGCTGAGGAAATCTCTCCGAACACCCCAACCGTCCCGTCCCCGAAGGTCACCGCACCGGCATCAGTGAGGGAACCGTTATCCCAGCCCGGGCTGCAGAGCACATAGTTCCCATTGTTGAGCAACGTGATATTCACATCTCCGTTGATGAAGTCTCCGACAAGATCATCTGCGGTAGAACCGACGAGGCTGTTAGCCGCCGAAACCACACCAGTTGTGCCTGTGTTACCATTCCCCCACGTCAGCGCCCCGGCATCGTCACTGGAGCCGTTGTCCCAGAACGGACTCCCCACGAGGTAATTCCCGTTGGTAAGTAATTTGAGCCCCAGTTCGTTCCCATAGTTGAAACCAATTGAATCGCCGGTACTGGCTCCGATCAGACTGTTCGCTGGTGAGATCACACCGGTCACACCGGTGGTCGCATCACCGAACGTCACTGCTCCGACGTTGGCCGTCGCACCGTTGTCCCAGTAGGGATTGCAGACAACATAATTGCCATTCGCCAGCACAAAGACTCTACTACCGACATTCCCATCACCTGCGGATGCCCCCACCAGGCTGTTAGCCACCGAGACGACTCCACTCACGCCGGTCACTCCATTTCCAAAAGTCACTGCTCCGATATCTCCCCCCGTGCCACCATTCCTCCACTTCGGACTGCTCACCAGGAAATTTCCGTTGGGTAACGCCGTCACGCCACCACTCCCGATCTGTTCATAGCTCCCCCCGGTCAGCGTACTGATCAGCTCACCCGATTCACCATTAAACAGATAGACGGCTCCGCTCCCGCTGTTGTAACTCGGATCCGTGACGACGATATTGCCCGTACTCAGCGTGACGACCGAGTCGCCGAAATCGGTATCAATATTCGGATTGGGATTGGTCAATTCCGAAAAGGCAGCTGTGAGCAGCGTGCGCTCTTCCAGAAACTCGATCTGGCAGCGCGCTGGCTGAGTGCGAATTTGATGAGCCCGGGCAGCAGCACGTCGCCGCGGCCTGGCGAACAGACTCTGGTGAATCCGTTGTTTCAAACGGGACAGTGCTGCGAATCGCGTCTGGCTGTTTCTCATAACTGTTTCCTTTCCCGCGGACGGGACACTTCTCTTAATCCTTGACCCACGAACTGTTTACATCACCCTGGGCGTCATGCCCGTCTTTCTCAAATCCCTCTGTTTTCGGGCTGAAACTGCCCCTGCACCAGTCTTGGCGATGAGGGACAGGATTCTGTGCAACGGAAATTAAGAGAATTTCGCCTGCTGCAAATTTCCCCGTTCCTGATCCCCGGAGAATTTGGGAGAGAGGTGGGACAAACAGCAAACTTGAAAGCAGCCAGTTTGGTGCGTCTCACTCCGTCTCAAAATTGCATTCACCTCCTTGCTGCTGAGTTGGGACTCGTTTGAGGAATCCGCTTTCCGACATTCAGCTCACTTCTGTTTCCAAAACTGAATATATTGAACTTGATGCGTCCTTTCCGAATCGTATCCTGTTCCAAATCTGGCTCGCGCGCGAGGCGGGGTGTGAGCACGGAAACAGTGGGAACAGGTGGCTCAGAGCCACCTGAATCGCCGTCGATTTTCAGGCGTTTTCCACCAGAACGTCTCGAACCCATTCGTAATGTTCTCCTTCTGGTCTGGCCAAACTGGGACAAATCCGGGCCAAAAATGGACACAATCGGGACAAAAACCGGACACAATCCGGCCACATTGGGACAAAATTTTGTCCTGACCTCCCCGCGACGTTTTAAAAAATACAAAATCAACATGATCAACTTTCGAAAGCACAACCAGAAAAAAGGGTCTGCCCGAATATAACTCGGGCCGAGCGCAGCGAGCAGGAAACTGACTGAGAAACAGACCGGTCCAGCTACCGAAAACCAACCCCCACGTACCGCAAGTGGCGACGTTACATTCGCTGCAGACTCCCGCAGGCACCAAAGCCCTCGAACGCGATGCCCCTGCCCGTCCAGCAACCAGACGTGCCATTTTATGGAAAGGCACGCAATGCTGTAGATGAAAATCAAGAAGCTGAACAGTGAGTGCCACCTGACATCTTGATGATTCATTCCACTCTCGATTGGAATTGAACTCCGATCAGAGACACCTCACACCTGCTCGATAAACTCGAATTAATTTGATTGCACCTTTCCCTGCGAAAGTGAAAGCAATAATGTAACCAGCGCCGGGGGGCACTGCCCCCATCGAACTTAAACGCTGGTTTATGTTCTGACATTGATGTGTCCCGATCAGCGTTGCGCAGCCAGCGCATGCTGCGTTTTTGAAACTCATTAATGTTAATGTTTAGATCGAGATGGAAAACATGAAATATTTATCCAGACTCTCTCACCTGGTCCATGCCCGTTTTATCTGGCTCTTGCTTGGCTCCTACGTTGTGGCTGCGTTTTTTCCGGAGCTGGGACTCTCCATTCGTTCCCTATCCTGGGGATCGATCAGTTTGCCGATGATCATGCTCGGTTTTTTGCTGTTTAACGCCGGGCTGGGTGTCGAACTTTCCGCACTCAGAAAATTAAAACAGGATCCACTTCCCCTGGCGTGGGGCTTATCGGCGAATCTGTTCATTCCCATTTGTTATATCGCCTGCGTCATGCTCACCATGCAGTTGTGGCATAACCCGGATGAAGTTCAACATATCCTGGTAGGACTGGCTTTAGTTGCCTCGATGCCGATCGCCGGTTCGTCCACTGCCTGGTCGCAGAATTCAAATGGAAATATGGCGATCAGCCTGGGGATGGTACTCTTTTCAACCTTCCACAGTCCGCTTGCCACTCCTTTGGCACTGCATACGGTCGGCTTTATGACCACCGGTGATTACTCCGAAGACTTACATGAGCTGGCTGGTTCGCAAACCGGCTGGTTCCTGCTGATCGCGGTCATCCTGCCTTCCGCGTTGGGGATTCTCTGCCATCAGCTCATGGGTAAGGAGCGGGTCAAAGCCAGGAGAGCCAACCTGAAACTGTTCAATTCAGCCATCCTGCTGCTGCTGAACTACTCGAATGCCTCGGTTTCTTTACCGCAGGCGATCGCGAATCCCGACTTTGACTTTCTGGCAGTGACGCTGGTGATCACCTCCCTGTTATGCATCATTGCCTTTTTCACAGGCTGGGTCATCTCCCGCCTGAAGCACACCGACAAAGCTGATCAGATCGCCCTGATGTTCGGCTTGGGCATGAATAACAATGGCACGGGTCTGGTACTGGCCTCCATGGCACTAGCCGACCATCCCGGCGTATTGCTGCCCATCATTTTTTACAACCTCGTCCAGCATCTGATCGCGGGAACGGTCGACCATCTGATGTTCTGCGGCCCCGGAAATGACGGCTCGGCGAAAGAGTCGGAAACCGGAAGTCCATCCAGGTTCTTCCAACAGGCACCACAAAAAGGAGCCGGGTAAAACAGGTATCAGGATTTTTAAGGTTCCTGACACCTTCATTTTCTTTTCAGGGCTTCACGACCTCGATTCGCTCGGACCTGGACTCGGAAACTAACTCCATTACGAGAACTCCCAGAACATGGGCAGCAATATTGTAGTCTCCGAACTGACAAAGCGTAACGCGATACCCCGATGTACCAACATTGACATCGGGCGGACCATGTAATGCTGCTAAAGTATCAGGACCGCGAAATTCCAATGTGACTTGTCCTGCCGTGATGTTTTTTCCGTGGTAACCGGGAAGACGGCAGAGAATTTTCTCAAGAATGTCAGGTGTCACTGGTTCATCCGACTTATCAAGATAAACCGAGTACTCACATCCCATGTGACTTCTCCTGGTTGGTGTTAAATCTGGTTGCAAGATCCCTGTCGGTTAACTTCCGCTTGGACAGCCAGGTTTCAGAACCGCATAATCCTTCGGTTTCCGGTAGATACCAGCTACAATTTTGAGAGTTCAATACACAATTCCTGACACTTTTTTACTAAATGAACTTACATCAGCACAATCCAACAGTCAAACAGAACATTACATTTGTACTCAGCTTTACCCGGGACTAGAATGAGATTCTGAACCGTTTTGCTTTCATCACCTGCGGCGTGGTACGTCTTCGCTGAAAAGACTCAATATGCATCTGACAGACCGTTATCCCTCAACTCGTAAACTCATCGCCTGTCTGTGCCTGATTGGTTTCACTATCGTTTGCGGGCCCGCGTCCCTTTCCGCTGCCGAACCCTATGAAGCGTTTCTGACGAAGCATTGTGTCCGTTGCCACGGGCCTCAGAAGATTGAACGTGACCTGCGGATCGATCAGCTGTCGCGCAATTTCAACACGGGCGCCGACGTGCATCTCTGGGCGGAAATCGTGGAACGAATTAACTCCGGAGAGATGCCCCCTGCAGACGAACCACAGCCGACAACAGACGAAATCGAGGCGGTCGTGCAACAGCTCGATTCTCGCATCCGCGAAGGACGGGCCGCTCGCATGGCCGCGCGTCCCCCGGTGGCCCACTATCGACTCAGCCGCCAGGAATACCAGAACACGGTTTATGATCTGCTGGGCGTCCGCTACGATCCGGCCAAGCCGGGCGAATTAAATGCGGATACCCTCTGGCATGGCTTCGAACGCATTGGCTCGCAGCTCTCGCTGTCTCCCTCCCACGTGGAACGTTACTATCGGGCCGCGGAAACCGTGCTCTCCCGCGCCTTTCCCGCCAAACCGGTCGCAGCACGCACGGTTCGCAAGACGGCAGCCGATCTCCGTTATAACGGCGGCAAGCAGCAGCAGGAGTATCTGGATCATTTCGGCATCAAGCGTCCGTTGCGCGATCTGATTTTTCCCGGACGACTGCAGCAGGCGTTCCGCCCCCACTGGTTCTCACCAGGCGGGCCCGAATTGAGCGGACTCTATCGGGCACGCATGCAGGTCAGCGGAATTCGCCCCCCGGGTGGACAGATCCCGCATCTGCGCATCGGGAAGCGGCTCGCCGAAAACAGCAACGAGGGACTGGTGGAACTCGACATCCTCGCTCCGGAAGACAAACCGCAGATCATCGAATTCGAAGTCTTTCTGGAGATGCCGGTCAGCCTCGATTTCAAGGTCGTTGCCACGAACATCATCGATCGCCAGAAAGGCGGACATTATCGCAATGCCCTCGCCAGTCCGTTGTATATCTTCACTCACTCCAGCGAAACGCAACTGCTCAATCCGACGGCTCCCAAGATGTTTGACGAAAACGGCAACGGCATCTTTTCCTTCGTGCTGCTGGACTGGATCGAATGGGAAGGACCGCTCGAAAGCGAAGCCGAACGCGCCCGACGCCAGGACCTGCTCCCCCCGGACGATGCGAGCCTCGCAGACGTGACAGCCCATCTGCAGCATTTCGCGGAACTCGCCTGGCGTCGCCCGGTGGCCGACGGTGAACTGAAGCACTACCTGCAGGCCTATCAGGCCGAACGGGCTGCCGGCGAGAATGTGCTCTCAGCTTACCAGGTCGCTCTGCTCGGTGTGCTGACTTCACGAAACTTTACCTATCTCGTCGAGGGCGACACCCAACCGCGGGCGCGTCTCACGGACTGGGAACTGGCCTCCCGGCTCTCCTATTTCCTCTGGAGTTCAATGCCCGACCAACGACTCTTTACCGCTGCCCGCAAAGGAGAATTGACCGGCGAAGGTCTTACCGCCCAGGTGGATCGCATGCTCAGCGACGACAGGATCAATCGTTTCATCGACGACTTCCCGCGCCAGTGGCTGCAGTTGCATCGGCTCGGCATGTTCCCCCCCGACATCAAGCTCTACCCCGACTACGATGTCTGGCTGGAGGCGAGTATGCACGCAGAAGCCGTGCAATACTTCCGCGAAGTCTTCATGAAGAACCTGGCCCTTGATGAGTTCATCAAGTCGGACTGGACCATGGCCAATCCCCGGCTCTGCGAATTCTATGGTCTGCCGGAACCGAAAACGAGCGGATTCCAGCGAGTGTCCCTGCAGCCCGAAGATCATCGCGGCGGCCTGCTGACCATGGGCGCGGTTCTGGGCCTCACATCAGACGGCACACGACATCGCCCGGTGCACCGGGGAGTCTGGCTCAGCGAAGCCATCTTCGGTAAGACGCCCCCACCGCCGCCGGCCAACGTCGATCCGATTGAACCCAATCCCCCCGACAGCCCCAAAGCCACCATCCGCCAGAAACTGGCCGCGCATGCCGCCAACGCGAACTGTGCCGCCTGTCACCGTAATATCGACCCGCTCGGCCTGGCATTCGATCAGTTCAACGCCATCGGACAGTGGCGCACGCATGAAAGGGTCGAAAAAGGGACCGGCGGCGACCCGCTGGTCGATCCCAGCGGCAAGCTGCCCGACGGGCGTCAATTCGCGAATGCTGAGGAATTCAAACAGCTGCTGCTCGACGACCGCGACCGTTTTCTGCAGGCGTTCGTCGAACACCTTTGCACATACGGCCTGCGGCGTGTCCTCACGGTGGATGACCGGGAAGACATACAGAAAATCGTGAAACAGGCAAAACAGAAGCACTATCGCCTGAAAGACATCGTGCGTGCCGTCGCTCTATCCGATATAATGCAAAAGCGTTGAAGAACCTGTTACCGTGCTCCGCCAGCTGATCACCTTAACTAACCGCTGACAACCAAAGGCTTCCTCATGACTGAATCCTGGCTGATCGATCGTCGTCACGTCCTCCGCGGACTGGGCAGTTTCATTGCCCTGCCGCTGCTGAACTGCATGCGTCCGGCACATGCGGCGGAGCCACCGAAACCAAAGCGGAGTGCGTTCGTTTACATCCCCAACGGGGTCAACACGCTCGACTACCAGATCACCACGCCCGGGAAAGACTATGATTTCTCACGATCGCTCAAGCCACTTGAGAAACATCGCGGTGTGGTAACGCCGATCAGCGGGTTGCACCATCCCGGCGGGCTGGGACATCATCACAACTGCCAGAAGATCTGGCTGACAGGCGGAAAGCTCGGTCCTTCGGATCGCAACACCATTTCGGTCGATCAGCGAATCGCCGAAGTCACTTCGCCTCACACGCGATTTCATTCCCTGGAGATCTCAAACAAAGGCGAATCCCTGGCCTGGACAGCAGACGGCATCCGACTCCCCGGCATGAGCCGCTGCAGCGAGATCTTTTCTTATCTGTTCGAAGAACCGAAGCATGGGACAGCCGCTCAGCGCCGGGCACTCCGCCGCAAAGGGAGCGTACTGGATGCGAATCTCGAAGAAGTCCGCGCACTGGAACGAAAAATGGGCGCCGAGGACAAAGGGCGACTCAATCAGTATCTGACCGCCGTCCGCGAGACCGAAATCCGCACCAGACGCGCCGATGCCTGGCTGAATGTCCCGCGACCTCCCATCTCAGACAAAGATCGGAAACGCACCAACCGCGATGTGCCGCAGACTCAGGCCGGCGACTACTTCCGCACGATCTACGACCTGATCGTGCTGGCATTTCAGATTGATGCCACCCGCGTCGTCACGTTCAGCAGCGGTCTGGAAGGTCAGGGGCTGGCCATTCCCGAACTGGGCATCTCCCAGACACGCCACGAACTCAGCCATCACAATGGTGATCCGGGACACATGGAGAAACTGACGCAGAGCGATACGTTCGCGGTCGAGCAGTTCAGTTACTTCCTGACCCGCCTGGCGGAAACGAAAGATCTCGACGGTCGTCCGCTACTCGACACAACCATGGCATTATTCGGTAGCGGCATGGCCTACGGTCACAGCCACGGCAATGCGAATCTGCCGCTGGTTCTCGGCGGGGGCACGGGGCTGGGAGTCAAACATGGTCGCCACCTCGACTTCAACCAGGGACACTTCGACGGCTATCAGCTCGATAACCCGGGCCAGCACTATCGCCTGTGCGGACGCCCGGCCAACACGGAGGCTCACATGAGCAATCTGCTGCTCAGCATGGCCCAGAAAATGGGTGTGGAAACAGAGACCTTCGGAGACAGCAATAGCGAACTGGAGTTGGGATGAGCCGTCGATTGAAATTCCTGGTCTGCCTGACCCTGCTCTTGTGCATGTCGCAGGGAGTCAACGCAGAGGACAAACCCTTCCGGCCGCAACCCGGAACGTTTCCACCGATTACCGAAGCCAGATCCTACCGGGGCGAACTCGTCTTTGTCGATCACGTCAATCGCCGCGGCAGTCTGCGTCTGCACGTGGATGGCCATTTCCGTGAGGGCCGCTTACATCATTTCGCCATGTTACCCTACGGGATGATCCGTTACCGCGGTGCTCCCGCAGCACTGAAAGACATCCCCATCGGCACCGTGCTGTATGGCCGCTTCTACCTGCCACCTGACCCGAAGACTTCCATCGTTCCCGTCGTAAAGCGAAAAGATGTCACCGCCCCACCTGAGAATTACGCGATTCTGCTGGAGGACGGCCCCAGTCTCTGTCTGCGGGAAGGCAAGTCCTGGAAATTGAAAGAAGTAAAGATCAACGGTGCTGAAGGCTCCCTGACTGCCAGCCTCGACCGTAAAGAGGGAGGCGAAGGACTCGGCGGCGAACACGAACTGACCATCGACGGCGCCACCCGCATCTGGCGGGGACGCGAACTGCTCGGCCTCAACGATCTGATTACAGAGGGTACCTGGCCGGAAAACGGTGCGAAGCAGTTCAAAGACAAACCGGTGCAACTCAGCCTGACCTGGCACCCCCGCTATCTGTATCAGCAGTTTCATGTCGCCGACCTCTGGCTCGATGAAGCTGCCATGCAGCACGCAACCGCACATCAGCGCGGGACACACATCCGCCACATCCACATGCGGTGGATGCCGGCACGCATCGATGAAGTGCAGAACGAGAATTTCGGACCCGCCACGATCAAAGCGACCCTGTACGGCGGCATGGATCAATCGCTCTACGCGGACTTCAAGCCGGGCATTGGTGCCAAAATGGCTGCGGCAGAAGACACCCTGCGTACCTGGTGGCCCAACCACGATGGGATGGACGGCAGAATCACTGCCGTTAAAAAAGCCTCAGGTAAACCGCCGTTCGGCAGCAGCGGGATCCAGGTCACCTTCCAGGTGCCGCTCGTACTGGAAGGCTTCCGCCCGGGTCGCACGGTTCGTATCCGCCCACATAGCTGGCCTAACGTCAAACCACCCGTGGAAGAGCTGGTCAAAGGCCTTGAGGACCGCTGGCCGAGCCCGGACATATTTGAGAAGTGACGCCCCGGATACCCGATCCGTCTGATTGACAGCCCCAAGACCGAGGACAGGGAATCAGACATCTTAAAACGCTTTTCGTAACTTCCAGCGACGAATGGTGCCGTCGGTACTGCCCGAAACGGCGTATTCATTGCGGGGCGAAATGGCGACACTGGTAACGGCAGCGGAATGACCGGTAAAACGGGACATTTCCTGCTTTCGCTCGACATCCCAATAGCGTACGGTCGCGTCTTCACTTCCGGACACGATGTAACTTCCAGGCGGATTAAATCGCGTCACCGAAGGTAAAGCCACGGAATTCACCGGACCGGTATGCCCTTCCAGGGTCGCCAGCAACTCACCGCTTTCCGTATCCCAGACACGCACAGTGCGGTCACCGCCCCCTGCCACCAGCCGGGTTCCGTCTTCGGAAAGATCCATACACAGGACCTGGAACGACATCCCGCTGAATTCTTTCAGTTTCTTTTGTGTGCGCAAATCCCAGAGTTCGATCAGCCGGGAATTACTGCAGACATAAACTTCATGCTCGGACTGGGGCTTGAAGCGGACTGCATAGACGGGTCGCTGCAATTCCAGCACGCCCGCCTGTTCCCGGTCTGCCAGATTCCATAAACGAACGGAACCATCGAGACTTCCCGAGACCAGCATGCGTGCACTGCTGGCACAATCGACGCTGGTAATCCGCGCCTGATGCCCTGCGAAGCGGACGTCATCATACTCCCCCGTCTGCAGACCGATGCGGCCAAAGTTTTTCCAGGGTCGGACCCCGATATAATTTGCCTGGCTGTTGCTGGCCCCCGTAGCGTAGATGATCCCGGAGCCATCCGGCATCGCCCTGAGTGCGGAAACAGGAGAATTGACCGGGAATGTGGATTCCCGATTCAGTTTTTCCAGCTTCCAGGCCCGGATCCGGCTCTGATCTCCCGCGACGATTTCATATCCGTCCGGAGAAAACATCACGGTATTGATCGGAGAGTCACAGTTGATCAGGTATCCGTCCCGGGGAAACTGTGGCAGCTTCCAGACCCGGACTTCAAATTCTTTCTGTGACCAGTTGGCCAGGGCGCATGCCGCCAGCGTTCCATCTCTCGAAACAGCCAGCTGGCGGACCTGTTGAATCTTCGGATCGTCAACGACTTTCATCTGCTGGCGCACTGCGCCGGTTTCCGGATTCCAGAGTGAAATCAGCCCCCTGGAATCGGCGGTGATAATCTGCAATCCATTCGCGGAAACAGCGGCCTGGACCACATCGGCCCCAAACAAAAGGCCTTTTTCGCCCGTCTGAAGATTCCATGAATTGAGAGACTGATCTTTCTGTAAAGGTGCGGAAAATCCGACATCGCCGGCATCGGGAACAAACAAAAATCGCGGCGTTTTTTTACTGGTGTCGGAAAATCCGGTTTCCTGTTCGCCACTCAATTTGATCTGTCTCAGCGAGACAGGATCAAAACCGTTCCCGTCAGACAGGTAAAAACCATCCATCTCGCGGTTCCAGGCAAGTGACCGGACGGCATTCCGTGCTGAGAACCGTTTGATTTCCTGCCCGGTTTTGATGTCCCACAAGCGAACCGTCTGATCCAGCCCGCCGGAGAGCAGTTGTTTCCCGTCCGGTGTGAACAGCATTGCCTGCACCTGATCGGTATGACCTTTCAGCCTGCGAAACTCGCGTCCGTTTCCATAGGTTGACCACAGGCTGATTGAGCCGTCTCCTAAACTCGTCGCCAGCAGGTCTCCGTCAGGAGCATAAGCCAGCCGACCCGTCGATTCCAGATGTTCTGTCAGCAAATGCGGCCCGTTATAGGAGCGGTCGGTCACATTCATCTTATTCACCGTGCCATCGGCATGGGAAGTCGCCAGGCTCTGATAAACTCCCCCGACCAGCGATGGGTGGAAAATCAGATCCTCGACCATACTCGGAAAGGTAACCCCCCGCTGCTGATAACCGTCTTCCGAAAGTGGACAGTTAAAATGGGCCGGGATCACACCGGACTGATCAGGATTCTCACCGGCAGCAGTGAAGGAACTCTCGGCTGGTGGCACTCCATGGATCAGCAGTGCTCCCACCTTCCCGAACAGAAACAGACAGGCCCCCGCTACCAGGATTCCGGCAACAGCATAAGGGAGCAAACTCCGTTTTGCCGTCGCTGCCTGCAGTGAGCTCCCCAGCACCACTCCCCGGGCCTGGGCTGCGTGAATCCGGGCGTTCAGCAGATCGCGCTGACAGATCAGTTGCTGTAATCGTGCATTGATCTGTGCTTTCTGCAGGGCCATCGACTCCAGCTGTTCCTGTTGTTGCACCGCTTGACGGCGAACCTCTTCCGCCTGTTGTCTGCAGTAGCTTTGTTCCTGAACGGTGTTTCAGATCCGCATGCGCTGCGGTTTCTGCCCGGGACTGAGCCCGCTCAGCGGCGCTCTGCCAGCGGTCTGCCAGTCGATTCAGTTCCTGTAATGACAATTCCGCTTCCTGGTAGAGTGTCTCTAAACTGCTTCGTCGCCGCTGGTACTCCTGAATCGCTCCCTCAAACTGCTGCTGTGTGTTCTGCAACTGCTGCAGCAGTTCGGGAGAGTATTTCCGGAACAGATCCTGCCCTTTTCGCCACTGACGTTTCCAGAAACCGGCTGGTTGTATTGCGTCGCAAGCTTCCGGCAGCAAAAGTGCTTCAAAGCGGGGCGATTCAATGATCGTGGTCCGGGACGGTTCCACTGCAGAAATGGATTCACCTGCGGATTGCTGGTCGGCACCAGGAGATCCCGCCTGGAGCCGCGATTCAGTGGTGGGATCATATCCCGAACGGAAGGCGCGCAGGTCTTCCAGCACCAGTTCAGCCGACTCATAACGTTCCTCTGGTAATTTCGCCAGCAGCCTGTCGACGATCTTCACCAGCGGTTCGGGAACACCGGGAGCCAGCTTGTGGATCGATTCAGGCGTCTCATAAGCATGTTGAAATATCATGGAGGTCGGGCTGTCCGCCTGAAACGGCAGTCGGCCGGTAAGCATCTGATAGGTGAGCACACCCAGGGAGTATAAATCGGAACGGGGGTCGACAGGCTGTCCGCGTCCCTGTTCCGGGGAGATATAGTCGACCGTCCCCATGACGACTCCGGTCGCTGTCATCTCCGTTTTTGTAAGCAGCGATTTCACCAGGCCGAAATCCGCCAGCAGAACCTTGCGGTTGATGCGATCGAGCAGAATATTTCCCGGTTTGATATCGCGATGAATCATGCCTTCCGCATGCGCTGCTGCCAGGCCACTCAAGACCTGCTCGATGATGGCCAGGGTCTGATCGATCTCGATCCTCGATTTCCGTTTGAGGAGATCGGCCAGGGTCTCTCCTTCGACATACTGCATCACAAAGTAATGGTGACCCTGGTCTTCTCCAATAAAATAGATGGGAATGATATTGGGATGAACCAGCCGGGCTGCTGCGGTGGCCTCAGCATAAAAGCGTTTTACAAATTCATCCTGCCGGGCAAATTCGGGAGGCAGCACCTTGATGGCAACCTGGCGATCGAGCGAACGTTCATAACCCAGATAGACATCTCCCATCCCCCCCTGCCCGATGCGTTCCCGAATCTCGTAGTGTCCCAGTCTCTGAAACGGGAGCTCATCACCACTCTGTTCGGCGGCAGGGTCTGCCTGTGCTGTCTGAGAGGAATCGGAGTCAGTCTGCAGGGACCGTAATGCAGCCCGAAAGCCCTCGATGTTTCTGATCACCGCCGCAGGTTCGAATCCCAGCGTACGATCAATGACGGCACGAAATTCTGTCGGAACTTTGGCCCTGGCCCTGGGACTCCGCAGATAAGACTCGACCTTCTCGCCGGTTAATAAAAAACAGAACAGCGCTCCCAACTGGTAGACGTCGATCCGTTCGGGATCCAGTTGCAGACCGGCCTGCCTGAGCACAGCAGCAGCCTGCTCCCGGTCAATGGAAACATCCAGCTGATCCACCTGTTGTAATTCCGGCGGAAACAGTTGCCGGTCAAAATCAGAACGTCTGAAAATGCGGCTCTCGTCTGCAGCAGATAACCGGGGCTTTCCCGCCTGATTCAGACAGATTTCTTCGGGCGAGATTCGGAGATGCAATCGCTGTGACTGATGCAAAGCCTGAACCTGATCAGCCAGATCGACTATCAGCGTATAGATCTCATCACGGGAGAAATCTTCCCCCCGGAATGCCGTCAGCGGCTGATGCGTTTCACTTTTTACTGAGCCATCGATCATACCAGGCAGATCATCATTATTCTGGGTTCACTTCACACATCTCAGAGCAGTCTGACATCAGGATTCCTTTCAGGCGATCATTGGCCGGAGTTTTGCGCCTGTTTGAGCTGCTCCAGTTCCTGATCGATTTCGCTGTCACTCACTCCCACCTCGTCCCTGTCCCAACTGGCGGGATCGATCCCCTGCAACTCGGCCAGCGCATCGGCTTCTGCTTCCGCCTGTTCGACTTTCTCCCGCAGCTGCTCAAAAGTCTGGAACGCGGAGTCATCCAGGTCAAAATTCATCTCCCCCGAACGGGCATAGATTTTTTTCCGGACCTGCGCCGCTTTATTCCGTGCCGACAAAGTCGCCAGGCTGCGTTTGGCTTCGGCGAGCTTGGCTTTCATTCCGTCCAGCTGATGCCGCAATGTCTGATTCGCCTCCTGACAGACTTTGAGTTGATCCTGCAGCGCGACGGAGATTTTTTCATGTTCCTTTTTGCGAGACAGGGCTTTCCGCGCGAGCTCATCATCTCCCGCCGCGACGGCCTGCGCTGCGCGTTCCTGCCAGTGCCGGGATTCATTCTCGTTATGGGCCATCTCTTTCGCCAGTTTCTTCTCGCTTGCCAGCGATTTCGCTGTTTCCTGCAGGGCCGTCCTGATGGAGTTCTCCATTTCAGAAATCGCCTGTTTCAACATCAGTTCCGGGTTTTCGTACTCTTCCATCATCTCCCCCAGATTGGCAGAGATAATATCGCTGATTTTTTTAAATATACCCATTTTGGATCCTTTCTTGCGATTGAATTCTGAGAAATTCGACCAGGCGTTCTCAGAAAGAAACTGGTTTGTCTTTAGAAATATCAGATCTGTTTCTGCCAGGAACTGAAACGGTTGATCATTCAGAGTTTCAGCTCATGGCCGCCTTCTGTGGTATTGTGATTCGCTCTGGCAGCAGCAACACAGCTGTGACGCCACACACGAACCCAGTCAGATGCCCCAGGCTGGTGACATGAATCTGTCCCTGGAGAAACCAGATCAGGAATCCCAGCAGCTCGAGCACCAGAAACAACAGTGAAAACAGCAGCACAGGCATGGAAGCATGATCCCAGCGGATGAACCATTGCAGGCCATAGCGGGGCAGGCGTAACAGGCCGATCAAAATCGTCAGGGGAAACAGGGCCAGGTAATGCACTTCAACCCGTTTGACGGGCAACAGCAGCGTGGCTGTCGCCAGTACGGCAAAAACCGCACCTGAAGAACCATATATAAAACTGCCCCCCAGACAGCGGGCCAGTATTCCAATCAGGACAATCGTTCCCAGGTAAGTGGCGGCATAATAGAAATTGCCTATCCGACGATTCACAGGGTTACCAACCACCCACAGATACCACATATTGAACAGCAGATGAAAAAAACTGCCGTGTGCAAATCCGTAAGTCAGAATGGTCATCAGCGGCATCCCGGGTCCGGTCATCATCGACTCCAGCGGCACCAGAAAATAGAACAGCACATTCAGAGCAATGAGCACCAGATTCGCTGTCGGTACCGTTGGCTGTCGGGCCTCGGTCTCCACCTGCATTGGAATTGGAAAAAACATGATCACCTGCCTGTATTAATAAGAATCAATTTCCTGCCTTGCGCCATTTCGGTTGTGAATTGAGTGACGCCGGCAGACCAGAACTGGTTGCCTGGTCGAATCACTCTTTTCATGTAATACCGGACTGCTTTCGGTTTCGTTTTTAAAAGAAATTTCTTGAGAACTCATGATTGAGGTCCAATAATGGAAGCCAGCAGCATCAGGTTGTACTGGCAGCACCCCGGTATTGACCTGGTGAATCTGAGCACTAAGTCCCTTGATTGCCAACACTTCGCTCCTCTTACAGACTTCAGGGCTGCAGCAGGAAAGTTTCGTTTCGATGCCATTTCCGGAGACCCGCCATACTTTGATTCAGCGGATTGCCACCACGGGCAATGAAGACGACTGGCGGACCTTCATGACGGACTACTGGCGGCCCGTCTGTCGCTTTTCCATCCGTTGGGGGAAAATCAATCTCACCGATGCAGAAGAAGTCGCTGCCTTAACCTTTGCCGCACTGATTCAGAATCAGCTGCTGGCCCGCTGGCTCTCCAATCCCTCCGCCCGGCTGCGAACCCTGATCTGTTCGGTCGTCCGGAACGTCCTTTCCAACCAGGCCCGGGTTCAGACAGGGCGTCAGAACATTCTCGAAAAACTGGCCCATGATCCTGCGCGCCCCGACTGGATTCTCGACAGCCAGGGGGCTTCTCCCGAACAGCTCGACCTCTTTTATGCCGCCTGGGTGGAAGAACTGCTGCAGGATTGTGTCGAAACCGTGATGGCAGAATATTATTCCACCAATCGCGGAGATTATTTCAGAGTCCTCTACGGTAAGATCTGTGAGCAGATGACGGCTCGGGAAATCGCTGAGCACCTGGGCCTGCAGACGACGACCGTCGAAAACTATTTTAAACACAGCCGTAGACAACTGGCGGACTGTCTTGAAAAAACTCTGGAAGCCCGGGTGCGTCGTTACAGTGATCCCCGGAACTTCGACAGTGAATTCCAGCAGGAATGGGAAGACCTGGGCAGCTATCTCACGGCACAGGGAGGCCTGGAACAGGCGGTGCATCGGTCCTATGCCACATTGGATTCCCTGGAGCTGAGACAACGGGAACAGCAATCGGTAACGGACATCCTGAACCGCCTCGATCAACAGGGGGTGCGTAAGCCGGATCCCGAATCTGAAGAAAACCGGCCCCTGCACTGACTGTTTCTGACAGCGCACTGCTGAAAATTGAAAAAATACAATTAATTTCCGAAATTGCTTACCGAATCTGCAGACCGGTTACATGAAACAGACAGCAGGAGTCGGACCGAGGGAGAGGATCAGGTTCATCATCGATTCTGAATCACCCTCATCGGCCAGAATGTAAAGTCCTTTTTTGAGGTCTCTCATGACAGACGCTAAAGAAAAAGCATCCCGGCTTAAATCGCGGCGCATCTATCGCTGGTCGTTCATCGGACTGTTAATCGTGATTGTGTTCGTCGAATGGTACGCGCAATCGTCACAGCGCAAGAGTGTCGCTGCGCTGGATGAGGCGATGAACAACCTGCCTGCCAACCAGGAACTGCCCCTCGAGAAGTTTGAGTCTTTTCAGCAGGGGTTCCCCAGCGTCACCGTTGATGATTCCGGAATCCGGCTCCGCAAGATTCATTATCGCTGGAGCGGGATCTTCAAAAGTTACCACCTGCGACTGGTCGTGGATCAGGAACAGAAGATTGTAACCTACGACACCAGGGATGAGGGCAAAGTGGAAGGCATTACAATTTTCACGCAAACCGAACCCGACAGCCAGCTGAAAAAAGTCATGCAGGAACAGGCAACGCTCCGACAGGTGGAGGCATTCTATGCCGATATGACCCCGACACTGCCAATGTATATCCCGATGATCGCAGCCCCCAGAGAGGAAGGTGACCAGCAGGATACTGACCAGAACTCGTCCGAACCATCAACAGAACCGCAGCTGGAACCGTCGCCCGATCACCAGTTGCAGATTCGGGCACAGATCGAAAAGCATACTCCCACACTTCTGAGCGAACTGCCAGAGACGGAATTGCAGCAGGAGATCGATCAGCGCTGGCAGCAATGGTATCTCGATCGTTTTCTGGGTTCGTATCAGAAATATGGTCATCGTGATCCCCGCTGGGACAAACAGGCGGTTACATTCCTGACAGACTGCTGTGCCCTTGCCAGCCAGAGCGCCCTCAAAGAAGAGGCGGCGACCCGCATGGAGCAACAGGGGGAGTTCATCGAGTCGACCGGCTGCGACGATCCGATTGTCCGCATGTTTTACATCCGTGCGCGGGCGGCCAACAGGCACCCAGACCAGCAGAAACAGATGCTCGATGAAGCATTGAAAACAGTACTGTACCCGCTACAGGAATCCCGCTATCCACCGGAGGTCCAACTGGAAGGGTCCTTGCTCGTCCGGGATATTTCTCGCGAAATCACTTACCACTGGACTGTTTCCGAGCGATTTCCGGGAGCAGAACCAAATAATTCGAGGGAACCAGATTATCATTGGAAAGCTGCCCAGCATCTGGTCTCCGTACTGGCTGACCGGAAACTGGACCGCGATGAACGCCGTTTCCTGCTGAAACACATCCTCGACAACTTCGTGATCCGGGAAATCCGTCTCTTCAGGCTGATCGTTGTCACCCTGGAACAGTCCGGGGCAGATCCCTGGTTGACTCAAATGCTGAAAGGGCATTTGCATTACCGGCTGGCCATCGATGTCCACGCGATGCATGCCTGCTACTGGACGAAGCCTGAAAAGACGCAACATAATCTGGAATACCTGACCAACTTCCAGCCAGGACAGGCCCAGATCGCCCGCGACTGTTTTCAGCAAGCCTGGCTGCAGGATCCTGATTTACCTGAAGCCCCTTACCAGGTGATGCTGGTCAATCAGTTAATCATCCAACAATTCAACAGTCAGGCCGTTACCCCAGCCGAATTTCGCTTCTGGTTTGACCAGGTGGTCAGGGCCCAGTTTGATTATGTTGCCGCCTATGACACGCTGATTCAGGTCTACCAGCTCCCCCTGTTTGCTGAACGCGAAACAAGACTGCTGGCCCTGGGAGAGGAATGCCTGCAGACAGAACGGTTCGATACCATCGTTCCCGGCAGATACTTCAAAGTGCTCAGCAGCCTCAAACCAATTTCAGATCGCAAAGAGCTCTTAACCCGCCCCGCGATTGCGGAGAATCTGACCAAAGTCATTACGGGATACAATGCCCGACCGGAAACTTCACCCGAGGTCAGAAATGCCGGTCAGTCCCTGATTGCCTACCTGAAATGGGTCAACGGCAGTCGGGATGAGTCCAGAAAACTGGTACAGGAACTGGGAACCGATTTATCAGGAGACCTGCTGGCCAACTTCGGAGTCTCCAGTTCCGAATTTTTCAGACAGATGTCATCACAGGAACCGGAAAACAAAGCCTATGCCACCGCGAAAGGAATTGTCTCTCCCATCTGCTTTGTCAACGGGGGAAAGCAGTTTCTGACGGGCAATGAGAACGGGGTGGTCACGGTCTGGGATGTCAAAACACAACAGAGCCTGCACGAATTCACCGACCATACCCGTCCTGTCACTTCCATTACTTACTCCCGGGACCGCCAGCTGGTGGCGACCGCGGCCATGGACGGTCAACTGATCCTCCGCAAGACGGACGACTTCTCCATCGTAAAAACGATTCAGCTGGAAGCCGAAATCTATCAGGCCCGCTTTTCACCTGCAGGCGACTCCATCGCGGTCTCAACGGGAACAGACCCGCAAACCGGCTTCGGAATCAAACTCTGGGATACCAAACGTTTCGAACAGACGAGGGCATTCCAGAATGAGGACGACCTGGTATTCTCCCTCTCCTGGTCTCCGGACGGAAAACAGCTGGCAGCAACATCGGCCAGTTTTGACGGTTATCGAACCATCGGCCACAGCGTCAGGATCTGGGATCTTCAGACAGGCCAGCCGGTGGGGGAACCGCTGCAGGTCCTGGAAGATCACCATGGCGTGCGCTGGTCTCCGGATGGAAAACAGCTGGCCATTTTCGGCGTCGATAAAAAGAAAGTTCAGTATAGCGACTGGGAAATCCCCCAAGTGAAAATCGTGGACGTTGCCTCCCGTAAGGTCCTGCATACATTTCAGTCGCACATCAGGCGGGTCTCGGATGTCGCTTTCACGACTGACAGTCAGTTTCTGCTGACCACCGGACTGGACAGGACACTGGTCACCTGGAATCTTTCCACGGGCAAACGTCAGAGCACTTTCATGGACACTTCAGAACGCCTGCTTTCGGTCGCTGTTGCTCCGGATAATCAGCTGGTGGCCCTGAGCGGTTCCGAGGGAGAACTGCTCACCCGGCCTCTGAGTGAACTGCTGACTTACAAGTATCAGACACAACCGCTGCTGCAGCACCACTGCCGGGCGATCAGGCACATGCAGCTCGATCCCACAGGCGAGTTGCTGGCGATCGGCGATTACATTGATGGCGTCCGTTTCTGGAACGCACAGACGGGAACACCACTTCCCCTGCACCTGCCAGTGCCGGAAGGAAACTATCTGAACCACTTCGACATCGCCCGGGAGGGCAAGCTGATCGCGCTGGCCTGCGGCACGATCGACCATACCTCGGGCGTTGTCGTATTATACAATTATGAAACCGGAAAATTACTGCAGGAATATCCATTTGACTGGCAGGGCGCCCGGTGCGTCCAGTTTTCCGCTGATGGAAAAACCCTGTTCTCCAACGGGCCGGAACATGATGTCATCGCCTGGGATACCGCTACCGGAAAAACGCGTGCGTGGGAAATGTCACTGGGACATCTCACACATATCACTGCCATGATTCTCTCCCCGGACGGAAAGTACTTATATACCTCTTCCCCTGAACTCGAAACGAAAGGGAGACCCAGGATCGACCCCAAACTGAATCGCTGGGAGATCCCCCAGACTGAGCTCGATGAAAAACACTTCCTCGAACCGTTCGAATTCAATCAACCACGGTTTCAATACATGGGGGCGCGCAAGCTGACTCTCTCACCAGACGGCACGCGGCTGTTTACAGATCAGCTTCAATACGACCTGCAGAAAGGGAGCGCGCTGAGCCCCATTCAGGGAACCCTGGTCGCAGTCAGCCCTGTTGATGCGCAATATGTCAGTTGTTCTGTCGTCATCAATGTGCCCCGCAGAACAAAATCGATCTCGCTGTTATTACAACCTTATCAACCGCCGAATCAGAAAGCGATTCCCCTGTCAAACGATCTGAAAGACCTGATTCATAATGCCGTTTTCAGCAGAGACGGTCAGCGACTCTTCACTCCTGATGGCGAGCAACACATTCTGATCTGGGATCTGAAAACAAGACGCCCCCTGTTGATGTTAAACTGAATTCCGTTGCTTCCAGCCGATCCTGAGCTCCCCCGCGTATTGAGCAGAAGTACATTTACAGCCAGGAATCTGTTCCCCCGGCTGTATAAGGCCTGAGTCCCACCTCGAACGGGGATATCTGTTTTTCGTGAGTTAATCCTCGACATTGCCCCTTGTTCAACTGTATCTTGAAGATAGGTTTTCAAGCGTTCCAAACATGTAAACACTGGTTCTACATAGACAGTTCTGGAGTGTTGATCTCCCTCGGGCCACCATTTCGAGGATCAAGTCACAACCATCACTTCCGATCGAAGCTCTCGTTACCACCCATGAAGTAAGTTGCTGGAGAAAACACATGATAGAGCGGGATATTTGTGTGTCTGCTGCATTAATGGCACTATTGAGGCGTGAGGAAACGGTACGCGGAATTGCAGCCCGCTTCGGAGTGACCGAAGCGCAGGTACTGGAATGGCAGGATATTTTCGTCGCGGCAGGAATTCTGGCTGTCACCAATTATCGCAACGGTCGGCGATTTGGGCCAGCTTCATCGGTGTCCGCCGAACAACCGAGTGAAGTTCGCGCAGGCGGTTGTTTCAACGATGCATTCCTGACCACAACCCCGATGACTCCCACTCCGTCGACCACCCCCATGTCACACTGACAGTGCCACCATGGGATCGTCCGAGTGAGTGATCGACTCGTTTCTCAATCGATTCTGCGTCGTATATATCAAATTGCGAGCAGTCATGGCATCACCGTTGCTTCTGCGCACGGACGTTCTGCTCATTGTTCTCCAGGTCCGCTGTTCTGTATGGGGTCGGAGAGGAGCGGAAACAAGCTGCCGTTGCCGATCCGAAAACTCTCCAGGGTATTGTAAGTTGAGCAAACCTTTTCTCACAATTGGCATGGCAACCTTCGACGATTTCGACGGAGTTTATTTCACCGTGACGTCGTTGATGATGCACCATGCCGATGTCATGCGCGACTGTGAAATCGTAGTCGTGGACAATCACCCGAATTCGAAGCAGGGACAGCTCGTTAAAGACTGGATGCGCAAGCGCGTCCCCTACGGTTCTTATTTTCCTTATGACGCTGCGACCGGTACAGCACAGGCGCGAAATGAAGTCTTCCGCCAGGCACGCGGAGAAGCGGTTCTCTGCATTGACTGTCACGTCCTGCTGGCCCCGGGAGCAGTGCAAAAGTTAATCGACTATTACCGGATGAATCCGGACAGCCGCGATCTCTTATCCGGTCCGATCCTCACGGACAGTGGGGCCGTTTCGGCAACTCATCAGCGTCCCCAGTGGAGTAAAGGCGCCTGGGGCGTCTGGGCCGTTGATGAGCGTGGTCGGGCCCCGGAAGGGGAGCCGTTCGAGATCTGGCAGCAGGGGATGGGGCTCTTCTCCTGTCGACGTGCTGCGTGGCCGGGCTTTCATCCCGAGTTTCGAGGCTTTGGAGGGTGCGAGACCTACATCATGGAGAAATTCCGGAAAAACGGTAACCGGGTTCTCTGCTGTCCGTGGCTCCGCTGGACGCACCGCTTCCAGCGCCCCGAGGGAGCCCCCTACTCCGTGGAATATAAGGACCGGATCCGCAATTACCTCATCGGGTTCCAAGAGCTGGGACTCGATGTAGAACCGGTTCTGAAACATTTCAAAGTCCCACCCGACCGGGCAGCAGGACTGGCGGAGGCAAAAACGAAACCGGAAAAGACAGGGGATTTCGCTGTCGTAGGCGACCGGACATTTGGCGGTGTGGAGATGCGGGGCAGCGCGCTGTCAGAATACCTCGCGTGCAAACTGATCGCTCCCAGACAGGTTCCCAGTATGGTCCGCCGCAAAACCATCATCTCGATCAAGGACGGTTTCTGCCCCGCCACAATCCGCGGGAAATGCGACCGTCTGATTTACGACCCACTGGACGTCTTCTGCTCCACAAAAACCGACATCGCCCCCGTTGATTACTGGAGATCGCAATATCAGCGGCACCAGTTCGATGAACTGATCGCGACCAGCCCTGCCTGTTATGAAGTGATGCGCGCAGCGGTTCCTGATCACGTCGGCGTGCACCTGGTTCCGCACCAGAGTGATTCCCGGATCGAGCAGAGCTGGTATCACCCGGACGGCCCGATCGTATATTCCGGCCTGAAATGCTTTATTGATTCCGGCCTGGATCGGATTAAAAAAGCCTGTCGCATGCTCGGTAAAGAATTCGTAACGGGAGACGGTTGTAATATTCTGAAGGGAGCATCACTGGCTCTGGCATTACGGCTCCCCCCGTTCGACACAGCGTTAAACCGCCATTGTAAGCCCCAGATCAAGCTCGCGAATGCTGCCGCCGCCGGTCTGCCCGCAGTCTCTACTGAGTGCCCGGCGGCTACGTCTCTGTTTCCGGACATCCCGACCGTACCAGTTCAGTTTACAGCAGCAGAACTGGCAGGTGTGATGCAACAGGCGCTCGCAGGGCCAGCTTTAACAAACCCGTATGGTGACAATCACTATCTTACTGCGATGGACCGGATCCTGCACCGGGAAACGGTGGTCGTCTACACCGCCATCTTCGGTGGATACGACACTTTAAAGGAACCGCTGGATCCGATGCCGGGAGTGAAATTCGTCTGTTTTACCGACAATCCCAGACTGAAGTCGAACGTATGGAAGATTCACTACTGTCGCCCGACGGGAGACCCGCTGATGCAGGCAAAGTCGTTCAAGATCCTCGCGCATGAAGTGCTCGACTGTGACATTTCCCTCTGGATTGATGGCCGGGTGGAACTGCACAATCTGAACGGAGCCGTCAATCAACTCAATAAAGATCTCGCTCTGCATCGCCATGCACGACGGAACTGCATTTATGAAGAAGCGAATCACTGCATCAACGTGAATCGCGGAGACCCGCGACAAATCAAAGATGCGGTGACCCGGTATCAGTCCGAGGGGCATCCCCCTGGCTATGGATTATGGAATGGCGGCGTCATCCTCAGGCGCCATACCCCTGATATCACCACGTTTAACCGGGAATGGTGGCGCGAAGTCAGCGTGGGCACCACCCGCGACCAGATCGTGCTCCCTGTCGTGCTCCGAAGGCTGGGAACTCCTTTTGAGACATTTCCCAACGATGTACCACTCCACCGAATTGGTGACCACCTGCTATGAGAATCAAAAACCTGCTCGTCATCTCGGCCTGCGACTCCAGCATGAGTTCCTGGGGAAACCTTTGGATTGACCAGATCCAGAAGTTCAACGTGGACTGGAAAATCTTTGATCTGGGTGGCTTCCATCGCGGTGCGCCAGTCGATTTCGCTACCCGTGAATTGACCGAACCGGAGCCCGGCAGACAGCGCTCTGATTTCAAACCGCGTCTGATTCTCCAGGCCCTGCGACGCTTCAGGCGGCCGGTCCTCTGGCTGAATCCCGATGCTTTTCTCGTACAGCATCTGCACGATGTCCTGGCACGCGTCGATCTTGCAGTCACCGTCAACCGGCCAGAGGAATGGAATTTGTACAAGAGGAACGGGCACAACAAACGGGAAGCAGTCGACGCCGGAGTGATTTTCGCAAACCCCACACCGGCCAGCGAACAGTTCATCCATAAATGGGCGGCACTCGCAGACGAACAGAACGATCAGGCGGCCCTGAATCTCCTGTTCAAAGAGATCACGTACAGAAATGCGGTCGGCAATGTTTCCGGCGCCAGAGTTCGGCTCCTGAGTACAGAGATTTACAACAGCCATTATTTCACTGAGAAATCAGTGATGGAAAAAGCGAAGATTCTCCACTTCAAGGGAGACCACTCCCGGATCGCCGATGCTGCCAGTTATGGAATCAATGGCGGTGCAGGTGCAGCAAACGCTGCCACAGACTGCAAGTTGCGAGTCGGTCAGCGGGGCACAGGAAAGAACGGCTGGTTGCATCTAGACAGTCACCCCTCTGCGGACATCGTCTCTGAGATCCCTCCCCTGCCCGCGTCGGTCACAAACCGAATGTGGCAGATTATCGAAGGGATTCATGTCTGGGAACATTTTCACAAATGGGAGGCGGAGAAACTCGCCAGATGCTTCCACGATGTACTCGCCCCCGGTGGAAAACTGGTTCTCGAATGCCCCAATCTGGAAATTGCCTGTCGCTCGTTACTGGGCGGATACAAGGACTCCAACAGTTACCACATGCACGTCTTCTATGGCGATCCGCAACACGAGGATCCAGCCTACGGTCACCGCTGGGGTTACACACCGGAATCATTGAAACATCAGCTGATCGAATTTGGCGGATTTCAAGCTGACGATGTCTGTATTGAACCGGCACAATTTCACGTGCGGGATCGAGATTTTCGCATCGTCGCCAGGAAACGCTGAGTGTGCTCGGATGTGCTGAATACTGAGAAAAGGCCATAAACATGACTGGGTATGATACATTATTCGCCTCGATTAACGAGGCCCATGAGACACTCGTGCACGGACCGTCTCAATACAAGTGGCTCGCCTCGGCAAAACGGTATGTCCAGCAAAGCCGCGAGTGTATTGGACTGGCCAATACCCGACATGGTGAAGTCGTCTACGACATCGGCTGTGGTCCGGGCTATCTGCTCTGGATCTGCAGGGAAAGACTGGGATGCAGCGTGCAGGGATGCGACCCGTTGCGCGACGGCCCCATCTACAAGGAACTGTATCAGGCACTAAATCTGAATCAGTGCATCAGCCCGTATGTTTCCTCCATACAGGCCCCCCTGCCGGCAACGGGATTAAAATACGACGTCATCTTCGCCACCTGGATCACATGGATCGGATTTGGAAACTGGTCAGCGGAAGAATTTTCCACGTACATTCACCACTGCAAGCAGCACCTGACGGAGCGAGGTCGGATTCTACTCAGATTTGAAGAATCGAGGTTTGAGGAAAAACTGTATGAGTCCTGCCTGAAACAGCTCGGTTCCAGGGTCGCACCGCTCTGCTACCTGTTCCGCGCTTAGACGTCTCTGTGCAGCTGACTGCTGCATCGAACAGGACCTGCCAGACGTGACTATCAGGGGAGCGTTCTGGCCACGCGAAAGCCAATCGTGTAACTGCGATAGACCGGGAGGTTTGAGGCACGCGAGTCAGAACGGGCAAACTTTGATTCATAATCAAATGCACTCCCCCGCAGCACACGCTGTTCCCCCCTGGGAAGCCCGCGCGGATTATTGACGCTGCGTTCGGACCCATAAATCCCGAACCAGTCCTGACACCATTCGTAAACATTCCCATGTGAGTCAAACACTCCCCAGCCATTGGGCAGTTTACTGCCGCAGATCGCTGTTGAGTTTGACTCGTAGACGGCATAGCGGCTCAGGAACAGATCGTTGTTCCCCGATGCGAAGCTGGTTTCCGTCCCCGCGCGACAGGCAAATTCCCATTCCGCCTCAAACGGCAGGCGATAACCATTCGAGTCCGGGTCCAGTTCTCCGCTCACCAGGTAGGCCGGTTTCAAACCCTCCTTCCGACTCAGCCAGTTACAGAACAGAATCGAGTCATTCCAGCAGACACCCTGCACGGGGTGATCTTGAGAGGGACTGCGGGCGGGGCTGGCCCCCTTCCAGTTCTGCGGCTTGTTCGCATCTGCATAATCCGGATCGTCCATGAATTCCTGGAACTGGATTCTGGAGATTTCGCGGTCGCTGATCCAGAACGGTCGTGTCAGATTAACTGTCTGAAGCTGCCCCATCTCCATTCGGGCAGAATCGTCTGAACCGCTACCCCTGACTCTGCGCGTGAAACTCCCGGGAGGAAGTTTCAGCATTGTCAGACCAAGACTGTTCAGATACCAGTTACGCCCCTCGACAGGTTTGTCTGTCTGAGAAAGATCAGGAAGCGGCTGATTCCATTGCCGTAAAGCCCACCCCGCCGAACTGTGGGTGGCAGTATCGGGCTGTTTTGCATACCAGTCCGCCACGAGCGGATACAATGCTTTTCGTTCATCCGTCGTCAGGGCAGTCGCAGGAATGCTGCCTGCCCCGAGACAGATTCCAGAGCGATAATCGGCGTCGGATTCGGCCAGTGGAAGATTGAAACAGGGAAGCACATCACCATGCCATGTCGAAATGGTCTCGATCAGGAAGGTCCGTTGGATGGGATCAGGTCGAAGTCGAAACATGTCCCGTGCAATGCTCCCATCTCCCAGCAGAAGCGACACGATCGCCAGACGGGCTCTGTACCGCCAGTCCCGCTTCAACTCGGCTTCCGCTGCTCGTTCCTGCAGGGAGTGCAGCGCAGTTTCACGTATGTGCTGGAGGGCCGCTACGATATTCGCGCATTCTTCCGGTTCAGCCTCTGCAATGCTGGTGACCAGAAAACCTTCATCGACCTGTCCGAATTCCGCGAGTGCCACGGCAGCACGCAAACGTTCTGTTCGTTCAACTGCTTCGTCCTCAAACTGATTCTGCAGAATCGGTACAGCGTGTTCGCGAATCGGTTCCAGGTTCCGGATGGCATAAGGCACAGCCCTGGCCGGCGCAGCCAGTACGGCGTCAACCAGCAACTCGGCCTGTTTGCGATTGTTTTCCTGCTTATGCGCAACCAGGATCGCATTTTGTGAGGAATTGTACGAAGCAGCCAGGAACCCCGCCCCCACCAGAACAGCAATGGTCGTCAACCAGCGAATGCTGTGGACCTGCGCTGCCTGTGCCATCATCTTCCGTTCTGGCTCTGTCCAGTACTTTCTGGACGTTAACAACCGAATCCTCAGATGTTCCCAACTCGAGGGTAGATGCCGGTTCTCAGGGCTCGCAGTCCAAAGTGCGGCACGCTCCGACAATCTGAGTTCGGCCCGTCCGCGAAAGGTCTCCTTCTGCTTAAGGGTCAGCCAGTCACGCAGTGAGGGGACCAGGTAATCGTGTGTCAGCTGGTAATATCTCTGATCGACGCCAACGTGTGATCGTGCAACACTGTCGTCATTCGCTCCTTCAGGTTCGGTCGGGGTAATCAGGCGAATCTCATCATCGAGAATCCTGATCAGGGCGTTGAAATCCTTCGGGTGGTGGACGTAACCGGAAGCATCCAGTAACTCACTGTAAGACTTCATCTCTCCCTTGATGTCAGTGCCGGATTCAGGCAACAGGCATTTGAGCACGGCCCGGGCGGCTCTCTGGTGAAAACGGTGTTCGGGTGGAGCCAGGGATGAGCCAAACGTTTCTTCCAGGAACGTTACTCCCACCCCCGTCGTTCCGCCGACTTCTTTCAGCGTGCCGGGCGTCCAGGACTTCCCCTTCATCATCTGGGCAAACAACGCCAGGCGCACGCAGACGACTTTCCCGTTTTCCGACAGACCAGCGACTGATTGCTTGAGGAAGTTCCTCTGCTCCTTCGTGGTCCTGCTGGCATCAGCGGGTAATACTCCAAAAGCGCGACCAAATGCTGCCAGCACTTTCTCCGCGTGACGGCTGGGAAACAGATCGACCGCAGCCGAGTTTTGGCCTTCGAGCAGCCGGATTTCCAGTTCCCGCATGAATCGAGTAGCCGCCATCCAGAAATCATCCCGCACAATCACGATGCACTGAACTCTCACGCCATCACACTGCCGCAGAGCCTGTACCAGTTCGGTATCGGTCTGGTCACGTTTCGCGTGCAGCCACTGTTCGAACTGATCCAGTACGATCAGATATTTCTTGCCGGTAGAGACGCCCGTCCCGCGCCGCAATGTCGCCAGCGTCTCCTTCAAATCCAGATCATTTGTCAGGGCGGGACAACGTTTGCGCAGTCCATTCAGCAACCGGGATTCCGTCTCGTCCTGCGTCGAATCGATATGCAGGGAAATCACATCTTCGGAAAGCAGAGGCAACAGTCCGGCTTTGACCAGAGATGATTTACCACAACCCGACGGGCCGTAGATCAGCCCCACCGAGAACGTCTTGTCAGAGTCGGTTTCCTCGATGCGGGTTTTCCAGAAACGCAGATTGTCGGGAATTCCCTCCCGATCCTTGGGACCCGGTAGAAGTTCCAGGAAGAAATCGGCATCATGTTCGTCAAACGAACGCAGCCCTTTGGGGACGATCTGAATGGGCTGCATGGCGGAATCGACAGTGCCTGAGTCGACATGTGACTGCTTCGAATCGGAGCCTGAATGTGAATCGCCGGGTGATTTGGAGTTCCAGCTCAACTGAGTCGCCATATCGGCCAGGCAGACCCTCAGGTCTTCAGCCATGTCCAGGGCCGTCGTGTATCGCTCGCAGGCACGCTTCGCCAGCGCTTTCAGACAGATCCGTTCGAGTTCCCGGGGGATGGTATCGTCAACCTGCCGTGGGGGCTTGGGTTCCATCGAGACAATCTTTTTCAGGATGTCGGTATCCTTCTCCCATGCAATGGTCGGCCTGCCCGTCAGCAATTTGTAAAAGACCGCTCCCAGGCTGTAGATGTCGCTGCGGCCGTCTACCCGGTGGCCTTCGCCCCGCGCCTGTTCGGGACTCATGTAGGCCGGTGTGCCGGCGTACTTGGCCCCCTTGCCGATATTTTTTTCACTCAGTGCCAGACCGAAATCAACGATGTAAGGCTTACCGTCGGTACCCACCAGAATGTTTCCGGGTTTGACGTCCCGGTGAACAAAGCCCTGTTTGTGAGCATAGTGCAGCGCTTCTGCCATGATTGCAATCAGTTCCGCTGATTCGGAGAACTTGAGACGCTGCTGCTTGATTTTTTCGGAGAGATCCGTTCCCTCAATATACTTTGAAACGATGTAACAGGGGATCTCGTTCGTACTGCCGACATCATGCACCGGAACAATGTGCGGGTGATCCAGGTTGGCAACCGTACGCGCCTCAGACAGATACAGTTCTACGTCCTGGGATCGGGAAATGAGCCTGGCGTGCGGCACTTTGATGGCCACAGGCCGATCCAGTTGTTCATCATGCGCCAGATAGACGAGACCGAATCCCCCTTTGCCCAGGATTTTTTCGATCCGGTAGCGGCCAATACGTTCGGGGTAAGCCGGAGATTCTTCATCAAAAAAATCGCATGAGAAATCAGCATCCGACTCATTCTGGTCACCGGAATAATTCTGCGTGGCTCCGTCCGGATCATTGTGGGACATTGCTCGGTGATCCCCTTCCCCCACTGATGATGTTCGTGATAGCAAGATGGCGCAGTCAGCATTCAAACAGGATCGCATGCTTCTGATTCAAGACAGAATCACAGCCCCGAATTTAAGGAATTCGCGCAAGGGATTCAGCCCGACAGGAAACACTTATAGCATATCGATCCGAAAACGGATTTTCAAAGACAATTTATATGATCCGGAAAAGGCTGCTTCGAGATTACAGATCGGATTTCTTCGGTTCCGAAAGCGATTACAATCTTCGGTCACATTTGATTGTGACTGATGACATTCGTGGGAGATCATGCAAGACTGGATGAGGTGACCGAGCCTCTACCAGCGAAACCGTCGGTTGAATGGAGAGCACAATCACCCAGCTGTACACCAGAACCGTGGGCACATGCGTCATCCATAAGACAATCCAGACTCCCTGAAGATGCTTTGTCAGATAATCCGGAAGGATATGATATTTTTATCATTTTTAGTGCGTACTCCCTGCCCTTCCGCGCATGTAATGTAGTATGGGAACACAAATGACTGAAGAAACAAGCGAAATCAGCGACCTGTTGAAACGGGCCTCCGCAGGGGATGAAGCCGCAGTAGACCAACTCTTCTCACTGCATCGCGAGCGTCTCAAGCGGATGGTTCGTCTGCGAATGAGCCCGCGGCTGCAGGGGCGCATTGACGAATCCGATGTGCTTCAGGAATCTTATCTCTATATTTTTAATAAGCTTACAACCTATCTGGACAACCCCGCTGTGCCCTTTTATCTCTGGCTCAGGCATATGACGGGATTGAAACTGGCAGAAATTCACCGTCGCCATCTGGGCACTCAGCTTCGGGATGCCGACCGTGAGGTTTCCATCTATCGAGGTGCTTTGCCCGAAGCGAATTCGATGTCACTGGCAGCACATCTGCTGGGGCAACTGACGTCTCCGTCGGAGGCAGCAATCAAAGCGGAAATGCGGATCAAACTTCAGGAAGCCCTGAATGGAATGGATCCCCTCGACCGCGAGATTATTGCCCTGAGGCACTTCGAACAGCTCAGTGGGAATGAAGCAGCAGAAGTACTTGGTCTGAGTAAAACCGGGGCCAGCAGTCGCTACGTTCGCGCCATTACACGTCTTAAATCAACTCTATCGCAGTTTCCAGAGTTCTCTGATTAACACAGGGGGACGCGTTGCGCCCCGATTCCACTTCAAATCTATGGGAGAGTGATCATGCAGAAGCTTGAAAAGTCCGCGCTGATTTTATGTCTTTACATTGTTCAAATCGGTCTGGTATCTGCAGACGACCAGGGGATCGCCGAGAAAGTCTACCAGCAGACCAATGGCAACTGGCAACTCGTCAAGTTCGTGGACGACGGCGTTACCGCCCCGGCTGAGGATCTGAAGAATATTCGAATGGAACTGAAAAATGGTACGTGGACCGCGCGTAAAGGAGATATAATCATCGGTCAGGGAACATATAAAGTGTTGTCCCTGAAAGACGGGTATCGGATCGTCAGCTCCAAAGTCACACTGGGGAATAACGCAGGCAAGACGGGCCAGCATATCTCTAAAAGTGAGGGCGACATACTCACGATTTGCCATCCCCCAGAGGGGCAGGCTGCTCCGACGGAGTTCACTTCAGACAAAGGTTCCGGAAACCAGTTACGAGTCTGGAAACGGATCCGGAAATAATCATACGGTGATTGAAAGACGGGTGGGACACATCGAGCAGTCCCACCTGTCGCATTCATACCTGCGATTTCAGGATTGTAAACTCACATCATTCCTGAAATTGATTCGAAAGAGAGAATTCCCTATGCGCGACGTGAATTCGAAATCTCAAGTGATTGCCGACCTGGCCGAGGAATTTGTGGAACGCTATCGGCGTGGCGAACGTCCGCCGGTGAGCGAGTACACCGCAAAGCACCCGGAGTTAGCCGAGGAGATACAGGAATTTATCTCGGCCCTGGTCATGGTCGAAAACCTGGCGCCGCTTGATGACGGGTCCGCTGAGGGACCGATGCCGGGCAGCCCCTCGAAGCCAAAGCAACTCGGGGATTATCGCATCATTCGCGAAGCGGGCCGTGGCGGGATGGGCGTCGTTTACGAGGCCGAGCAGATTTCACTGGGGCGACACGTAGCCCTCAAAGTCCTGCCGCAACAAGTGCTCCTGGATGCCAACCAGAAGCGTCGTTTCGTCCGCGAAGCCAAAGCGGCTGCGAAACTGCACCATACCAATATTGTGCCCGTGTTCGGCGTGGGCGAAGAAGAGGGCCTGCAATATTACGTGATGCAGTTCATCCAGGGATTGGGCCTGGACGAAGTGCTCGAAGAAATCAAACGGCTGCAGGACAATGCGTCCCCCAGCGGGTCTGTCCCGGTCATCGAACTTGGTAAAACCCCTGCCGAAACGGTCTCCGCCGCCGAGATGGCACGTTCCCTGATGCTCAACGGGTTGAGCCCGACCATCATTGCTCCTGACTCAGACGCCGCTGAAGAGGACGATGTACTCACAGAGACGGAGCAACAGTCTGGTGCAGTGCCCCCGACGTCACTTGACGAAACGTTTCCAGAGCGAGTGTCCGATTCGAGCGTGCGCTCCGGTTCCCTGTCGTTGCCGGGCCAGTCTTCCGAGGCGGGCTCTCGTCTGCAACAGAAACAACTGAACTACTGGCAAAGTGTCGCGAGTATCGGCGTGCAGGTCGCATCCGCGCTGGCCTATGCCCACGATCAGGGAGTCCAGCATCGGGATATTAAGCCGAGTAATCTGCTGTTGGATTTAAGAGGTACAGTCTGGATCACCGACTTTGGTCTGGCCAAAACCGATGATCAGCAGAACATCACACATACGGGAGACATCCTCGGTACGTTGCGCTATATGCCCCCGGAAGCGTTCGAGGGGAGATCCGATCATCGCGGGGACCTGTACTCGCTGGGGCTGACACTGTATGAGATGCTGGCGATGCGGCCGGCCTTCGATGACACCGATCGACATCAACTCATCAAGCGAGTCAGCAGCGAGGCGCCGCCGCGGCTGGAGAAACTCAATCCCGATATTCCGCGGGACCTGGTCACGATTATCCACAAAGCCATTGATCGTGACCCGGCACACCGCTATCAGACGGCGCAGGATCTGGCAGAAGACCTGGAGCGGTTTATTGAAGATGAGCCGATCAAGACTCGCCGCATTTCGTCCATTGAGCGATTTGCCCGCTGGAGTCGTCGGAATAAAACCTTGTCCTCCCTGACGGTCACGATAGCCCTCCTGCTGATGACACTGGTGGTCGTCACCTCTGTTTTTGCAGGGCATCTGAAACAAAAAGTGGATGACGAAGTCTTAGCGCGGAAGGAAGAGCAGAAAGCCCGCGAACAGGCGGTTGCTGCAGAAGCAGTTGCCGTGGCCGCGGAGAAAGATGCCAACAAAAAACGCGAACTGGCGGAGGAATTACAAAGACAGGCCGAGGAAGCGAAAGAAAAACTCCGCTACCGGGAATACGTGGCCGGCATGAATTACGCACACACGTTGTGGGACGACGGCAAGATCAATCAGTTGAAATCGCTGCTGGCCGGCTACGTTCCTGCCCCTGAATCCACGGAGAAAGACTTACGACAATTCGAATGGTATTACTGGTGGCGCGCGGTTCATCTGGAGAAAGTGAATCTGGGAACTGGCGGAATTTCCGGTCGGATCTGCCTGATTCCTGAAAAGAATCTCCTGATGGTTCCCCATTATGGTAACAGGGTTACGATCGTCGACACCGAGCAACGTAGAGCTATCAAGTCATTTGGCGCCCCCTTTGACTGGGGGCTTAAACCCTGGGTCACCCAGGATGGGAGCGAAGTTCTGTACCTGGCGAAAGCAGATGAGAAAGGCGAACGCAAACTGGTGCGTTATCGCACGGATACCTGGGAACCGATTCCCCAGTCTGCGATTACTGTTGCAGGCAGACGCGGGACTTTTGCTGTTTCTCCGAATGGGGAGTACATCGCTGTTTCAGAATTCCTCGCTGAACAGGACAGCGTTCAGTATCCCGATCGGGTTCGCATCTATTCCCGTGATGGGGAATTGATCACGGAACTGCCACGCCATGAACAGAGCCAGAACGATGATGTGAATGTCCTGTGCTTTTCGCCGGATGGAAACACCCTGGTGGTCGGTTACGACAAGGGACTGGCGCGGGCGCGGGGTTTTCTGGATGACCCGGCAAAGCTCGACTGGAAACTGGTCCAGGGGCCAACCGAATGGGAAACGCTCTGGTTTTTACGCAAAGCCGTGAATAGTATTACCTACTCTCCCGATGGCAAACTGCTGGCGACCTGCGGCTATGATGGAGTGCGGCTGTGGGATCCTGAGACGTTTGAACCAATCAAACCGATCCACTACCTGAATATGCCGGCATTAAAGTCCATTACATTTTCTCCTTCCGGGAAACGCATGGCGGCTTGTGGTTTACGCGATCATAACGTGTATGTCTGGAGTATTGGTTCGCATGAGAACGACCTGTATTTTGGCCAGAACGCCCCGATCGTGATTCACGGTCATGACAAGACCGTGGTCGATCTCGCCTTCACTTCAGAGGATGAGTTGTGGACAGCCGGGGCCGAGGGGGCCACGCGGGCCTGGGATCTGAATCGCTGCCAGCCATTTAACACGAGGCGTGTGGACTCGGATTCTGACCAGACCGGGCTCTTCTTTCACCCTGGTCGTCCCGGGTTGATTTTCTGCTGGGAGTTACGTGAAAAAACGAATCCTGCGGGGCTGAAATCCTTTTTAGCGGGTAATGCCAATATTATATCCCTGGATGATGTTAACGTGACTCTGCCCTGGTCTACCAAAAGTAAAGCGAGAGACAAACCCAGGGCGGCACGGACGGTCAACGGACAGTGGATGGTGACCTGGAAGCCTGACGACAAGAAACTGCAGGTGCAGAATCTGCTCACCGATGAAGTGGTTGGTGAATGGGACGTTGATTACATTCGGTCAAAGAAGATGGATATCTCGCTGGATGGTAAGACCGTGGTCTGGGCGCATCCCGCCGAAAATCTGGGTGGTGGAAACTGGGTCTCTTCGAAGCTGACCATCTTATCTGTCGCTCCCGGCAGCCAGCCCGAGACGTTTCAGTACTGGACGGATAAAGGCCAGATTGGCTGGCTGAAACTGTCGCCCGATGGTACCCGTCTGGCGATCAAAGGACGGGAGGAAACTGATCTGGTGGATCTGAGCCAGGCGCGGCCCACGAAACTTCGCAGGCTGCGCAATATTGGCCCCGATCTGTGTGGCGCATTTTCTCAGGATGGTAAGTTGCTTGCGGTGGGGAGCTGGAACCATGTGGTTCGGCTACACGATGGACAGACGGGTGAGATCATTCGCAACCTGAAAGGACATTCCGGCGGTGTCACTTGCCTGGCTTTTTCCGCCGACAGCACAACCCTGGTGTCCGGGAGCATCGACAGCACTCTCCGGTTGTGGGATCCCAGTTCGGGAGAACTGCGAACCACATTGAAACAGCACTTCGATGCGATCGAGTCCGTGGCCATCTCAGCCGATGGGCGGATGATCGCCACGCATGGCAGAGATCACATACTGCGGTTATGGAAAGGCGCTCGTGGTTCTGATGAAATCCTGTCAGATAACTGGGTGGGTGAGTATTACAACAATAAAGGGACCCAGAAGCTTAAGTTTGTACTTTACCGTGAAGCAATGGAGGATTTAGAAAGAGCAGTCCGGTTCCTGGAGAGGAAATCCACAGACCGACACAGTGCATTGTTTCGTCTGGCTGCCCTGAATTTTCATTTCGGTGCCTTCGATGAATACCGTGCGATTTGTAGAGAATTGACGGCTGAGTACGCCGAAACAGATGACTTACAGATTATGGAGCGCACGGTCAAAATCTGTCTGTTTTCCGATCTCAAACAATCTCCTGAGACGCTGGCGGTCGTGTCGCGATTTTCGCAAGCGATTTCAGAGAATATGGCCATTAAAGAGAGCCGGAACAAAGGGAAAGGTCCCTTTGCCAAGTGGAACTACATGGCCCTGGGAATTGCCCAGCTTCGTCAGGGAGACTATTCTGCCGCGATGGAATCGTTTCATCGCAGCAACGATTTGATCAGCAAAAATGGAACTCAAAAAGTCTTGTCTGGCTTAAAGGCGAGCAACTGGTTTTACCTGGCCTTAGCAGCGCATCACGCAGGTCAGACAAAGGATGCCGCCAATTTCTACGCCAAAGCAGTCTCCAAAGGTCGCATCGATGACAGCATTCGCGAGTCGATGTTAGAGAACCTGATCATTCTGAATCATGTGCAGCGAGAAGTGGAGCAGTTGCTGCCGGAAGATACCCGCTATCTGGGTTATATTGAACGGGCAGGCGAGTTCATGAATTTTGGAGGCTATGAGCGAGCCTATGAAGATTTAGCGGCCGCCTGGAAAAACCTGGCCCCGGGAACAGAGAGTCGCAACAAAGCGGGATACCAGCTGGCCATTCTGATGGTGCAACTCGGTTACACAGAAGAATATCCCTCATTTTGTCAGAAACTGATTAGCGATACGGCCCCCACGACGAATCCGTTTGTGATGGAACGGACCATCAAAGCCTGTGCGTTCGCGGACGTCGCACTGTCGGACGAAATCACAGCCGTCATGCAGCGGCACATCAAATATCTGACAGACAACAAAGCGCAACTGGCAGAGACTTATCGGCTGTTCCCAAACAGTCCGCATGTTCCGCTCAACTGCGGAATCGCAGAATATCGAATGGGCCATTACGCGAAGGCAGACCAGTTCCTGCAGGAGAGTATCGAACTCAGCAGTCGGATGAAGAGCGAGTTCTTTCGAAAATGGGCCATGGCAACTACACTCTACTATCGGGCTCTGGTGGCTCACAAAGAGGGACGTGATGCAGAAGCTGAAAACCTGTTCCGCCGGGCGACCAAAGTCAGGAAGTCCATTCGTGATCTGAGTGGTCGTTTTACCAAATCAGACTGGATCGTACTGCTGGATGCTCAACGCCAGGCCGAAGCACTGATAGATTAACTATTGATCTCTTCACTTTTCCAGCCGGTTGTCAGCTTCAGGTTCCGGTAGTGTTTATTTAATAGTTCTGATGGTGATTCAAACGACTTTAACATTACCCAGGTAAGAATTAACAGTGGCCAATGTTGTACTGTTGCCCTTGTTTTCAGGAACATTGACAGTAGAAAAGCCAAATTAGCCGCAGGGCGTTAGCCCCGGTTGGACGTACTTTGGTATGGACCGTTCGAATTAACAAACGCTACCTGACGCTGCCCCCCAATAAAAAAGCCCCCGGTAACCTGAGTTTCCGGGGGCCTGTCGGGACTGTTTGTGTCTGAACTGTTTCGCTTAGTCCAGCAGCGGGTTGTCTCCGCCTGAGATGGCACTGAAGAAGGCGTCGAGGTCGTCTTCCGTCGGCAGCCGCCGTTCGGAGACGTCCAGGGAATCGCTCATCAACGTGCCGTCGGTCGCCAGGTCTTCCAGGCCCAGCGTGTGACCCAGTTCGTGCATCACGACGGTCAGCAGATCCATCTGGCCGAAGGCCGCACTGCCCGAACCGGCCAGCAGACTGCCGTCAATCAGCGTGAACTCGCTGCTGTCCAGCGGCGTGCCGTCCACGAACCAGCCGTAACCGGCGGCGTTCACGTCGATCAGGACCGTCGTGCCTGCAGCACCACCGAGCATCGCATCCGGCAGATCCGCGAGTACGAAGTTCACCGACTGCAGCAGTTCCAGCTGGGCGTCGCTCAGACCCGCGGATTCCCAGTAACTCAGGGCCGCATCCACGACCGAGTCCAGGTCCGACTGCGTGATCGACGGAGCTGAGGTGCTGCTCGCACCGGCGGCCGCCAGCAGCGGGCCGGTCCGCTGGATGCGGATCGCATCGGCGATGATCGCCCCGTCCGCCGGGCCGTTGTCACTCAGGGTCACAGTGATTGAACCACCGCCGCCCACGACCACAGCCGCGCTCAGGATTTCCCAGTCGGCACCGTCGGCAGTGAAGTCGTTCGGGGCGACCTGCTGGTTGATGACCACCGGACCGACGCCGGAGACGTTGAACTCGGCGTTCGAAGCCGGGCTCGGGTAACTGTACCAGGTGGCTGAGACCGTGTAGGTTCCAGCTGCCAGGCCCGTGAAGTCCCAGGTTGCCGTACCGCTCTGACCGAAGTTCAGTGTCTGGCCGTCATCCTGGAAGTAGCGGGAATCGAAGATCTGGGTATCCCAGTTCCCCACACTGTTGTAGGCGGCATCGCCGTCATCGATGATCAGCACGTCGGTCATTTCAGCCGCGATGTTGAACGTGAACGGGTTCTCGTCCGAGTCATTGGTGACGATTGAGACGACCCCGCCGACAGGACCGGCGACTCCGGTACTGCTGAACGAGATCTCGAACGTCGTCGAGTGGCCGGCGGCCAGGTTCGTCGTGCCCAGCGGACTCGAAACCGTGTATTCGCCCGATCCCGGCAGGCTGATCGCCCCCAGGTTCAGCGTGTTGGTCCCGGTGTTCGTAATCGTGAAGGTCTGCGACAGGGTCTCGCCGAAGAAGGCGGTGCCCAGATCGACGTTGCTCACGCCGCTGGTCAGGGCAGTCGCCCCGGCCTGTACGTCGATTTCCGGAGCCGTCAGTCCGGGCGGAATCAGTTCCAGCCGCATGGCGTCGGCCGCCAGATCGCCGTCCGCACCGTCATCGGTGATTGTCACCGTCAGCGTGCCCCCGGCAGTCACCTGGAAGTTACCCAGTTCCTGCCAGATCGTACCGTCGGCACTGAAGCCCTGCGGATAGAACCGCTGATCCAGGCTGACCGTGATCGGTCCCCCTTCGATGCCCCCGATGGTGATCTGGGCATTCGAAGCGAACGAACTGTGGTTCATCCAGTGGCTGGCCACCTGGTAGGTGCCGGCTCCCAGGTTGTCGAAGGTCCAGGTCGCGGTGTTCGTTCCCAGCAGATCGCCGCCCAGCAGCACGTCCTGGTCCTGCTGGTAGAACTCCAGGTCGGACTGCGAGCCGCGTTGCTGTTCCTGCCAGGCCGCCCCGCTGGTGCTGTAGGCCAGATCGCCGTTGTCCACGATCATCGAGTCCGCAGCCGAACCGCTGACCGTGAAGTTGAACGGGTTCTCTTCGGCCAGGTCGGCTCCGAAGCTCACCATCCCGCTGAAGCTGCCGCCCACACTGGCGTCCATCTGCAGTGAGAAGGTCGTCGAAGCCCCCGGGGCCAGATTCGTGTCACCGAAGCCCGTGACCAGGCTGAAGCCGGTCGGCACGTTGATCGGGCCCAGGGCCATGTTCCGTTCGCCGAAGTTCGTCACGGTGAAGGTCTTGACCACCGGAGCACCGATGATCGTATCTTCGAAGTCCACGGTACCGCCATCTTCGACAGCGCCCCCGTCCACTTCGACCTTGATCACTGGATCCACCACGCGGATGATCCGCACGGCATCGGCGTACACGATGCCGTCAGCATCGTCACTCAGCCGCACCGTCAGGGTGCTGTCGTTGATCACAACCGGATCGCCGATGTATTCCCACCAGGTGCCGTCATCCAGGAAGTCGTCCGAGCTGGTCTGCTGGCTGACCCGGTAGGTGGCGACCGGCGTCGCATCCGAGAAGATCGTGTACGGGGCATTCGTGGCAGCAGCCCGTCCGTAAGGGCTGACGTCCGGATGGACGTACCAGTGGGCCACCACCTGGTAGCGGCCTGGTTCCACATCGAAGTTCCAGAAGGCACGGTTGGTACCGGTCCCGCCGACGTAGGGCTCGCCCGTATACAGGAATTCCGGATCACCGACGTCCCCGGGAGTGTGTTCATTCCAGGTACCAGTCGCATCAAAGGTACCGTCGTTGATGCCCACGGTCGCCGGTCCGGCGGCTCCTACGACGGTGAAGTTGTAAGGATTCTCATCAGCGTCCCCCGTGGTAAACGAGAGCTGACCATAGGTGGAACCGGTGGTTCCGCCGTCGAACTGCACGGTGAAGGTCACCGAACCGAAGCCCGCAATGTTCACGGGAATCGTATCCGTACCGAAGGGCGAGGCCGGATCGATACTGAACCCGGGCGGGAACTCGATCAGGCCGGTCACGTCCACTGCATCGGCGGAGAGGTTGGTGATGGTAAAGGTCTTGGCAACCGGGATGCCGGGGATCGTCGTGCCGAAGTCCACGACGCCCGTGTCATCGTCGACGACGTTGCCGTCCACGGTCACTTCCAGATCGGGAGTCGGCAGGTATTCGATGCGGACCGCATCGGCGATCACGCCGTTAGCCAGGTCGAAGTGATCCCGCGGGGCACTGTCGGCATCATTGGTCAGGGTGACCGTCAGCACGCCGCCCACCACCTCGAAGGAGGTATTCAGGTCGAACCAGGCCGTCCCGTCTTCAGCGAAGCTGGAGGGAGTCAGCGTCTGATTCACGGGCAGGTCGAAGGTTCCGGCACCGCCGTCCAGGGAGAACGGTGCGTCCGCAGCCCGGTTGTACAGGGCGGGCCAGGTCGTGGAGACCCGGTAGAAGCCGTCGGCCAGACCGCTGAAGGTCCAGGTCGCCGTATCCGTGCCGGCCGGCGCGGGGGTATTGCCCGGCTGATTCGGAATCGCACCCGCGATGTCGTCTTCGTAGCCGGAGGCACCCAGGTTGACGCCCGTGGTATAGGTTTCGAAGCCGGCGGTCGCCGAGAAGTCGGCGTCGCCGTTGTCGATGATCACCACGTTCGAGACCTGACCGTGCAGCAGCAGGTTGAAGGTCGCTTCGTCCACGTCGTCGGTGTCGAACGAGAACAGACCGGACCGGTCGCCGAAGGCGGTCGAGTCCATGGTGATGTCAAAACTGATCGTATTGCCGACTGCCACACTCTGTGCCGTCAGCGTAGTCGTGAAGCCGGTCGGAATCACGATGTTGCTGATGTTCAGCGGGGCGGAACCGGTGTTGGTGATCTCGAAGGTCCGGGTCAGGTCGGTCAGCAGTTCGGTCGTGCCGAAGTCGATGCCCCCCGGATTGCCGTCCACCAGGACGACCGGCGGTGCCGCGACGTCCGTCACGTCGGTCAGCTGCACTTCCGGACCGGCGGAGACCCGTTCGATGCGAACCGCATCGGCGGTGATCAGGCCGTCGGCCAGGTTGGTCAGCATCACGGTCAGCGTCCGGCTGTTGATCGTGAAGGTTCCCAGGTCTTCCCACAGGGCGCCGTCGGCCTGGAAGTCGTTGGGGGCCAGCTGCTGATTCAGATCGAAGGTCCCCAGGTCGACCGCCGTGGTACCAACGTCGTTCCGGGACCCGTCGAAGACGGTATACGGGGCGTCGGTGGCCATGGTCGGAATCACAAATGCATTGTCCGAAGCGGGCCAGGTGACCGAGACGCGGTAAACGCCCGGGGTCAGCCCGTAGAATTCCCAGAAGGCCCGGGCATCGCCGTAGTGGACCGGATCCACCAGCTGCGACTGCACGGTGTGCACATCGTCTTCGTAGCCGATGCCCGTCGTGGTGGCGGCGGTGCCCGCCGGATGGTAAGGCCAGTCCCCTTCCAGGCTGAAGCCCAGGTCGCCGTCGTCGACGATCGTGGCCGGATTGTCTTCGAACGGGGTCACGTTCTCGAAGTTGAGGTACTGGACTGTGCCGACCCCGTCGGCCGTCAGGGAGTAGCCGGTATCGATCACGGCCTGCCCCTTGGCGTCGAAGTCCAGGGTGTCGGTCCCCCCGCGTCCGTCGGCCGAACGCAGGACCGGCGGCCCGTCCAGCGGGTAGTTGCCGTCCTGGGAGAGCGGATCGATGAAGATATAGTCGTCGAACTCACTGCCGACCACGTTTTCCATGAAGCTGGGGTTCGTGTCCGGCTGTTCGGGCTGCAGCTGACGCAGCTCGACCGTGTTCCCCCCGAAGACGTCCTGCGGGGTGTTGATGATGTCCACGTCGAACACAATCCCCTGGCTGGCGAAGCGGAAGTCAACCGTGTCGTTGCCGTGGATGTCGGTGATCACGTCGGCACTGCCGCCGGCCCCCGGTTCCATCAGGAACACGTCGTTGCCGCCGTTACCGCTGCCGACACCGTAACCGCCGCCGTCCAGGTTGTCGCTCCCCAGGCCGTCGCCCAGGATGTTGTTGTCGTTGTCGCCGGTGATATTGTCGTTGCCGTCGCCGCCGAACACGTTTTCGATGCTGTTGTCGTCATCGCCGCCCCCGGTGCCGGCCAGCAGGCCGCCGCCGATGTTCGTGGCGGTCCCCGCGAACAGGTCAACGTTCACGCCCGTCGTATAGTCGCGGTAGTCCAGGCTGTCGTTACCGGTGTCCCCGTCCAGGCTGCCGGTCAGGCCGGCCCCGTCACTCAGATCGAAGCGGTCGTCCTGCGTCCCCCCGATCAGGTTCTGGAAGCTGGTGAAGTCCAGCCGCTCTTCCGGCGGAGTCGCAATCGCGTCGCCGGGCAGCGTCGGACGACCAATCGCCAGGTTGTTCCGCTCGGCGATGATAAAGCCGGCATCGGTCGAAGTGACGCCCCAGTAGTTATTCAGGTTGGGACCTTCCAGCGTGTCCACCCCGGCTGAGCCGAGCAGGTTGTTGATGTTGTCGAACCCGGTCCCCCCGGGACCGGTGCCCAGGATGCTGCCGTTGTTCTCGGTCCCCTGGAAGCCGTCCGTCGTTCCCAGCCCCGTCAGTTCCACGTGCACCACCGGGGTGTAGCCGCTGTAGTCGATCGTATCGACATTGTCGCCCCCATTGATGAAGCCCCGCAGGACATTGCTCCCCAGGAAGAAGAACTCGTCGTTGCCGGCCTGCCCGTTGAGCACGGTGTTTACGCCGGCCGGCGTGCTGTTCTGCACGTTGAAGTCGTCATCGCCGCCCGCACCGTTGAGCGTCACGTTGTTCAGATCTTCCTGCAGACCCAGGTTGATGTTCGCAGTGTCATCACCGGCGGTGCCGGTCACGTTCAGATTGTCGATATTCGAGTAGATCGCATCCGTCCCCGCTGTCCCGCTCAGACCATCCACGGTGGTCGATGTGACCTCAAACGTATCACCGGTGCCGTCGCCGGAATCGATGATCGTCAGGGTGTCGTCACCGCCTTCACCGTCCACGTAGAGCGTGGCGTGGATATTATTCACCGAATTCGAAATACCAAAGGCCTGAATCAGGTCATCGCCCAGACCGGCCAGGATATTGATATCCGTTACCGTACCAGAAGGTGTCGTACGAATGCGAATCGTGTCATTGGCCGTATCATCGGCCGCGAAGACATCGTCGGCATCCAGTTCCACATTCGTGAGTGTCGTGGCGGAATCCAGGGCAATCAGGTCGATCAGTTCAGCGCCGGTGCCTGACAGCACCTGCAGATCGGTAAAGTCCTCGAACAGCAGATCGGTGAAACCGCCGTTCCCGGTGATTCGTGAAACACCGTCTCCGGGGTTCGCATCATCGTTGATGTTGAGCGCGTTGGTAGCGGGAGTCGAAGAAGCATCCACATGCAGTCCGCCACCCGTTCCCGAACCGGAGAGGCCGATCGCCTCGACGTTACCGAAGGAGAGCCCCAGATCGATGTCGGTATCCCCGACGGCAGCGGCTGCGATATTACCACTGCCCAGGCCGTCAATGTTATCGGAGAAGTAGGCAGCATCATGATCGGTGAGGAAATTCACGTTGATCGCGTCGGTTCCGTTCTTCCCGTCGTAGTGAATCGTGATGTCGTTCACATCGTACGTGTTGGGGTTGAAGATATCTTCCAGGAAGTAATCCGCGGCCGCATTCAGGTGCGCCCCGTTGGATCCGGAAACCGCAGATGGTGCGGCCGTCGCAAAGAACGGCAGACCGCCGGCGGTTTCGTTGATGTTCAGCGACTCATTGTCGTTGGAACCCAGGACGGTAAACGAGAGGATGTCAGCGGCCGCTCCTGTGAAGAAGTTACTGCTGTTGATATCGATCAGCAGGTTCGTGCCCCCTGCATCCAGGCTGACATCGATCATGTCATCGGCGGCATTCTGGAAGCCCGAATTGACCATGTCCAGCACCAGATGATAGGCACCGGTGCTGGTATTGACTTCTTCGATGCTGCTGTAGGTAACAGGCAGTTCGGTATCAGGAGCGACAAAGCTAAAGGTTCCTGAACCGGCTGCGCCCCCCAGGGTGAGGTAGGGATCAGAAGCCAGGCCGCTGAAGTCCATGTTCAACGTATCACCGGGGCCCGGCAGGGTCGGATTGCCACCCACGATATTGATGGGGGAATCGGATGTGGGCAGGATATTGAAGATATCGCTGTCGTCACCGCCGTTGATGGTGGTGAGCGTCGCATCCACGTTCCCCAGTAGGTCCACGGTCGCCCCGGCACCATCGGTAATCGGGTCGATGTTGACCGTAATCGTCGTGTCAGCAATCACAGATCCCCCCAGCGAGAGCAGGAAGTCATCGCCGGAGTTGAGGACGACGTCCGCACCGGTTGACTCAACCGTTACACCACCGCCATTGATCGTCAGATCATCGCCGGGGCCGGCATTATCCGTGGCAGTCAGCGTGACCGTCCCGGCAGCCGTCACATTGCTGGCCACCGTCAGCGGGCTGAAGGTGGTAATACTTACGGCGCCATTCGTGGAAGTCACACCCGACAGGGGAGCCACATCACCGATGATCAAGGCGCCGGTATTACTGATCACCACATCGTTATTGGTGGTGAACGCGGAGAGTGTTCCCACAGCAGTATCGATGTCCCCGGTACCGGTGACACCGATGCCGTTCAGGGCAGAGAGTGCGGCCTGAGCTGCGGTAATCAGGGCAACTTCCCCGCCCGTATTATCTACAATGCTCCCCCCTTCACTGCCCACAACGACTCGACCACCTGCAGACTGCAGGTCGGCAATCTCGGCATCCCCATAAGCCTGTGCAATTAGATCACCGCCTCGTGCATTGACCAGGCTCCCCTCAGCCTGTGTGAACCCACCGCTGTTGTCATTGTTGAAATCAGCGAGGAGTCTTACCAATTCAGCCGTGGTGGTATCCACCAGAGAAGACGCTCCCAGTACCAGATTATCGTCAGCGTAAAGGTTAATCTCACCACCGTTGGTCTGCACGGTATTGTTGACGTTGATATCTCCTTGTACGTTCGCCTGCACAATCGAGGCCGCACCCGTAGCTTCGATCTTCTGGTTGATATTCAGCGTCCCGCCGATCGCTAAGAAAATATGACCAGGGGCCGTCATCCCGATCAGTCCGTCTACAATCCCGACCGTCGCAGCGGAAGGTTCCTGCAGGAAGATGTCGCCAGCGGTCGTATCAGCTGCCATAGTATTGATCGCGAGATCAATGTCCCCTGCTCCGGCAACACCGATGCCGGTCGCGGCCCGCAGGGCTGCAGTGTCGGCGGTAATCAGAGCAGCTTCGGACCCGCTGTTGTCGGTGATCGCACCGGCTGAGGTCGTCACCTGCACTTCGCCGCTGGTATTCACATTCGCCAGGGCGATGTTGTTGACAGCATCAATGTCGATCAGGCCGGTACCACTGCTGGTCACAGTGGATGTGTCTGCCAGGGTCACGGCACCAGCTGAATCAATGCCGATCTCGAAAGTGCTGTTGTTGGAGATAATCGCCAGGGCATTCAGATTGAAATTGCCGCCCGTATTCTGCAGCAGCAGATTTCCGCCGGTCGCAGCGACGTTTTCCGTCACCGTCATGGTATCTGTCGAGGTAATCGTAGAAGGCGCTCCTACCTGAACCCCGTTGATCCCGCCGGCAAAACCGATGTTGAGGGCCCCCGTATTATCCAGTTCCAGACCCGCCCCGACGTTAGCTTCCAGAGCAGCGATGGCGGTTTCCAGGGCATCGCCCACACCGGCACCGGTCCCTGCGGTCAGGGTCGCGTTGTTCGCCGTGATGTTATTTCCGGCATTGGCATCACTGATTGCACCCGCGGTCGCGGTGACCGTGACGTCGCCGGAGGTCGTGATCTGCCCCAGCTGGATATTGTTGCCCGCGGTCAGATCGATTGTATTCGCGGTCGCGTCGATCACACCGGCTGCGGCAAACGTGATCTGGTCATTGGCATCGACGTCCACCGTGCCACTGGTCGTGAAGGTGCCGTTGACGTTGATCTGATTCGCATTCAGGTCAGCATTACCGGCTCCGATGTCAGCTGTATTGAGGGTCAGCGTATCATCGTTGCCCGCGTTCACCGTCAGGTTGGATGTAAAGGTCGAATCGACGGCGTTGACAATCACCGTATCAGCGCCCGAACCACCGGCCACTTCCGTGTTGATTGTCAGCGTGCCGGTCGGATGCGTGAAGACAACCGATTCACCCAGGGTGGAAGCGATCTGAGATTCACCGTCACCCACATCGCCGTCATCTGACAGGGTGATGGTTTCAGCACCGCCTGTGTAGCTGAAAATGCGGTCAGTCGCGGTGGTCGTATCCACGATCGGTTCCAGACCGGTATAGGTAATCGTTGCGGTTGGCTCTCCGTCGTAGAAGATCGACCCGTCGCTGGCATTGTCGAAGCGGTGCTCGATGGTCGTGGCATCCCCGCCCAGAATCTGCAGGGTATCGCCAGTGACCTGCCCCTCGCCATTGAAGAAGACACCAAATGTCGGATTGAAGAAATCAGATCCGGCAGTCGGAGTAATCCCTGTGTTATCGATGATCAGTGTGTCATCGCCGTCGCCGCCGTTGAAGGTGAAGTCGGTGACACCGCTGAAGTTGATCACCGGACCGGCACCAATCTGGTAGGTCCCGGAATCGGCACCGGTGGCAGTGATGGTCAGCACATCGTCTCCCGCGGTTCCGGTGACGGTCAGGCTGCCGGCAAAATTCAGATTTTCAATTTCATCGAAGACTACATCCTGGAAGCCCCCGGACGCAGAGATCGTACCGCCGTCCAAACCGCTGGGCGTTAAGTTCGAGCTTTCAAAGGGTGGAGTCAGGTAAGTCAGGCTGTCAGCAGGCATCGTGGGTGCAGCGGGATCCCCGCCGACGATATTAATCGTCGTCGATATATTGGGATTGACCGTGATGTCATCGGCGTCAGATCCGGAATAGAGTGTCAGAGCTGCCAGATTATCGAACCCGAAAGCTGTGGCCCCTGCACCGCCGACGGTCCCGCTGCCCGGTCCTGTGCTGACGATATTGATCGTGTCGCCGGTTCCATCCCCCGAATCATCGACGATCAGTTCATCTGCACCTGCATTACCATAGAATGTAAAGAGGCCCGTGATGCCATCAACGGTTCCGCCGTCGTTGAGGGCGCCACCGTTACCATCGATAATTACCTGGTCGTCATCCGCGAACCCACTGACATTGATGTTTGTGACCGCCTGCAATGTTCCATTGAGGTTGGCCACACCCCCGGTGCCCAGATCAGCATTCCCAGCATCGATATTAAGCAGGATTGCTGCGGCATCAGAAATCACACTGGCAGTGGAGTTGACATTCAGATTATCACCGGCATTCAATAAAACTGAGGCACCAAGTGACTGGACCTTCTTACCGGCATTGATCGTCAGATCATCACCAGTCCCTGCGGAATCGAAAGCCGTCAGCGTCACAGAATCACCTGCAACCACATCTTCCGTCACCGTCAGCCCACCAAAGGTAGCAATATTGGCAACCCCGCCGGTAGTGACTCCGTCCAATCCACCGGCAGCACCAATCTGCAGTCCTCCGGCATCAATGGCATACAGGTCGCCATCAACATCGGCTTCCAGACTAGCAACCGCCAGGTTCAGTTCCGTTCCCGAGCCACCCGCATTTGCTGTGGCCTGCAGTGTCAGCAAATCAGCTGTCACCAGACTGGTCCCGGTAATCGAACCGTTAGTCGCGTCCAGGGCGACATCGCCAGAGGTTGTGACAGCCGCATCTAAGGTAATGCTGCCCGCATTGATGTCCACGTCGCCTGAAGTCACGTTAGTGGCATTTGTCTGGAAGGTGACTGCATCGTCGGTGCCGGCGTTGACGGTCAAGTTGGCATCAAACAGGCTGTCGACGCCTTCAATATGTACGGCATCCGCACCGGTGCCGTCGGTGGTTTTGATGATTACATTGTTGGTCGCGTTGAGGAAGGTGACAGACTCGCCGAACAGATCGGAGTCGATCTGTGATTGACCGTTGCCCGCGCCGCCGTCATCGGAGAGTGTGATCGTCTCCGCGGCTCCGGTGAAACTGAAGGTCCGGTCGTTGACGAGAATCGTGTCAACGATTGGTTCCAGGCCGGTGTAGCTGATAAAATCGGTTCCAGATCCGTTGAGTTGCACACTACCGCTACTGTTGCTGGTGAAGATATGCTCGACTGAATTCAGACTTCCGCCCAGCAGTTCCAGAGTATCATGACCACCGGTCCCCCCGTTGAATTCGATCTGCAGCGGTGTCGTATCGTCAATGCCGGTCATGTCGATACTCAGGGTATCGTTCTCACCATCTTCCCCGTTAATGACCAGGGTGCCCTGCAACGCAGCCAGGGGAGTGGAAGAGATAATATCGCCGGTATTAACATCTTTGATGACTACATTGGTCCCGTCGATTTCCAGCGAATAATCGTCGGGATTACCATCAACGGGCAGATCGACTTCCGGTGCGGAGTTTTCTACAGAAATCACAACATCATTGCCATCACCGCCGACATAGCTCAGATAGGCACTTTGACCAACAACGCCCAGGAAGTCTGTGAATTCATATCCTTCCGGAAACCCCAGGAAAGTACCTGTAACAGGGTTGACTCCATTGTTCTGAATCAAAGTAAACACGTCACCGTCAACGGGATCGTAGCCGTCGATCAGATTCAATACAGCTCCACTGAGATCGACAGTTCCACTGACAACCAACTGATCATAATCGGAACCGGGAGTGGTACCATTGACTTCGATATCGAGCGAGTCATCACCATTCAGAATCAAATCACCGTTGATGGTGACCTGACCAGGACTGTTGCCGGGTGCCAGGGTGACACTCTTATCTATCCCCGTTGCGGTCGCATTTACTGTTTCGGTATAGGTTCCGCTGCCGATTTGAATCGTCCCACCTGGTGCGACAGCCTGTAAAGCTTCTCCAATTCGATCAGGTGCACCGGTCTGTGCTCCCAAAGCGGTTACATTCAATACAGAGAAATCACCCTGGAAACCAGCCGTGAAGGCATCGTCATCTGTACCGCTGTTCAAGTAAGAGGTGAAGTCGATCTTCGAAGCGTCGCCATCAACACCGTCGCTCTTCATGGAATTGGCGATTGTTGTTTCGTCCGTGCTGCCCCACCAGTTGCCGGAAGCGTCGACAGTATCGCCACCGTAATGAGCGATGGGGTTGGTGATCGTTGAGGAGTCAAAAAAGTTGTCATGAGCGGCTACATCGGGCGTGCCATTGGAAATGGTATTGACGCCGATACCTTCCAATGAGTTGCTGAAGGCGTTGCCTTCGATACTGACATCAGCAACTAAGTCATTGGCGACGCCTGCGACCACGTTGTGGATGTTGTTGCCGAAAATGTCTACATTCGTGATGCCCTGATTATGAATACCGGCGACCCAATCATAAATTTCATTGTTCTGGATCGTGATGTTGTCGTTATTTCCATTATATGTGGAGAGCACACCACGACTTTCGACTCCCGTTCCAGGGCCTTCCAGAATATTATTCTTGATCGTATGCCCTGTGGTGCCGGTAGCCATGAAGACGGCAGATTTACTGCCAATGCCGGCCGGACCGGTCCCATCGACGATCTTGAGTCCGTCAATCACGACATCGTTCGCAAAGAGACGAAACCCGCCGGTCAGTTCACTTTCCGGACCGCGGACACCAGGGCCAACCCCTGCAGCAATCCCGGCATTGGCACCCTGAAGAATCACGGAGGTATCCACGATCACATCTTCAGCATAAGTTCCGGCGGCCACGTTGATGGTATCCGTAGGATCAACACTGAGTTGAGCAGCATCCACCGCTTCCTGGATGGTTGCAAATGCGGTCACATTCCAGACGGCGTTCTGGTCCCCACCAGTGCCTGTGTCGGTATCGGTCCCAGTGAAGTCCGAAGCTGCGGTGTAGTCATCATCGACGAAAAAGGTCGTCAGTAATGTCCGGTCTTCCAGAACCTCTGTCGTGGAGATCTGATTGCTGAGTGCGGTCTGCCAGCGTTGGCGGATGGCCCGGCGATCGCGGGAGCGGAAGACGGGGCGTTTACGGAGACGGGAAGTGACGTTCGCGAGCCAGTTGGTAAGCAGCATCCTGTTAACTCCTCAGAAGTAAGTTATTCAGCTTATTGATGGACGTGATCTATGTTGTGCCTCACTGCTTTTTCAGGATCTGCAAAGTCTGGCGGACTTCCTTTCTTTACTGATCCCCTAAAACAACAAGGTGTTATTTTCCACTTTTTCTATCCAGCATTCATTATCGTCTTTCTTGACTTATTTATCACATTTACCACTATCTACCCATTTCAACTTTAAATATCCACCAAAAAAATGATTATTACACCTATTTGCCCCAAATTTAATTTTCCACAAGTCTATTGATAGCAGGGACTAATGTATTATCCATGCGAACATCAACATGTACCTATGTTAAATGACTCTCCTGTCCGAATTAAACCTTTGATGCCTTTTCTAACTGTCCAGGTGCATCTTCCCTGAGCCTGTTTAGGAAAATTTCGCCCCCAAACCTGCCCCCCCGTGCTCCGAGGAATGCTGTGAACGGTCCTTCCATGTCACCAGCTTGTTGAATGAACGCACACCAAAGAAACTGTCACTCAAGCTGTTCCTTTTCGGATCCGGTACTGCCTCCTAGAATGTGGATTCAGCGTTGGGCTGCAATTCTGGAATCTCATCCTGTATTGAACCCGTAAGCACAATCGGTGTCTGTGTCAGTATCGCTCTACTGACTGACATCCCCTTTTAAAACTGTCCTGCTGGCTGACAGCAGTTCCGATAAAATCAAACTGACTCATGACTACTGTTTCCCCCACAGAGGCTCCCCCTGCATCCACAGCGGGAGAGCCAGACCATTCGCCTGTTCCCGTCCCCTTGAGTAAAGGGATGACGCTGCTGCTTGCCGCGACCGTGGGGATGGTGGTTGGCAATCTGTATTACATGCAGCCTCTGATGGGATTGATTGCCGCCGATCTGGGACTGTCGGAAAGTGCCGTCGGTAGTGCCGCCACCTTATGCCTGATCGGCCAGTCTGTTGGCATGCTCCTGATCCTCCCCCTGGGAGATATCTTTAATCGGCGACCGCTGATTCTGATTTCTGTTTTCATGTCGATCTGTGCCCTGCTCCTGGTGGCTTCAGCCGAGGGAATTGTGTGGCTCTCTTTCGCCTGTCTGGCACTGGGGCTGTCAACGACGGGCACACACATGACGATCTCGCTGGGAGCCAGCCTGGCAACCCCGGAACAACGGGGACGCGTCGTCGGCACGGTGGTGGGTGGTTTACTGACGGGACTGCTGCTCTCACGGACCGTCAGCGGTGTTCTGGGCAGGCTCATCGACTGGCAGTCGATTTACTACCTGGCCTCGGGGATGCTGGCTTGTCTGCTGGCCCTGCTCTGGTATTCGCTGCCGAGTACCAAACCACAGATTCGCATGGGCTATCTGCCTCTGCTGACATCGATGTGGAAGCTGTTTACTTCGGAGAAAGTCCTGCGGGAATCGTGTGTTTTCGGGAGTCTGAGCTTTGCCGCCTTCAGTACGTTCTGGATGACGATCGTGTTTCACCTGGAACGTCCCCCCTTGAATTATGGCAGCGATGTCGCAGGCATGCTGGGACTGCTGGCCATTGGTGGTGCGCTGGCGGCTGGCGGAGTCGGACGGTTGACCGACCGCTTCGGCGCGCGTCCGATCATCGGCCTGTTTCAACTGTTCACGCTGTTCTCTTTTGGAATCCTGTATTTCTATGGTGAGACCCTGATCGGTTTAGGCATCGGAGTGGTGCTGATGGATCTGGGCATTCAGGCGGTGCATGTTGGTAATCAGTCGCGCGTTTACAGCCTGTCGCCGGAAGCACGGAACCGGCTGGGGACGATCTATATCGTCATCTATTTTGCAGGAGGCTCCCTGGGGGCTGCGGTCGGTGTCTGGAGCTGGACCGAATTTGGCTGGGCAGGCGTCTGCAGTGCCAGCGCCCTGTTCATGCTGACGGCGACGATCTACTGGCTGCTCACCCACCGCAGGAACCGGATCTGACAGCTCACTCGCGGTCACCCGAAGGACGCTTGAAGTGGAGCAGCGCAGCACTGTGCCAGGACTTTTGTTCGGTCTCAACATAGCCGGCTTCCCGGGCGAGGGTACGGATCATATTGAGTGAATTCTGGTTGAGGTCGGTATCGGTGGCGGAGGCCACCCAGAACGAACCGGGTTTCGTTTTCCAGCTCTCGAGCAGATCGCGATAAAAGTCAATCACTCCCGTTTGCGGATTCCAGATATAAGGCAGGGCATAACGGGGATGCGGCTCGTCGACATAGAACCGGCTCACGCGGCAGGCCACATATTCCAGGAAGACGCGATCCTCTGTCAGAACGGGGACCAGATAGCTTTCGGTTAAACCGCTCTGCACCAGCAGCGGTTCACCGGCTTTTGAATGTTCGGAAAGAAAGGCATTGAGCTCCCGCCACTCGTGTTCCGTGGGAGACCCGAGCCGCCCCATGTCCCAGGGCCCCAGCGGGGAAAGCAACCAGGCAGCGACCAGCACCACAACCGTAGCACCGAGGGAGGTCATCCAGTGCCGCGTGTGTGTCAGCAACAGTGCGATAAAACAGGCTCCTGCCGGTGCATAGGCGACGCGGTAGCGGGGATTCGCCAGGCTGGACATCTCTCCCGAGGAGAGGACCGCCAGCATCAGCAGAGGGAGCAGCGAACAGGCTCCCGTCATCCAGAGTCCCGACTGGGAGATCGCACCGGAGGAACAACGACGCAGCGCGACGAGCAGAAATAGGATTCCCACGGGCAACCCGATCCACCAGAAGGGGCCGATCAGATTCCAGATGGAGGGATCGCTGCCGCTGAAATTGAGGATCGGCCCCCATTCCTTGAGCCGAAAGATAGTCGGCACCAGTGGTAAACAGAACACAATGAGCAGTGCGACTGCCAACAGCATACGGGAGAGCGTCGCTCGATTGAGATCGCGTTTGCGCCAGCAGGAGACGGCAACAGCCAGGCCCGAGAGAATCACCAGTAGAGCCGAGGTATAATGCGTCCAGAGCAAAGCGATCGAGGAGAGGCTCCAGAACAGAGCGGCGGGCAGCGAGCGCGGCGTGCGTTGCCAGCGAATGGTCGCCCAGATCACGGCGGCCCCCAGCATCAGCACCAGCCCGTAACAGCGGGCAATGCGGACTTCATCCATGGCTTCCGGGTGCCAGGCCACCAGCAAAGCGGCCAGTCCCCCCGTCAATGGGGAGCGGAGTTCCTTGCCTGCCAGGTAAGTAATGAAAATCGCCCCCAGTGCGCAGAGCGCTGAGGAAAGTCGAAATGTCAGTTCTGATTTTCCCAATACTGTCAGAAACAGTTCCTGGATCCAGCTGGAAAGGGGCGGGATGGCTGCATAGTCCAGGCTCCGCATCAGCGAGGTGCCGGGCAGACCGGAGTCGATGATCCAGTAGGAACAGTGCTCATCCATTACGAGCGGCCCGCCGGATAAGAGGGGGTACATCAGCAGGCACCAGCTTAAGACAGACAGTCCCAGTAATGCCCGGCCGACATTCAACAGACGCCGGTCTTCAGATGATGGCAGCTCCTGTGGGTCCTGCTCCATCATCCCGCTTCCGGTTCACGACAAACAGGGGGGAAATTCATCTCAGGTCTGATCACGCTTAAAAGAGACTTAATGACTATCCAAAGACTCTTTTTTTAACAGACCTCTGACGCTCTGTCCACCCCGGGCTGGGGGAGTGACACGGCGCGAGGATGCAGGCTTTCGTGCAATCAGACCCCGGGAATGTGAATCGCAACACGATCACTCGCATTTCGCTATTTGCCAGTACTCGCTGCCGAACGGGATTGGTCTGGCGTTTCCGTCTCCCAGCCCCCATCCTGCAGAAAACCCCATTTTGTCGCCTGATCAGATTCAGCAGAGATCGTCCCCCAGAAAGCCTTGTCCGGCCATAAGCGGATTCGGAGACTGGAACCCTGTTTATCCAATTCCAGATAGAGAGGAGTTGTGTTGTGTAACGTAAAATGTGACGTGAACCTCTTCCCGTTGAAGTCGATCCCGGTTTCCATCCAGTCGCTGTCGGGCTGTTCCAGGAAGGTAGAATGATTCACATACTTGGGATTTTCGATCCAGGCCTGGGACGTTTTCCATTTAGTTCGGTCAGACTCGGGATCAACGGGCGATTCCAGGCCGATCAGTTTTTGAAACTCAGCCCGCTGATGCAGTGCCTGCAGATCCGGGTCATTCCGCAGCTGATCTTTCTGCGCAGATCCGGAATCCCGCAGGCATTCAATGGCGGACTGGATGCACTGTTCAGCCTGTTCAGATTCTGACGGTTTCCGGTCCTGCCCCGTTGATGCTTTGATCAGTTCCGCACAACGGGCGTACGCACAGGCGGCGTTATACACGTTCGTGGAACTTTCCGGATCGAGCGTGCGCAGTTTCTCCGCTGCCTGAATTGCGTCCGCATACTTCCCTTTGCGTGCCAGATTGACTGCGCGGTAATATAACAGGACGGGAGTCTTCTCAGCCGCTTTCGAAACTTCCTCCCAGTCGCCAACCGCCAGCCGGTACTGCTCGGCTTTGGTTTTTAATCGAATGAGAACGTCCCGGTTCCTGCTGGCATAATCCGGTTGGATTTCCCGCTTGAGCAGCTGATCGCAAACCTGGATTCCCTCCGCAAAAGCCTTTACGGCCTCATCAGGCTGGCCCGCCTCCAGGTACGATTGCCCCAGCCGGTCCGTGCTGATGATCACGCCGGCGTAAGGCAAAAATTCTTGAGAGGCACGGGCGACACGCTGTCGGTGGAGTTTCCGGGCTTCGCGGAAGTTTTCGATTGCTGTTTCGATCTCCCCCTGGCGACGGAACAGAATCCCCAGATCGTAGTAACAGTAGGCCAGATGCCTGATCCGCTCGAGGTCGTCCGGTTTCTGTTTCCAGAGACGCCGCATCGCCTCCTGTCTGGCATGGAGTACTTCACCCTCAAATCGGAAGGGACGATAGCCGGCTTCACTCAGCACCGGGGGGATATCCTCGAACCCGGCACTGTCGAATCCGGCCACAAAACTTTCAATCGCTTTCGTGCGAATCGCTTCCCTGCGATCAGCGGAACAAGGCGCCAGACAGGCAGAGTAGAGTAAAGCCAGATCAAAGAACTGCTTTGCCGTCTGTGGGCCTGACGTGCGGGATAAATCTGCCAGCTGCAGCATTTTTTCAAAATTACCGGACTTGATGACCACCTCGGGGTGCAGAGTCAGATCGGATAAGTACCCCTGCCAGAACAGACTGGCCCACTGACGAGCCTGTTGTCGTGCCTGGTCTGAGACAGTCGTGTCAGCCGCGATCGCAGCCTGCAGTTCTTCGAGCGAGTGGCACTGTTCCCTTAATGTATTGAGCAGGTACCGCGCATGTGCTTCGTGCCTTAAGGCATCCGTCCACAGCCGGGCATCCCAGATGAGCAGTTCGCCTTGGTCTCCGCTGGCATAAATGCGTTGACCATCAGGATGGAAATCAACGCCGGCGGCAGTCGTGGGAAACGGAAGTGTCAGCGCTTCCTGTCCGGTCTGCAGATTCCAGACTTTGAGAGTCCCGTCCATACTTGTGGAAGCGAGCCGTGTCGTATCCGCATTAAATGCGAGGGACCAGATCGATAAATTATGCCCCCGCAGCGAATGCAGTTGTTTGCCACTTTCCAGATCCCAGACGCGCACCGTGGATCCCATCCCGGCTGTGGCAAGGAGAGTTTCATCGTTGCTGACCGTCAACGCCTTGAGATCGGAACGGCTCTTCCCGCCCAGTTCCCGAATCAACGCACCGCTCTGTAGATCCCAGAACCGGAGCAGCGCTTTTGTGTGGCAGGTGACGAACTGGTTTCTTTCAGGCAGTATCACGAGTTGAGAACCGTAATTCGGATCTACGTCATAAGAGCGCACTTCTGTTCCAGATTCCAGATCCCATAATATGACATCTCCCCCCGTATCCGCAGAGAGCAGGCGTTTTCCATCCGGCGTCAGGCACACACCGGTCACATAATTCTGATGGCCCGTCAATGTATGGACGAGTTCTCCACTGCGGCTGTCCCAGACGCGAACTGTCTTGTCAACGCCTCCGGAAACGAGGCGTCCCGCGGGATGATAATCCAGACAGACCACGGCATACTCGTGTCCTTTGAGCTGATGGACGATCTGTCCCGTCTCGGTTTCCCGGATGAGGATCATACCGTCATCTCCACCAGTAGCTACCCGGGTTCCGTTGGGACTGACGTTCAGTGAGCGAATCATTCCCGTATGTCCCGCCAGGGAGAGACACTCGGGAGAAGTCCGGGTATCCCAGATCTTGAGCAGTTGATCGGTACTGGCGGAAGCGAGTCGTCGCCCGTCAGGACTGAAGCTCAGTCTCCGAATCCCGAAAATATGTCCCCGCAAGTCATTCTGTATTTCTCCCGTCTCAAAATCAGCCAGGTAGATGCGATCATCCAGGCCCGAGTAGGCGATCAACTGACCATCCGGACTGAATTCAATACAATACACTTCCGTGACAGTCTGAAATGAGGGCGAACGCGTTTTTCCAGTGGCCGGATCCCAGATGAGAACCCGGTTCTCACGTCCGCCAGCCGCAACATAGTTTCCCTGCGGATGAAAGGCGACCGCATAGATTCGTGAGGAAAGTCCGTTCAACAGGCGCACCTGCTTTCCGCTCTCCAGGTCCCAGAGTCGTACGGTCCCATCGTAACCGCCTGAGATCAGTTGCGTCCCATCGGGGCTGAAATCCACATCAGCCACTTCCGCGGTATGCCCCTTCAAAACTCGTTTTTCTTTACCCCCGGCCACGTCCCAGAGTTTGATGAGTTGATCTTCTCCCGCCGATACGAGCTGTTGCGAATCGGGACTGAACCTGATCCGCAGCACAGAACCCTGGTGCGCCTGCAGCTCATGAATCACGGTATTGGAGGGAGAGGCATGGATCACGACTCGCCCGTCTTTACCGCCGGAGGCGTGAAATTTCCCATCCGGGCTGAAGCAGATAGAAGTGACGGTACGTGTATGCGGCTTGAACTGCTCAATGACTTCACTGGTAGCGGGATCATAAAACACAATCCGACCATCATTGCAGCCGGCCGCGATGACTCGGCCATCCGGACTGAAAGAGACCGCTTTGGAACTCATCCCTGGAATTTTGATCGTATCCAGGGAGGATTCTGTCAGCCGTTTGAAATAGTTCCATTCAAATCCTTTCAAATCATCCCGGTTCTGATAACGCTCCAGGAGTTCCTGTACGCGGGGCAGATTCGCCCGCTCCCAGGCGGTCTGAATCAGCAACATATCCGCGCCATACGCATTGCGTTCAGCCACCTGCAAATTCTGTTGTGCTTCCCGGGCACTCTGTTTTGCTGCCACAGCTTCCTGGTCGGCCCGCTGGGCCTCTTGTTTTGCCAGTTGCGCCGCCTTGTCAGCGCGCGAGCGCTCCAGCGCTTCCATTTTTTCGGCCGCGAGGGCTTTGTCGCGTTCCGATCTGATCCAGAGTGCCGCTCCCGAAGCCAGCACCGCAATGATCAGACTGGCCGCCATACTGAAGACCTTGAAACGCTGCAAGCGCGCCTGGCGGGATTCGCGTTCCGTCTTCGCTTTGAGGACACGCTCCTTGAATTCGGCCTGATCGGAGTCGACATCTTCCAGTAAAGAAAGGCACAGGTCATAGTCTCCCTGCGTCTCAGCGCAGTGCGCCCACTGAACCCGGGCCTGTTCCGATCGGTCGCGGCTCTCCTGATTCTCATCCCAGAGTTTGACGGCTTCCTCGTATCCAAACAGAGCTCGCGAGAACTGGGAATAGTCTCCCGTATCACGGGCCGCTTTGAGAGCCGTATCTGCCCGGGCCATCAGTTCGAGGCTGTCGCGGTGCAGGAGAAATTCTCGCAGAGACTGCTGAAAATCTTTCACAGACTGAAATCGCTCATCGGGACTGGCTTTCATGGCCCGCAGCGCGATTTCCAGCAGTTCGCCGGAAGCATCCAGTTGCGCCAGACGTTCGCGGGAACAGGGTAAGATTTCATTGCGGGAGGCAGCCAGCAGGCATTCTTGAGCAGATGCCCCTCCATGCGGTGGATGCCCGGCCAGAATGCGATACAGGATCGCCCCCAGCAGATAGACATCGCTGACCCGGTTCACCTGCTCCGGCGTATTGACCATTTCGGGAGGCATATAAGCGGGCGTACCGGAGACGGCAGTCGAAACGGTGTGGGGTTGATCCAGAATGACTGCCAGTCCCCAGTCCAGGACAAGCACTTCACCGAAGCCCCCGATCATGATGTTGTCCGGTTTGAGATCGCGATGAATGACACCCTGAGAATGAGCGAATGCCAGGGCATCACAAACGTTGAGCAGAATGTCCAGGTTTTCGAGCAGACTCCATGTATCCATGCCTGTTGACCAGGCCTGTCCCTGGATGTTCTTCATCGAGTAGAACAGGTCTCCCTGATGCGTCTGCCCCACTTCGTAGATTGGTACGATGTTGGGATGCTCTAGCTTCCCTGTTACGCTGGCCTCTTTGAGAAACTCCCGCTGGACCGATTCGCGCGCCTGGCTGTTACGAATCTGTTTGACTGCAACATTCCGCCCCAGGGCAACCTGTTCCGCCAGATGAACCTGGCCCATGCCCCCCTCTCCCAGCAGCTCCAGCACCCGGTAATCGATCTGCTGATTCCGTTCAGGAACGGGACGATTCGGATCTGCAGCTTCAATCTGTCGCTGTCCGATGGAAGAAGCATCGACGCTACTCTCATCCGGTTTCTCTTTCGCAGGTCGCAGACTGACTTCAGGCCCCTCCGGTTGCTCCCGGTTTAAAGAGTCGACCCTTGTATTCAACTCTGCTTCACTGATTCCCTGAATGGTTTCTTCCAGAAACGAAAGCGAATCAGAATTATCCTGAGCTTCCTGTGGTTCTGAATCATGCATCTGATCAACCGGAGAAATGAGAGGAGCCAGAGACGGTGAAATGACATGAGGCAAACCACCGCGCAGGTGAATTGCAAAGGGCCATCCAGAGATCGTGATATTATTTGATAATACCGCAAAATAATCCCCTGTCGAGTGAGTCTCTCAGTAAACAGGATGGGTGTACCTTCCCTGCTAAGTGAAATTCGGGTACCTTGGTGGTCTACGGGACCATTGTTATCCACCAGTCCATTTACTTTAGGAGTGACTACTGATGAAAGCGTTCTTTATATTGACCCTTGGAGCGATGTCGCTGCTGAGCAGCGTCGCCCTGGCCCAGAAACCGTTTCAGGCGGGAAAACCGCTGGGAGCCGTCAACGAAGCCGGGAAGTTTGTCCCCCTCTCGAAAAACGTCAAGGTGTATGGCAGTTTTCGTTTTGCTGAAAGCTGCGTCTATGACACAGCCCGCGACCTGATCGTGGTCATGAACGCAGGCGTTCGTCAGGAACAGGAGAAAAATGATGGCTATGTCTCGCTGTTGAACCCGGATGGCTCGGTGCACACCGCGAAATGGATTGGTGCAACGCGGGCCGGTTTAACGCTCAACCATCCACTGGGTAGCGCCATTCATAACGGCACCCTGTATACCGCTGATATCGACGTGGTCCGCACGTTCGATCTCGCGACGGGCAAACCAGGAAAAGCGTATCCCGTGAAGGGCTCCACGTTCCTGAACGGCATTGCGGTCAACAAAGAGGGAACGATCTTTGTCTCCAATTCGAAGCCGGAAAACCGCGTCTATAAAATCACCGCGGACGGCGACGTTTCGATCTTCGTGGATGGCGATCCACTCAAGATCCCTAACGGCGTGGCCATCGATCCGGACGGAAATGTGGTGGTCGTCAATGTCGGTAACAACGACGTGATGACCTTTGATCCTGCGAGTGGAAAACTGCTCCGTACCGAACACGCTGCGGAAGGGGGCAATGACGGTCTGGTGATCCTGCCTGACGGCACGAAGTACGTCAGCAGTGTCCGTTTCGGCAGCGTCTCGAAAATCGCTCCCGGGAAACCGGCTCAAGTGATTGCCTCCGGCATCCCCAGTGCCGCTTCGATGGGATACGATCCGAAGCACAAGCAGTTGATCATCCCCATGAACAACAACAATGCCGTCGCCTTCCTCAAGCTGGAAGACTAAAGCTGCGGTCACCTGAAAATACTTTCTGATCGAAAACGAAACGAGGGCAGGCGCCACACAGCCCTGCCCTCGCAGAAAGTTTGCTTAGAAGTGGTTTCATAACTTATTAAGTAATGTGAACACGCACGCGAGTTGTGCGAATCCTAAAAACAAATGACTGTATCGTTCATACCGTATTACCAGACGACGAAAGTTGAACAGCCAACTGAAGGTGCGTTCGACTTTCCAGCGGCGTCGATATCGTCGCAGAGCACGCCCATCTTGCGTCGCTGGTTTCACACGGTTCTTGCGATGCGGACAGACCAGTTCTATCTGCCGTTCTGCCAGCTCTGTGCGCAGGGGATCGCTGTCGGCCGCACGATCATAAATCAGGCGATCGGGGTCACGTGGCAAAACGCGCTGGTCCAGCAGGGATTCAATCAGCTTCACCTCTGCCGGAGAGGCACTGGAACGATCCAGAGCGAGAGGGAGTCCGTTTCCGTCGACCAGCAGCATAAGCTTGGTTCCCTTTCCCCGTTTTGTCTTTCCGACATCGGCGCCCCTTTTTTTGCGGGGCAGAATGTGCCATCCCCGAATGCTTCCGACCAGACTACCAGCTTCCGTCGGTCGAAATGTTCGAGCAATCGCTGCCATGCTTCCAGGAAGACACCGTCTTCGGTCCATTCCTTGAAACGACGCCAGCAAGTGCTGGGAGATGGTAAAAATGTTGGTAAATCTTTCCATCGGGCACCGGTCCTTAATACCCAAAGGATTCCTTCGAGACACTCGCGGGGAGCCACTCTGGGCCGCCCTCCGGCTGCGTTTGCCGGTGGTTCTGGAAACAGATCTTTGATCAGAAGCCATTGCTCGTCCGAGAGTTGTGGTTTTGGTTCCGTCCTGGACCCGGTAATGTTGCGACCTGTGGCAGGTCGTGACACGCGGGTCATGGTCATAATGAGACCTCCTTTCTGGGGAGGTACTCCTACAAATACTATACCAAACTGTTCACGTAATTTAGGGTTTTGAAACTACCTCTAGTCATCTCATTTTACCGGGCGGTTGACTTATTTCTGCTTGAGACGTTTCTTTTCGGTCGCTTCGCGCTTCTGCACATCTTTGGGATGCTTGGAAAACGACTCGAAGACATCGCCGATCACCCGATCCGCCAGCATGCTGAGTTCAGTCAGGATAATGGCTTCCGCTTCCGCCGTCAGCTTCGAACGGTTGGGTTCGTAGCCGCCGACCTGGTAGGCGTCTTCAGTAGCGATGTAGCCAATGTAACCGTTGGCGTAGCCGACGATGATGGGAATCGCCCGATCGGCGATATCGCGTTCCAGTTTGAGTCCGTATTCGACCATCGGTTCCCCCGGCATCGTCAGCAGCAGGTAGGGGCCGATTTTCAGCGCCTGCAGTTCCGCATCGATGCGGCCCTCTTTGCCAGGCAGTGAGACAACCGTGTTGGCCACACGGATCTGATAGAACTTCGGACGCTTCACCAGTTGCTCGCGGGTTACGTTACGCGCCAGCGTGCGGACCACGGCACTCCCCAGATCTCGTCCAGCCCACTGAATGTCGGCTTCATCCGCACAGCGATAGGGATACCCGGGGAGATTGGGACGAATGTCGCCCGCGCACCCCTGCAGGAACATTGAACTGGTTTTGTTACCATAGCACATCTCCACGAAGGTCTGGGCTTCCCCGGGGAAGTCGGCACTCATCTTCGGATAACCGGTCGGATAGGGCATCGAACCCTTATCTCCCCAGGTGAAGAAACAGGGATGGCAGACCGCGTGCATCAGGACGGCTTTGGGAGTCAGCGATTTCCCATCGTCGAAGCGAAGCACCTTGACGCGCGGATCATTGGGGCCGTCCTCATTCAGACGCACCACCGCACGACCGTTGATCACCTTGCGGCGATTGATACCGAAGCTGATTTCGTCTTCCCCGTAACCGACGGTCACCGGGCTCATCGTGGACGCCGCCTGCTTTGCTGTGGCGGTCAGCTTCTGAATCAGCGTTTTGCCCCAATCCGAGTCGGCTTTAAAACCGGGTCCGGAGTGATTGTGAGAGGCGGTGACCATGATGTTAGCCGCCGGGATGCCGGTCGCTTTTTCAATCTCCTGCCGGGAGAGTTTCACGATCTCTTCGTAGGCTCCGATCAGGTCCAGCGTAATGATGGCGGCTTTGGTCTGCCCGTCATCCAGGATCAGGACTCCCGCTCGCAGCGGATCACGCACGCCGGTCACTTTGCGTCGATGGCCGACCACTTCCAGATCTTTGACTTCGTCGGGCGTGATATCGACTTTTGCGACACCGGCCTTCAGATTCGATTCAACAGGAAATTTCCCGTCCGCGGCACGGGACTGCGCGACAAAACAGGGAGCAAACAACAACAGCACGCAGAGACTACGGAACAACAGATGCATGATCGGGCTTCATTTCGTTGATAGAGTTTTGTGGATCCGACGATCTTCTCATTACAGAAAACCGTCGCATCGGGGCGGGATATTTCCAGGGTCCCGACTGACTGAGAGACAGACGGGAGGGTGAGGAACTCTCGGCATCTAGCGCGTAATTCCAGTTTAGACAGAACCAGAAGAAGTATCAAGAAGTTTTGATATCTCTGTTATTTCTGCGTCTTTTCACCAGGCACCAGCATTTCGCCGGGGGTCAGCGCCAGCACCGCCGGGATGCCCACCAGTTGCACGTAATGATCTTCAAAGCCCCCCTGGGTGGGACGTGCCAGGACCAGACGCCAGAGTTCTCCCGGACTGTTCTGCGGGCGGGTGCGGGTAAACAAGGTTGGTTTCGTGACATTCTGTTCTGACCAGACCTGTTTGCCAGTCGGGTCATAAAGTTTTGCACTCACGCGTTCCCCGGCCCCTTCGCCGAAAACACCCACGGCCCATTTCTCGACCCCCGCAGGGACATAGAAATAATAATCACCGGTGGAGGCCATCAGGCGGATCGGGGCGCCGTCAGAGGCCAGGCAGAGACGATGCGAGGACGCGTCGACGGTGACAAAATTCGCTCCCGGATCACAGCGGAACTGGTAAATGCCGGTTTCCGGAGCCGTGAACTTGCAGGTCGCACTCTGCTGGAACGGAACATCCGCCACGGGAATGGTCCTGCCCGAGGGGGCCACCACGGTGACCGGCATTTTGTCTCCCGTGTAGCGGGCCAGTTTATGAAAGGTGAACTGCACCGCGACCTCATCCCCCTGTTTTGCATACAGCAGATACTGAGACTGGTTCCGTTGACGGACCTTACGACGCTGCCCCGGCTCGAAAGAGGCACTGGTATCGAGGGGTTGCAGCCGGTTGAAGTCGGTTTTGTATGGAGTGATATCGCCGGCCGGACTGGAGGGCATCCACTTTGCGATCAACGCTGGATTCAACGTCACGTCCTCTGTCTGCGTCCCCTGCTTCACCTGCAGGGTGCCTTTGACACTTGAGACGGCAGCGAGATATGAAGCATCGTGAAAAGACATCACCGGACGTTTGACGGGCGATTTCACAACACATTGCTCAAACGTCACACCGCCGATTTTCCCGGCAGCGCCGGCCCGGGCGGCCAACTGAATCGCGGGGATGGCAGCATCTTTCGTTTCCGGTCCGCTGATCGTACATTCTTTAAAGAGCACGGGACAGACATCTGCCGGCTTGTCCTGAATCGTGACCGGGGTCTGCTCTGTACTCTCGAAAGTACAGTTCACGAACTCGATGGAACCGGTAACGCTGCCCGGCGATTTATTTCTGGTCGTCAGCGAAAGGGCTCTGCGTTTCCCGGTACTGGTGCAGTTCTCGAAGCGGATCGAAATCGGTTTTGAGTCCCGGTTCAGGTTGGGCAGATAGAGTAAATATCCCCCGCCCTGATTGTTTTCCGCCACGCAGTTGCGGAGCACACAGTTGCTGAGACATTCGCTGGGATGGTTGGGTTCAAAATCAATGCCGGCCATGGGAGGCGTGCCAGACGTCTCTTTGAAGACGGAATCTTCGATCAGCAGATCTTCGGCACTGATCACGCTGACCCCCTGTCGATAATTCTGTTCGAAGATGACATTGCGAATCGTAATCTTCCGATTGGTCACCCCCCGTTTCGCCACGCCCAGGTAGATGCCGTCACCGCCGGTCTCTTTGATGGTCAGCCCCGTGATCACGACGTTAGAACAACTCCGCAGCGAGAGCCCGTTCCGCCACTCGGCTTTTTCATAGGGCGCTGCGTCGTAATCCGCCTTGCGCATCTGCAGGACCGCGCCCGGCCCGGTGAGGCGGATGTTCTGTTTGAGCGAGGCATTCAGCAGCGAAGCGGTCCGCGATTGGAACTCTCCTTTTTTCGCGAGGATCACCACTCCCGGCTGAAATACAATCTCCTGGTCGCTGGCGAGTTGAATCGGTTTCACGATCCAGGGCGAGGTCCTCTTTTCCACGATGACCTTTTTCGCACCGGAGTTGATGGCTGCCTGCAGGGCAGCGGTGGCATCCTCGGGATCAAAGCCCCACCAGGAGGCATGAGCGGTCTCTGTCTTTCCCGCCTTGAGATCGTCGATGACCCGCTGATTGACCGTGACGGCGGCTATCGACGGCGCGGAAGCAATGCATGTGAAACAGAAACAGAGAACCAGAGCGCCGGTACGAAGCAGAGACATCAGAATCACTTTCACAGGCGACAGCGGTCTATCAGTAAACCGGTGACGTTAGAAAAAAAGTTGGGGGAAACACAATCAGGTTTCCCCCAACTTAGGATTCCAATGATACCAGTGCAAGTCTCCCGTCCCGGGGATTCAGCTCGACTTACTGCTGGCTGAAAGTCTGATCCCGCAGGCCGGAATCGCCGCTGTCATCAATCACGCTGTTAAGTCCGCCGGTCAGCATGTAGCCGTCGATCTTGGACTGAGCTCCGGCCAGCTGTGCCTGGGCATCGACATACTGCAGGTTGGTGGTAAAGAAGGTCTTTCGGGCCAGCAGGATCTGCACGAAACCGACTTCTCCCGCCTTGTAAGCCTGGTTGGCCAGGTCCAGGGACTCGCGGGCACTGGGCAGAATCTGATTCGAGTACAGATCGATGGCCGCGGTGGCAGTGTCGTATTCCCGGGAGACGACAGCCAGACGCTCTTCGATGGCGTTTTTAATCCGCTGGGCTTCCATCTGGGCACGACAGATTTCCGCGTGAGCGGCATCGATATTCCCCTGGTTTTTATTGGTGATCGGCAGCGGCACACCGACCTGAATATTCATCATGCCGGAATTGGTACCATAATCGACCCCGGCTCCCAGCTGGACCGCCATGTTGGGAATCGGCTGCACTTCCTGACGCTCGAGGAGTGCATAGGCACGGGAAATTCGATCGTGGGCGGCAGCGTATTCCGGACTGGAAGTGACCATGTTCGTGGCCATCCCTTCCCAGTCCACGATGCCCGATTCGGAAGGCAGGGTGCCCTGCAGTTTCGAATATTGCATTTCGGGAACACCTGAGATCGCACCAATTTCTCTCCAGACAGCAGCCAGTTTGGCCCGGGTCTGACGCTGGGTCAGCTGAACTTCATTCAGGAGAATTTTGGACTGCAGAATATCCACCCGGGTTCCCTCACCCGCGTCCATCCGCTGCTTGGCGAAATCGACCCCCTTCTCTGCAACCTGCGAGAACTCGTTGATCAGATCGAGCTGTCTCTGCAGGGCGAGTGCCTGGTAGAACCGGATTTGAATATCAGTCCGGACCCGGAACCGCTGGGCTTCCAGTTCCTGCAGCTGGGCTGCCAGCGTTGCATTGAGAACCCGGTTATTCAGTTCCAGTTTATTGGCGGTCACGAATTCCCGCTCGACGTAGGCCAGGTGCTGATCGGTTCCGCGGTCCGCCAGCTGCTGCCCCTGATAGCCGACAGTCGGGTTCGGCCGCGTGGTCACCTGCTCGCGATACCCGGCGGCCTTCTGAGTCGAAGCAGCCAGTTCCTGAATCGCCGGATTGTTTTGCAAAGCGATCGATTCCAGTTCCTGCAGGGTCATGCCCCCGGTCAGCGCGGGTTGCTCTCCCACTGCGGGCGCCTGAATCGGTTCCAGGGGAGTCGGATACAGCTGCTCTTCCGCATCGATCAGTTTCACGGTCTCAGATGGATCGGCTTCACCAGCGGAAACATCATGGCTGATGGTGGAAATGGATTCCTCTTCCCCGGTGTTTTTGCCACTGTCTTTGTCAGCATCGCTGTCAGCCCCAACCTCTGCCTGCACTTTCTCGAGGGTCGCCACAAGAGATCTTTTTTCGACCCTCTCTCTTCGCGTCAGGTAAGGGTTCATCGAACAGCCTGTTACCAGCAGAGAACCCGTCAGAAAAGCGATCCCGAACGCTTTTACCCCGAAGTGATTACCGTCATCGTTTGATCTTACCATAGCTGAATTCGACACCCACAAACGTACTAAAACTGATGAATCGAGCGATTGTCCGTAATCTGTCGATACACCTGTTTTGTTCGGTTGTGCTGATCGATCTTCCTGAGCGATTCCCGTGAAATCTTCGCTGTAACTACTACTACTGCTATAGTAACCAGCAGAACCCTTACAAATTAACTGCGAGTGAACAGCTGGCCGACCAGACCGGATATATACACTCTTACAGCACCACCTGATGAGCCTTTCATGATTCATTTAGAGGTACAATTACAGGTACAAAGTAGAATTTCAGATAAAATCTGACTCAAGCATTGTAATTGCTCCTGACGAGAAGTAAGAATTACTTAGATATGAGAGGGAATAGTTCCCAATTTTTGACGTCTTGATGACGATCACTCCTTCCGTTGACCGTCCTGCCAGTCCTTTGCGAAAGCCTGCCATGTTCAGTTTGAACATCACAATTCGATGCCTGCTGCTACTGATCATAGCCTGGCCGGGACCTCGTCCGGTTGTGCATTCGCATACTGATTATCTGAGCCGTAGTGGCAACAGCTCATTGCTGGCAATGCATATGCGGATCTATCACGGCGACAACAATTCAAACCCTGAAGTCCCCTGCACTCCACATTGCCACTGGGTCACCAGCGGAAGTGATTTTGACAAAACGGTCCCCGTCAAATTTACTGAGGGAACGACCGTCGCTGTGACTGACCTGGCAGATTTGCCCGGCGATCATCTGGCAGCAGACTATTGGGGAGCGGGACTGCTACCGCTGACGGAAACGGTCCTCCCGGCTTATATTTCCACACAGGATCAGGCGGCTCTCACCCCCCCTGACCTGGAGCTGCACCAGCTTTTCTGCACGTGGACCTGCTGATTCTCCGCTGTGAAACAGTCTCTTTTTGTTTTTCCTTCTGTTGAAGCTGCGCGCTGCTTCTTAAGCCACTGATTGCGCAGGAGGAGATCCGAACCCACTTAACGGATCCAGTCCCAGTCTCTTGAGGTATCTCGATGAACCAGACGACAGGTCAAATACCGCCTAAGCCAGTCAAAGCCAGCCATAAACCGGTGTTGTTTCTCATACTCACGATCATTGTTGTCGTGGCAGGTGTGGGAATCTACCAGTTCCGTTTACACAAATCCAATTCAGATTCGGCTCATGTTCCTGAGTCTACCAAACCGAAAACTGCCTCAGCAGAAAAACCGACCACGCAGAACCGGAGTCTGGAGAAAGTCACCGTGACGCTGCCCGAATCGAAGTGGAAAGTCTCTGGGCTGAAGATCGAACCGGTCGCCACGAATCGATTTGAAGAAACGGTTCGTCTGACGGGTAAAGTCTCTTTAAACGAAGATAAGATCGCGCACATTTATCCCATGGTCGAAGGCTCGGTTGATAGTGTTGCAGTCGGACTGGGACAGGTGGTCAAAGCGAACGACGTGCTGGTTGTCGTGCACAGTCGTGAAATCGGGCAGGCGAAACTGGAACTGTACCAGTCGCGTCTTCAGCATGAAATGGCAGTGGTGAAAGACAAAATTCAGCAGGAAATCGCGACCAATACCAGGCCGCTCCTGGTTGCACTGAGAAAACGAGAACCGATCACTGAAATCGAAGAACGGTTTCGCAGTCGCAGCATGGGTAATTACCGCGAACGACTGCTGATGGCATACGCCAGTTATCTCAAGTCCGATGCCGATGTGGAACGCCTGGAAGAACCGACCAAATCCGGAGCGGTTGCCTTTAAACAGCTGCACGCGGCCAAATCGAGTCGGAATGCCGACCTCGCGGCATTTCAGGCGCGGATTGAGCAGATCGAATATGAACTCAAAACATCGCTGCTGCTGTCATCTCAATCCGTTAAGGAAGCAGCCACGCGGGTCGCGGTCGCTGCCACCAGCCTCCGAATTCTGGGCTGTGACGAAGCAGAAATACAATCAATCAACCCCGAACAGCAGGGGGCAAAAATATCCCATTACTTCATTCGATCCCCCATCAACGGTACGATCATTTCCAAAGACGTAACGCTAAAGGAACAGATCCGGCCGCAGAGCCAGATTTTCAGTATCGCAGACCTGTCGACGGTCTGGATTACAGCAGACATCTACGAAAAGAACATTCCCCTGCTCAGTTCTCTGGCCGGAAAGCCGGTACGTGTCTTTAACGAAGCCTGGCCCGATCGCTCCTTTCAAGCCAGAATTTTTTATACCGGCGAGATCATGGATGAGAAGACCAGGACCGTCTCCATGCGGGCCATTGCCGACAACCCCGACCATCTGCTCAAGCCGGGCATGTTCGTCAACATCGAGTTTGAATCAGGCTCCGACCAGGAACTGGTGACAATTCCCCTCTCGGCACTCCAGGAACATGAAGGCAAGTCTTTCGTGTTTGTCTACACGGGCGGAGATCAGTTCGAAAAGCGTCTGGTCAAACCGGGCAAACAGAATGAGACCTCATCCGTGATTCTGGAAGGCCTGAATCCAGGCGAACGCGTGGTGCTGAATGGTGGCTTCATCCTGAAGTCTAAAATGCTCGAAGACTTGATGGGTGAGGAGTAATCATAAATGGTCAACCATATCATTGAATGGTCTTTAAACAATCGATTTATCGTCATGCTGCTGGCCCTGGTCATTCTGGGTCTCGGCTTTTTCTCAGCAACCACCATTCCCCTGGATGCGGTTCCCGATCTGACGAACGTGCAGGTGCAGATTCTGACGAACTCCCCTGCCCTGGGACCGGTCGAGGTGGAACAGTTTATCACCTTCCCGGTCGAAAACGCCATGAGTGGTGTTCCGAACGTCGAGGAAATCCGTTCGATCAGCAGGTTTGGTTTGAGTGCGGTGACCGTGGCGTTCAAAGACGGTACCGACATCTACTGGGCGCGCAACCTCATTAATGAGCGTTTATTACAGGCGCGGGAAAATATTCCCCCGGGGATGGGCACGCCCGAACTGGGCCCGATTGCCACAGGGATGAGTGAAATCTATCAGTTTGAAGTCCGCAGCGAAGTAGAAGGGGATTATTCCCTCAGCGAACTGCGTACGATCCTCGACTGGCAGATCGCCTTCCAGCTCCGCAGTGTGCCCGGTGTAATTGAAGTTAATACCTTCGGGGGTGAACTCAAGACGTATGAAGTCCAGATTGATCCCGCGAAACTGCAGAACTATGAAATTTCACTGAGTGATATCTTCAAAGCACTGGAAGAGAACAACGGGAATGCCGGCGGTGGCTATATCACCCATGGCGCCGAACAGCGACTGATCCGCGGGGAGGGTCTGGTCAGTTCTCTGGACGATATCCGCACGATCATTCTGGACAGCCGCGAAGGGACCCCGATCCGGGTTCAGGATGTGGCAGAGGTCCGATTTGCCCCGATGCTGCGGCAGGGAGCGGTGACCCGGGATGGGGACCGCGAAGCGGTGATCGGCATGGTGATGATGATCATGGGCGGCAATTCGCGGCAGGTCGTCGAAGATGTAAAGGCCAAAATTGCCGAGATCCAGAAAACACTGCCCAAAGGCGTCGTCATCGATACCTTCTATGACCGCACCGAACTGGTGGCGAAGACGATCCACACGGTGGCGGAAAATATCGGGCTGGGCGTGCTGCTGGTGATCATCATGCTGTTCCTGCTGCTGGGCGATGTGCGTGCCGGTCTGATCGTGGCAGCCGCAATTCCCCTCTCCGCCATGAGCGCCCTGATTGCGATGCGCTATGCGGGTGTCTCAGCGAACCTGATGAGTATGGGAGCCGTCGACTTTGGGGTGATCGTCGATGGTGCCGTGGTGATGATCGAAAACTGCGTACGCCGGGCGTCGCACTACCAGAAGGAGCATGGCGGTAACCATGTTCCACTGGGCGTCTATCGGGAATCGGCAAAGGAAGTAGGCAAGCCGATTCTGTTTGCCGGCATTATTGTGATCATCGTATTCATACCGATCCTGAGTCTGCAGGGCATGGAAGGTAAGATGTTCCGCCCGATGGCGTTCGTCTTCATGACAGCCCTCTCTTCGGCCCTGATCATGTCGGTCACGGTGATGCCGGTGATGGCCTCCCTGTTCCTGGCACGCCAGATGAAAGAACGCGAAACCTTCCTGGTCCGCTGGATTAAACAGGCCTACCAGCCGCTGTTGAGCTTTTCCATGCTGCGGCCGGGGCTGATGTTCCTGAGTTCAATTGCTCTGTTTGTTTTCAGTATCATCATGGCCGCCGGCTTTGGACTGGAATTTGTCCCGAAGCTGGATGAAGGTGACATCGCCATCCAGGCCACCCGCCTGCCCAGTATTTCACTGGAGACTTCCATCGAGATGACCAAGGCCATCGAGCGGACCCTGCTGGAATTTCCGGAGGTGGAAACCGTCGTCTCAAAAACCGGTCGCCCGGAAATTGCAAACGATCCGATGGGGGTTTACCAGACGGACATTCTGGTCCGGCTCAGGCCCAGATCGGAATGGACCGAAGGGCTGACGAAGCTTCAGTTGATTGAAGGCATGCAGCAGAAGCTCGAAGATCAGGTTCCCGGCAACAGCTACAGTTTCACCCAGCCGATCGAACTTCGCGTGCAGGAACTGGTGGCGGGGGTTCGTTCCGATATCGGGATCAGCCTGTATGGGGATGATCTGGAAGAGCTGAAACATAAAGGGGACGAGATCGTAGTGGCCCTCAACAAAGTCCCGGGCGCTGCGGATGTGCAGGCGCAACAGATCGCGGGGCTGCCTTACCTGCGGGTGATTATCCGCCGTGAAAAGCTGGCCCGGTATGGGATCAACGCCCGCGCCGTACTGGATTCGGTCGCGACCGTGGGTGGTGTGTCGGTCGGTCAGGTCTTTGAAGGACAGCGGCGTTTTCCGTTGCAGGTCCGTCTCAGTCCAGACTGGCGAAAGGATGCCAAGCGGATCTCGGAGCTCAAAATCGAAGATCCGCAAGGACGTCAGATACCGATTTCTCAACTGGCGGAGATCACTGTGGAAGAGGGTCCGGTGGAAATCAGCCGCGATTCCATCCGCCGCCGTCTGTTGATTCAAAGCAATGTCCGCGGGAGAGACCTCGCGGGTTTTGTGGCGGAAGCCCAGCAGGTGGTCGACCGGGATGTGGAGTTACCCGCCGGCTATACCCTGCGGTGGGGTGGTCAGTTTGAAAATCTGCAACAGGCAAGTCAGCGGCTGGCGATCGCGGTTCCCGTGGCGCTGTTCCTGATTTTTGCCCTGCTCTACATGACCTTCAATTCCGTCAAGCTGGCGATGCTGATCTATCTGAACGTGCCGATCGCCGCGACGGGGGGCATCCTGTTCCTGTGGTTCCGCGACATGCCGTTTTCGATCTCGGCCGGCGTCGGGTTTATCGCCCTGTTCGGGATCGCGGTCATGAACGGCGTAGTGCTGATCGAACACGTGCGGCATCTGCGGCATTCGGGAGATAGCCAGCGCGATGCAGTAGTCAACGGGGCGATGGACCGACTGCGGCCCGTGCTGATGACGGCCTCCTGCGGTGCCCTCGGTTTCATTCCGATGGCCCTCTCAGGCAGTTCCGGAGCGGAAGTCCAACGGCCACTGGCAACCGTCGTGATCGGCGGACTGGTAACGTCTACCGCGCTGACTCTATTGGTGCTGCCGACGATTTACCGCTGGTTTGAACCGAAGGAACCCCACCCGGAACCGGTTGACATGACGGAATTTGAACATTGAGCCAACCGGACTGCCGTTCGTTTCAATGATCATACTCAACCAGGCTCAACCTGAGAGCCCTGGTTGGGTATGATCTTATATTACAGTAAGCGAAATCCGTTCCCTGCTGCCTTCTCAAAATAGAAAGCACTGGTTTCTTGGCAGATCGAAACTCCATCTCAGAAACATATACTGAAGTCATCCGGGCCGCCGTCTTTGGTCTGGCAGCGAATCTGTTCCTGGGAATCGTCAAACTGGCCGGGGGGATTATCGGGAATTCGTTTGCCCTGATTGCGGACGCCGTCAATTCGATTGGTGACGTCATGTCGACGCTGGTCGTGCTGATCGCCCTGCATTATGCCCAGCGGCCCGCGGATGAGGAGCATCCTTATGGTCATACGCGTGCCGAGGGAATAGCGGCTTCGAATGTGGCCGTCGTAATTCTCATCTCGGCGCTGTATGTGGGTTGGGAAGCCATTCAGCGTTTAACTGTTCAGCATCCGATTCCTCCGGTCTGGACTCTGTGGATTGCGGGAGCCAACATCATCATTAAGGAGGGCCTCTATCACTACAATGTGCGTATCGGAAGTCGTACGGGCTCCGCAGCTATCATAGCCAATGCCTGGGATCATCGGAGTGATGCCCTCTGTTCTCTGGCCGTACTCATCGGGCTGGCCTCCATCAGCATTGGTGGCCCGAAATTGATCTGGGCAGATGAAGTGGCCTCACTGATCGTGGTCACTGTGATCGTCTGGTCGGGTATCAGGCTGTTTCGTGCCAGTGCCAGCGAATTGATGGACCTGCAGGCCGATCCGGTCTTTGTCAATCAGATCAGAGCTGCTGCGCTGGCGGTGAAAGGAGTTGAGAATGTGGAAACCCTCTGGGTCAGGAAATCCGGTTTAGAATATTTTGCCGATATTCACATTGAAGTTGATCAGAATCTGACCGTCGCCGAAGGTCATCGCATCGGACATCAGGTCAAAGATCATCTCCTGGATCAATTTACGAGATTACGGGATGTCCTAGTGCACCTGGAACCGTTCCCGCATCATCATACGGCTGCAGAAGATGAAGCGTGATCAGAGTTGATCTTCCGCCAGCGCCGCGCGGTAATCGGCCTGTTCCTGGAAGTAGAGCAGTTTCGCATCGACGGCCTTTTCAGCAGATTCGAACGCGTATTGTTCGCGGAGCGTTACCTTCAACAGGTCGGACAGCCCCTCTTCGAAGTTCCGCCGTTCCCGGCGGGCCAGATCTTCTGCATAGCCCACCGCCTGCTCGGCCTGCTGTGCCTGTTTGTAAGCCCCGATCAGACCGGCGTAGGCCGACTCCACCTCGGCGATGATTTTTTCTTCCGTTAATTTGCGTTTGGCAGTCAGCTGAGAAATCTTGCCCCCCACGGACTGCATCTTCCCGCGTGCCTTGCGGCGTTCGAGAGGCACTTCCACCAGCAGGTGGGCGTCCAGTTCGAAGGGGCCTTTGTAATTCCGGTAGCTGCTTGGATACCCCATGTCCTGTGAACCCGCCATCAACAGATCGACCGCAGGCAGGCATTCATTTTCTGCCTCGGAGTAATCAATATCCAGTTGACGCCGGATCAGATCGAGTGTGTAAATCTCCGGACGTTGTTCCAGAGCCCGGCTCGCGTCCAGGGCCACCTGCGCTTCATTGATCTGTTCCAGTTCCGGAAACCGCGGCACCTGCTCCGGACCGGGGATCACAGGATCTCCGTTGACATCTCGATAGAACAGCGACAGCTTCACCGCGGTCTGCTGCAGCTTCCGCTCTGCCAGAGCACGTTTGCCTCTGCGTTCCGCGACCAGACGCAGGTTATCCGTCAGTTCCGGGGGATCGAGAAATCCGTTTTCCACCTGGCTGCGGATGCGCTCGGTTCGATCCTCGGCCAGCTTGAGAATCCGGTCTGCAATGACCAGTTTCGCTCCCGCGGCCACCCAGTCCCAGTAGGCATAGCTCCCCTGCTGGACAAAGTCGATCAGCTGCGCCTGAATCTCCGGCTCTACGACATCCACGCCATAAGTCGCGCGCCATAATGCCGCCCGCCGTTGATCGATATCGCGATTCTTGGCCAGCGGCACGGAAAACCCGGCCTTGAGCTCCCCGCCCTCATTCGTCTGACGATTGAGGTACCAGGGCTCAAAACTTCCCCGCCCGATGCGATAGCCGGCAAACGCTTCGCCCCCCTGATACAGAGGCTTGATCAGGCCGACATGCTGGCGATAGGTCTGATAGTAACCCATCGGCTGGTTTTCGCTGCCCGCTTTGAATTTGTGGTCGAATTCCCCCATGCTCGAAAGTTGCTGGCCGGCGGCAACATCCCGCGAATAAACGGCTGCTTCCAGTAAGGGATAACTTGCATAGACCGAATTGATGACCGCTTCCAGCACGAGCCCCTGCTGACTGGGCGCAAAATTCTGATCGGGAAGCGGCGGCAGGTGCGGTGCAGCGACGAATTCCTGGGGAATCAATTCACTCTCAGGCTTCGATTCAGCAGAAACCTGCTGTAGAGGGGATTCCTGAGGTTCCGATTTGATTTCCTCCGAGACCTCGGCCAGACTCTCGGGGTACACAACCGGCGCAGCAGTGGACGGCTGCGGATCTTCGATGCTATCAGCAGCCGGTTTGATTTGAACGACCGAAGGCGCCGGATCGGGTTCCGACCGGGTCATTTTCTGCCGGGAAGCGGCGCAGCCTTCGGAAAGGACTGCGAGTAACAGGATCCAAACTCTTAACATGGTTTCTTGACTTATTTTGGCGGGTAATAACTACGGACTGTTTAACCAGCACAGTTACTATATAAGTTATAACGCGTATTGTTTAACATTTCGGCAGTGCAGGATTGCGGAATTGATCGTAACTCCAGCCGGTGTGAACGGAACCAGAGAAAGACTCTCTTTAACCGCCAGAGACAGCCAAGGCGGCATACTTAACGTAAATCTCCTATTTTACTTCGGAAGCTTGGGCGGCTTGCTTTTGGAGCTTTTCTGCCCTGGTTCTTCCAGCGAAATCGAAGGGGGAAAACCGTTGAGTTTCCGCCAGACCTCGTACCAGAGGGGCACCTGATTCAAGAGCACCCAGGCATTTGCACGCACCCCCTGCCGTAGGAAGCGGTCCTGGGGCCAGGGCTGGTCATCGGGATCGGGTCTGACCAGGATGCGGAATTTTCCGCGACCGTCATCAATGGCATCCACCGAAACGACCTCCCCGCCAAAGGTGCCGACCGCGACAGAAGGCCAGCCGGCAAACTGGATGGCAGGCCAGCCTTCGAACTGCAAACGCACGTGTCTGCCGGGCTCGACGAGGGGGGCATCGTTGCCATCAAGCCAGATCTGCACGGAACGATCTTTGGTAAACGGGACGATCGTGCAGATGGGATCCCCCTGCTTCAAAATGGCGGTTCCCAGGTTCGGAGTAATATGCACGATGTAGCCGTCAAAAGGTGCCTTGATGATCTGGTTCTGCTGACGGGAGACTTTGACCTGCATGTCGAGCACATCTTTTTCCGCTTTATTCAGCTCCTGTCGGGACTTGGCAATATCGCTCTCCGCCTTGGAGACATCGCCATTCGCTTTTCTGAGCAGGGCTTTGGCTTTGTCGATCTCGGCCTGTGCCTTCTGGATCTTGGCGTTACGCTCGCTCTGTTTGCCCGCGAGTTCGTCTTTGGCGGCGGCGTAATAGAACTCGGCCCCCTTGGCCTTACTCATTGCCTCTTTCAGTTTGCGCTGAACTTCCTGCAGCTTCTGGAGCGCGATATTATTCTCGGCATACAGGGTTTTCATCCGATCGAATTCGGCCTGCAGCTGAGGAATCGCTGCCTCTAACTCCAGCAGTTTCTGTTGTTCGGCTTTGACCTTTTTCGCTGCCACCTCGATGTAGGAATCCTGGGCCGCGATCGTTTCCTGTTTGACGGTTTCGTAGGCCTGGACCTGGTCCCGATAGGATTCAACGATCGTTTTAGAAGCCTCCAGTGCCCGCTGACTGGCTTCCAAATGCTGTCCTGCAGCGGTAACCGCCTGGCGGGAGTTCAAAAGCTGCATGTCCAGCCGAGCCGCATAGGATTCGTCCAGGTCACGAATTTCGGCAATCACCTGCCCTTTTTTGACCTGCGCATTTTCGTAAATCTCGTCTCCCCAGCGGGCGATTTTTCCCTTGATGGTTGCCTGGATCACCTGCTGCCGCTGATCGGGAGAGTAAGCGAGCACATTCCCGGTCCCGGTGACCGACTGCTGCCAGGGGGCGAACATCATTAATAGGATGGTCGCGATCAACATCAGGAACAGAACTTTCGCGATCCGCCGCGCCAGGCGGGAGGAACGCACGAGTCGCAGGGAGGGCATACTCGATTCGCTGTAGGCGACGGGCGTCAACATCGATAACCGCTGCTCTTCTGCCTGAGAGGCGGGTACATCCAGAGAGGGTTTAACTGACATCGGCGGGTCCTCCTGAAAGAATCGCTTCCGCATCCGGGAAAGCATGCACGCTGGTTCCCAGTTCCACCAGGTTCCGTCTGCCCGTGACCATGATCAGAGTCCAGAGCCGTGCCGGCTCGCTGAGCATGCGGGTCAGCGACTCTGCTTCTTCATCCGGGAGCGCATCGAGCAGACCGTCTATCAGCAGCAGTCGCGGCCGTCCCACAATTGCCCGGGCCAGCATCAGTTTCCGGGTCTGATTTTCAGTCAGGGGATAGCCATGATCCACCAACCGAGTCTGCAGTCCCTGGGGCAACTGCAGAACCTGCTCATACAGGCCCACCCACTCCAGGGCTTCGCGGACGTCGCTGGTGGAAACATAGGGGCGCTCCAGATGAATATTTTCTTCCAATGTGCCGGTGAAGATTTCAATATTCCGCACCAGGGCCACATGCTTCCGCAGGGCATCGGGGCGCATGTCGCGAGGATCGATCTCGTTAATGGAAACGTGCCCTTTGGCGGGGGGAGACAGTCCGAAGAGCAGATCCAGCAGGCGACTCTTTCCGCTGCCGCTGGGTCCGGTCAGCATCAGCCGCCCGCCACTTTCGACATGCAGATCGATCTGGTGATCGCTGGTTCCGCCGTGAAAGTTCGTAAAGCCCACGCCATTCACACTGACCTCAGCCGGTTCGTGCTGAGAGATCTGCAGCAGGCCATCCTGTCGTTCCATGGGCAGGTCGAACAGCACGCCCAGCTTGTCCACGGAAGCGAGGAGATCGTAATAACTCTGCAGGTGTTTTCCCATCTTGGCGAAGGAGCCGACAATCACGGTGACGATCAGCTCTGCCGCCACCAGTTCCCCGAGGGTCAGCTGCCCGGCAATCACCAGCCAGCCCCCCAGTCCCAGCAGCGTGGTGCTGGCGGCTGCCTGCAGTCCGAGTGCAAACACGATCTGCCGCATCACGATCCTGAAGTGTTTTTTCCGTGCATTCAGATACTCGTAGGTATAATGGTCGGCCTGATCGAGGGCGAACTCCGCTGCCCCCCGGTAACGAAACGCGGTCGGACAGCCAATGAGATCTTCCAGCCAGGAGGCAACCGTGTACTTGGCTTTCGATTCTTTAATGCTGGTATTCACCGCCCCGCGCCCGAGGACAAAAATCACAAACAGGATCAGCGCCAGCAGCACGATATCGAAGCCCAACAGCCAGGGGTGATAAAAGGCCAGCACGGTCATCCCGATCAGCGTATTCAGGACCAGGGAGATCCCATCCAGCATCAGCGCCGATGAAGCCTTCTGGACGGTGATCACATCAAAGAAGCGATTGACCAGTTCCCGGCCCGACTGTCCGGCAAGTGCGCCGGGGACTACGCGCGGCAGTCGATAAGAGAGATCCGCAGCCACACGGGCAAAGATCCGGCGTTGTATGATTTCCACCACGTACGTCTGCAGTCCGAGCAATGCCGCAGAAAACGAAAGGAAGGCGAGCAGCATCAGTGCGAGAATCACGACCGGCTGAAGCAGACGACCGAAGGCGACAGTATTCACCAGCGATTCGACTGCCAGCGGAGTCGCCAGGGCGAGCAGCCCCGTGATCAGGGCAAACACGGTGACCGTCCAGATGTCGGCTGCTTCGGGTTTCATCAAAGTCAGTACCCGGTCCAGCGGAGGCAAATGATGCGTCTCATGTGCACCATCGCTGGAGGCAGACAGGTCCGGCTTGATCACCAGGCAACGCACCACCTGGTCGCGTTCGTTCAACTCCAGCAAGCGTCTCAATCGGCGGGAGCTGACCCAGAGACGGCTCTCGTTCTGTTCGGGTTGCAGCAACTGAAAGCGTTGCCGCTTGCTGCTTAACAGCGCGACCCAGTGGGGGGGATCTCCCACGCGGGTGATGACACGCCCCCCTTCCCTGGTAATGTTGCGGACTTCACGAAAGGTGCAATCCATGAGTTTGAATTTCAAACCCAGGCTGCGGCTGGCTTCAATCAGCCAGCTCCACCAGTGATCTTCGTGTTGTGAAGTTGTTGCTGCTGCAGATTCGATCAACGTGCGCTGTATGCGCGATCGGTCAGCAGCGTGGCCAGCCTCGATTGAAAGTTGCTCAAACAACCAGGCGGCCGCTTTTATATCGGAGCGGTCCAGATTCATAAATGTCTCTGTAACAGTAATCAGATTACCAGGCGGGTTAGAAAAAATCAGACTCCTGATATTTTCTATGGTGGAAATCAATCAGGCAGCTAACCCCGGAGGGTTTTGTTACCCGTTGATTTCCTGATACTTACAGGAATCGCAAGATAGAACGTTTCCCCAGATAATCATAGGGACATTTTCTCATTTTTAAAGGAATGTTTTAATTCAAATACCTTCCATCTCGTTATCAATAGCGAAGTTAAATCGTTCACGCCTGAAATTCCTGGAACGTGCCAGTGCGCGTTCCAGCGTGAGAGCGGCTGTATCGGTAATCAGGGAAATACAGACCGCGAGGTCCTGATTCTTCTGATTGACGATGATCGATCCCTGCGCATGAATGATGCGAACGCGGCAGGCTTGATCAATTCCCCCCCGGGACCGTTCAGATTTCACCGCTGAGGCGTGTCAGATATCGGACCCGAGCCCGGGTTGTCTGCGTGGTTTTGATTGTGACTTCAATGGTCTGCAGCATCGAATGAAAGCGGGACAGGCCGTCATACAACCTCTGCTCGCACAACTCGCTTTCCTGATATTCAGCGCAGTGCATCTTCTCTGTCATCGTCAAAGTCATTGTCTGTTCTCCTTTCTCAAGTAACAGGATTTGTTCTTACCCTGAGGTATAAGTCAGATCTGTCGGCAGAGCCCACTCTGCGCGACTGTGTTCATTCTTCAGACTGCTGAATCAATTTGCTTCCACTGATTTCCAGTCTGATACTGATAAAAACTCCCCTCTTCGCAGGCGATGAGATAAACCCAGCCTCCATTCAGCAGATTAGAAACCAGGGTATGTTTTGAAATCACGTTCTCTATGGCCTGTCTCGAGGCAGCAATCACGACCTGCAGACGCAGCGGCTGGTGCTGGAACATCTCTCCGGTATGCAGCGACTGCCAGGGAAGCCCGGTCTTCAGATCGCCTCCATTCCCGGAGAGAATTCCAAACCCTCCTGCCACGTTGTGCAGAGTTTTATTACCACTGCCGAAGTGTCGCTGATCGACCGTGGATGCGTAATACTGCATATTGATCCAATGGGCTACGACCATGGGAGCCGTCATGATGTTCTCTAACACGGTTCCGTGAGGATCCTGCTCCTGATCGTAGTTGTGCAGAAACGTACGACCGTCCAGATCCATTTGTCTGGTTAGATTTCGCGGACCGACCACCAGAGCTGCATTCCCCGCTAACCCCCATTCCGGGCGGACCTCCGACCAGTCATACGCCCGTCGCAAGAGATCCTTAGTTGAGGGACTCTTGAGTGTCGACAACCGTTCCACGCGGGTCTGTTGTGTTGCCTGAGAAATCAGAGTCTGCAGTGATGTCAACTCAGCCTGATGTGATTCAGGGACCTGGTCTGTTTCAAACAGTTCGATCCGATCGGTTGTGGTATTATGCACGCCTGCCAGAAAGATCGTATCATTGGGAATTTCAATTCCTTTTCGCTCCAGGCCCTGTCTGACCGCTGGAAGATTCAAGATCTCTGCTGCTACCCGTGCATTGGGGGCACCGGAATGACCGCCACAGGCTCCACAGTCCAGTCCGGCCTTAAGAGGATTATTGACTGTCTGACTTTCGTGACCACAAAAGACGACCAACCGGGAAAACTGTGTAGTGAGACTCATATTCCTTAAGATTGCTTCAGCCATTTCCGTGAGCTTATCGGGGGTCACCCCCTGTTCGCTTAAGCCCCGCAGGCTGGGTCTGGGAGCAAGATTTTTCTGCGTGGTTTCTCCCTCTTCAGACTGCTGCACACCGATTCTTAAGGTCCGTTTCCCAAGCAGTAATCCGTAGAACAGCCCCATGGTTTCCACGAACGGAAAACTGCCCACCGCCGACTGCTGGAACCGTTTCCAGAGTCGGCCCACCGACCTGCGGATGCTCTGCCTGTTCAGTAATCTCTGGTCATCAGCCAGATCTCCCGTGGTCATTTCTTCAAACAGCTGGAACTGGGGCTGGAGCAACACCGGGAGCTGATTGTCCCCCGTTACATCTCCCCAGCGGATATATTCCATGGGAATCCCGAAAAAGCCGGCAAACCCGAGTGTTTCGATCTCCGGAGACGTCTGCTCCAGTTGCCGTCGAATCCGCTCGGAACGCACATCGATGCAAAACGCCAGCTGGGCCATTTTTCGATCGACCAACCGGGAGTTTTCAGCAGCAGACTCCTGCATCTGACTGAGCATTCTGTTGCGGAAGGCAATCTCACAAGTTCGCAGGAGGATGTACCGCTGGAGGACCTGCTCTCCGGCATCGGTGGAAATTTTGAATCGAACGGGCGTGGAGTCAACCAGGCTATGCCAGTCGACCAGAAATGCTTTCGCTTCAGAAATCGCTGCTTCGTAAGCCAGCCGGATTGCCAGCAGCCCGGTGAGATCGCAGTCTGCTGAATCCTCTGAGGACCACTGTTCTGACTGATATTTGGCCCAGGCGCTCCACCCGGGTACCTGATATGCCTGGCAGAGCAGATAGGTTTCCCAGAGTTGCCGGGGAACCTGCAGTTTCTCCAGCAGATAGATCAAAGCTGTCTCCGGAGCGGGCGGCAGCTGCGCTACCAACTCCCGGAAACCGCTGATTCCCAGAATGGCCATACTGCGATCGTGCCGTGCTGCAGAATGCCAGGCCTGGTACAGCGACAGATGCTTCCAGGGACTGTTCCAGGCAGCCTCTCCCTGATCGTAGTGCATGACACAGAATTTCGAGAGTTCATCGCTGATGACTTCAGTCCAGCGACTCCCGGTGTGTGTATCCAGAATTTCAGAGAACGCCTGCATTTGTCTCTCGCGGGCAACCTGGCTGTCAGCATCCTGTTCGACCATCTCTGGGTCTTGTTGTTTCAGAGCCTCAACAATCTGCGCTGCTGTGGGGCAGGACGTGGCTGGTAGATTTTCCGACTCCAACTCTGCGAGTGCAGTCTCGATATCCGCAAGCTGAAACTTTCCGGCCTTGAATTCGGCAGCGTAGTGCTGCAATGGCATCAGGGTTTCACAGTCGGAAAAAATCTGCAGGTATTTCCGGACGTTCAGGAAAGATCGGTCTGTGATTCCGTGGTAAGGATTGACAGCGACATAGTCTTTCAGAGGCCAGACGGGGGCAATGCACTGATGTACGCTCTCGAGGGCTTCCTGCAGTTGCTCCCGCTCAGGCAGTGCCGCAGCGGGCATCTGCTGCCAGACGTCTGCTGTTGTTTCTGCAAAGACTGAGGATTGAACTTGTGACATGGAAAAAACTTTCTCTAGAAAAACAGTCTGGATTGATTAGATTCCGTTACTCAGCAGATTCACTGTTTCACGAGGTGCCCCAGTCGCTGCCTCAACCAGGGCTCGATGTAAAACCCATTGAGGGCATGCACGTAGAGTGAATTCATCCACGCTGGCCTCCGGGACTGCGTCAACCTGTCATTGAGCAGCGCCAGACAGGAAAACCCGATGACGATCAGAACTGCAGACCCGCCTACCAGATACAGGTGAGCCCCCGCAAGGTAGACCGTTTGTGCTGGCCCCATCAGGCGATCGACCGAGATGAAAGCAATGCAATACAGCAGGCAGAGCAGCCCGCAGAGACAGGCAGTACGAATCAGCAGCAGGCGCTCTCCGGATTGCCAGGCGAGCTTCAACCAGCCCGTCAGTGCCAGACACACGATCAGCCCGAGCAGAATTCCCCCCGGCTTGGTGACAGGACTGATCCCAAACAGGGTCGTCAGCCCCAGGTAACCGAGGACCACGCCCGCTCCCGTCAACAGCAGCCTGACCGGGGAGACGGATACTACTTGAGCCGGTTCAGCCCCTCTTCCCAGAGCGAGTTTCTGTTCGAGGACACTGCCACTGCTGAGGAAAGCATGTGCTTTATAGAAAGAATGTGCCAGCAGATGCAGCATCGCTGCCGAAAAGGCGCCCAGCCCGCACTGCAAAATCATGAACCCCATCTGGGCGATCGTGGAATAGGCGAGCCTCTTTTTAATGCTGTTCTGTGTCAGCATTGTGATGGCAGCAACACAGACTGTCAGCATGCCGATCAGTACCAGCGAGATCATTGCCGAGGGAACCAGCTGCACCACAGGACTGGTCCGTATCAGGAGATATCCGCCGGCATTGACGATGCCGGCATGCATCAGGGCAGACACCGGAGTCGGGGTCTCCAGTGTCTGAGGCAGCCAGGTGTGGAAGGGAAACTGCGCCGTTTTCACTACTGCCCCGAGAACCAGTAGCCAGACCGCCCAGATCAAACCAGTAGCCTGGGCTGTTTCGACTCCCTCCAGCAGCCGAAACAGCGCGGTGAAGTTCAGTGTCTGGTACTGTTGATAGATCAACCCGGCGGCAATCAGCAGGCAGACGTCACCGATTCGGCTGACCGTAAATTTACTCCAGGCGGCCCGCCGGGCAGCCGGTCGATCCCGGTAGAACAGCAGCAGGTGGTGTAGCCCCAGGCTGGAGAGTGCCCAGGCCGCGATAAACAGGAAGAGATTTCCAGCGAGTGCCATCAGGGAAACCGCGCCAATCACCAGCCCGGTCCAGCGATAGTAGTTCCCCAGCCCAGGCTCGCCATCCAGAAAGCGGATGGAGTAGCGACAGATGACCCACCCGATAAAGGAGACCAGAGCAAACATCAGGCAGGCGGTCCCATCCAGCAGCAGGATCTCGAATCCTGCCATTTCCAGAACATCCGGTCCTGCGGGAGTAACGGAGCCGAACCAGGTGATAGACATCCTGTTCAAAGTGACCAGGACTGCCAGCAAGGCCTGAATCCCGGCTACCCCGGTAACAAAGTCCCGCAGTTGAGACTGGAACCGACGGCACCAGTGGGAAGGTAGCAATCCCGTACAAATCAGCAATCCCGTAGAAATCAACAGTGGCCACAGCATCAGATCCATGACTTCCCCTTTCAAATAAACGCATTATTATTCACGAATTTTATTTCGTCAATATTTATTCGCCATTATAAGTGGAGTTTTTGAGGAATTCTGACCAGAAAAAATAATTTCATCAAAAGATGTTTACTGTTCAGCCGATCTGGTATTCATGAATAATATTTCGTATCATCAATGTCTCTCACGGGATACGGTCTTTTTCCGGAGTAACAAAGCAGACGTAAAAACAGCCTCTAGACAAATTCTGAAAAAAACGTCTGAGAGCAGAGAAGTGGAGTCGCTGAATGGGTAAATCATCGAACAAAGGTCAGTCACGCAAAGCCGCGCAGGGAGACCGGAAAGGGAAAGTGGCCCCGGTTTCCAAGGCTGACTCTGCCCCCGACAGCAAATCCACGACAGAAACGGGACACCGCTGGACATTCCTGACGAATCATGCCCATGTTTTGATCGTCCTGCATCGGAATCCCACCATTGTTTTGAGAGAAGTGGCTCTGGAGGTGGGAATCACCGAGCGGGCGGTGCAGCGAATTATTCAGGACCTGGAAGAGCAAGGGTTTCTGCAGCGCGAAAAAATCGGACGTCAGAACCATTATGCGGTGCTAACGGACCAGGCCTTGAGGCACCCTATCGAAAAACACAAATCGATCGGTGACCTGCTGAATCTGGTTTCCCGGTAATCATCAGGCGAAAAGTTCTTTGACCGCCTGACCTTTGGCGTCCTTGGTGACGTAGAAGGGGCGACCTTCGATGTCGAAACCGGTTTTGGGGCTGACCCCCATCGCAGTCATGATGGTGGCATGCAGGTTTTCGATGGAGACGGGATTTTCAATCGCCATCAGAGGACGCTCATCGGCCGTTTTCCCGTAGACGAAGCCGCGTTTCATTCCGCCGCCGAACATGACGACACTGGTGCCCCCCGTGAAATGACGATGCAGGCCGAAGTGCTTCATTTCAGCAATTTCGTCGACTTTTTCGCGGGCCTGATCCCGGGCATTGGAGCCGGGCTGCCCTTCGATCAACGCATCCCGGCTGAATTCCGAGGCAATGATGACCAGCGTCCGCTCGAGCATTCCCCGCGCTTCGAGATCAAGAATCAACTGCGTGATCGGCGGGTCGATCTCCTTGTGCATACGATCCATCGTGGTATGCCCGTCGGCATGTGTGTCCCAGTGCAGAAAGGGAACATACTCGGTAGTGACTTCGACAAACCGGGCGCCCGATTCCACCAGGCGGCGGGCCAGCAGACAACCGCGTCCGAAACGACTGTCGCCGTATTTCTGACGGACTTCTTCCTTTTCCAGCGTGATGTCAAACGCATCACGCTCTTTGGAACTGAGGAGCCGATACGCGTTGTCCATCGAGCGCAGCATCGATTCCTGATGATAATCGCTCATCAGTTCACGTTCCGGACTCTGGTCGATCAGCTGTCGATAGAGCTTGTTACGGTTCACGAAGCGTTGCCCCGTCATCCCCTGCGGCGGCCGCACCGATTTGGCGGCTTCCTCAGGATAAGGCAGGTTAAGCGGACCGTATTCGCTGCCGAAAAAGCCAGCCGTCGTGAAGGCTTTGAGCTCTTCGCTCTCGCCGACGCCTTCGAGCCGCTGTCCAATGTTGATGAAGGCCGGCATCACGGGATTGCGGGGACCGATCACGCGGGCCATCCAGGCCCCCAGATGTGGAGCCGCCACGGTCTGGGGCGGAACGTATCCGGTGTGCCAGTGATACTGATGGCGTGAATGCAGGATGCTGCCCAGATCGGGTTGGACGGCGGAACGAATCAAAGTCGCCCGGTCCATCACCGAAGCGATACCTTCCAGTCCATCACAGATCTGCAGTCCGTCGACAGCAGTCGGAATCGCCGGGAAGGTACTCAGCATGTCAGCAACTTTGAGCCCCTTCTTGAACGGCAGATAGCGTTTGGGATCGAACGTATCCGGTGCCGCCATCCCGCCCCCCATCCAGAGCAGAATACAACTGTCAGCGGTGGCTTCGGGATGCTTGACCGGTCCGTTTTCGTTGGCAGAGAGCAGACGCGGGGCCCCCGACATCAGTGACGCAGCACCAGCGGCGCTCAATCGCTTGAGAAAATCGCGTCGGACGATCTGTTCGGGAGCGGTGGGATCAATTTCAAATGTCATTGGTCATTCTCACAGTGAGAGGCACATTGATTCTCGGATTACATCCATTCTCTATTATACCACAATTCAGCGAATCAGGAAAAACTCGGGGAGCATGCAGACCGACCATAACAGGTCTTCCACCTGGGCGGGCTGCGGTTTTTCTCCCAAAATCTGAGTGATGATTTCCGATTCGGCGGCCGTTGGTTCGCGAGACAGAGCGAACTCATACAGGTATTTTGTCAGGCGTTTTGGATCGCCATCTGATTTTTCGATGAGGCGTTTCGCCCCGTCTGAAAAAGCCTGCGCCAGGGACGCTTCGTTGGAGAGATCGATGGCTTCCAGCGTCGTCAGCTGGCTGGGACGCATCGAGACGATCTGCTCCCGCATGGGGCGGCCCAGGGATTTCATCAACGCGGTATTTTTGAGCAGTGAGGCCCGGACCATCGGCTGTTTTCCTTCCGCGGCGACCGCGAGCAGGCTTCTGGCCTGTGCGTCAACAGCGTTGGTCCAGCTGCCGACCGGCTTAACGATGGTGACCGGATTCCATTTCCCGGAGATCCCCCCCAGGCGTCCCTCTTTCGTGGCGGGCGCCTTGGGGTTCCACTCCCACGTTTCATCAGAGGAGATCGCCAGCTGCTCACCATTCTCCAGCTCCAGCCGGGCATCGAAGAAGAAGCCTGCCGGATTCGGAGTGCCGCCCCCGTTATGCACGATGGCGGTAATCTCGTTCTTACCGCGTTTCAACAACGTATGCAGCGGCAGCGTACGGACCTGTGCCCAGTTGTCTCCCCGGTCGACTTCCCGGCGGTTAATGAACAGGATGTGTGAATTATCGCAGGTCAGTACCGCCCCGCCCCGCTTGACCGCAGCGGGCAGATCGATGATTTTCCTGACGACGATCGTCTCATTGGCGGGAGGCACTTTTTTCGCGGAATCACCCCAGATCCATTTGCCTTTGAGATCGAATTCCGATGCGGTTCCCGGCTCGATGCGCGTGCGGAAGATGGGAGCGTCGAACTTGGCGGGAGCGGAGCCGGTGATCTGCCAGACGCCGTCCAGGAACTGTTCGGCAGTCAGGCGACGGGAACGGGGCCCCCGGTAAAGATAGTCGGAGTCTTCGATGCCCTCGACGATTTCGACCTGCGACTGGTACGCCTCGGAAGTGGCGATCAGTTCCAGGACCTTCTTCAAATCGTATTTCTGGTCACTGAGATAAACGGCGAGATAATCCAGCAGGTCTTCATTCCACGGTTTCGTCTGCATCGCATCCAGCGGGTAGACGATGCCCCGCCCCAGCATACGATGCCAGAGTCGATTGACGATCGTACGTGTGAAACGTCCATTCTGTGGATCCGTCATCAGCTGTGCCAGCTGCTGCAGACGCGCTTCGCGGGAAGCGGCCGCATCGATAGTGCCGATCTCCGGGAAGAGCCAGCTGGCTTTGGCTTTTTTGCCGATCGGTTTATCACAACGGTGGATTTCCAGTTCCCGCTCGGAATAAATGGCCGCCAGTCCGTACGACTCTTCGAGGGTCCAGCGATCGATGAAACTGTCGTGGCAGGAAGCACACTTGAGATTGATGCCCAGAAAGGCCTGGCCCAGGCTCTGGGCAAACTGAATTTCAACCGTCTGACCGGCAGAGACGTTCCCCCGCCACTTGATGCCGTCAATAAAACCGCGGCTGGCATCGGTCGGCGGCGCGATCAGTTCCCGCGTCAGTTGATCGAAGGGTTTGTTGTAGAGTAGTGATTCATACAGCCAGCCGGAAACCTGTTTCCTCCCCCCGGTGATGAAGCCGGTGCCGCTGTAATCATTGCGGAGCAGATCGTTGAAGAAGGAGAGCCAGTGATCGGCGTAGGCGGTATCATCGTTGAGCAACTCCCGGATTTTGCGCGTGCGTTTGTCGGGAGACGGATCGTCCAGGAAGGCGTTCAATTCTTCCGGCGTTGGCAGCAGGCCGACCAGGTCGAGATGAATGCGTCTGAGGAAGGTCGCATCATCGATGGGACCGGGTCGCGGCAGCTGATGTTCGGCCAGGTAGTGATCGATCAACCGATCAATGGGATGCGTGCGGTTGTCAACCGCGGGGGGCAGTTCGGGTCGGCGGGGTTTGAGCGGAGGTTCGTAGGCCTGTTTCCCAAAGGTAAAGCCGGCTTCCCAGGGGAGGTCTTCCGCGACCCACTGTTTGAGCGTGGCAACCTCTTTCTTTGAGAGCCGCGGTTTTCCCTTGGGGGGCATCTGCATTTCCGGATCGTTGGAGGTGACCAGTTCGAGCAGATACGAGGCCCCGGCATCCTTCAGATCCACAAAGCCGGATTCCAGCCAGAGCTGGCGTGTATTCAGCGAAAACGAGCCCTTCGCCTCGCGGCCCCCGTGACAGGCAACACAGTGCTGCTTCAAAATCGGGACCACATCATGCGCGAAGTCAACAGGCTTCGCCTGGAGGGCGGACGCAAGATTGATCTGTAAAACAATCAGTGCGGGAATAACAAATCGTGAAATCATCGGGCGAGCCTGCTGCAGGTGGGAAAATCCGTCTATGAATCAAAGCACTATTATATCACAGAGGGACAGGGGCTCGCAATTTGGTTTCGCAATTCTATGTACCGGATGAACAGTCTAATAAGAGATATTTCCAGCACATATTCCTCAGATCACTGACCAACATACAGGGCATACACCTTGACGGCGTCGGTATCCGGAAACGTCACGCGGAGCGCCAGTTTTTTTCCCTCAGGTAGTGAGCCTGTCTTGCGGGCAGGCCAGACGACTGGGGTGCGCGTGCCGGGCTGAGTGATGCGGGCCGCCTGGTCACCCGAATATCCGGGCAGCGGGCGGTCGAATTCATCGAGCAGTTCAACCGTCAACGGTGTCTCTTTGCTGACACCTTCCACGTTCACAGAGAGTTTTAATGCCCCTTCCGTTTCGAAGTCCGTGGTCACGAAATGCGCGGCATTGTTTTCGATCTGGCGGGAGAGATAACCAAAGCCGTCCCGTCGCAGTGTGGCCAGACCGATCTCCATGTTCTTCAGTTTGCCGCCGGTATCCCAGTGGGAATACCAGATCATCGTCTGGTCTCCCTTATTGACAAAGGCGTGTCCCTGCAGCAGGGCGATGTCGTCCCATTCCCCAGGTTTGCCCCGGGCAATCACCGGGTGATCGGGCACCGGTTCGCGGAAGTGGATGCCGTCATCGCTGACGATCAGTCCCAGGTCGACGCTGACGCCGGTATTCCAGTAGCGACCGTCTTTGGGTTTCTCGGGCGCATCCTGCCACATCCCGTAGAGGCCGACCAGCACATTGCCGCGATTCCAGATGCCGGCTCCCATGTGTGTCTGCTGGCCGGGAATCGGCGTCGCCGTCAACTGCCCCGGCCGGGCAAACGAGAGTGCCTTGGCGCGGGACCAGTGGTCAAAGTCGGGCGAGCGATAGGTGAGCATCACACGACCGATCTTCGAACCATCCATCCGCCAGGTCCAGGGGGTAATCAACTGGCCGCTGGCGTAATAGAAGTTGCCGTAGCGATAGAGGCTGGAGACTTCAAAACGTTCGCCGCCCGCATTCATCGGGCGATCGCCGACCACGTTCCAGGTCAGGCCGTCCGCGCTGGTCGCGCAGATGAAAGCCCCCCAGCGACGTTCGTCGGGACCAATCTTACTGCGTCCCCCCTTCACATCGGCAAAGGGGGGATGCGCGATATAGGCACACTTATATCTTCGCTCTGGATCGGGATCGCGGGGGTCATACAGGACCGTCAGGAAATCGTTGACCTTCGCCAGCGAGGGAACCTGCGACTTGATTAAACAAATATTGTTCTGTTTGTTGCCGTTGAACTCGACCAGATTCAGTTGCGGTTTGGTCCAGTGGATGCCGTCGTCACTTTCGGCATAACACATGGGACGCCACCAGCCCGGTGCCTGCCCGCTTTTGATGGCGGTCTCGAACATCCCCAGGTACCACATGCGAAACTTGCCGTCGATATAGAGCACGCTGCCGTACAGAATCGCATGCCCGTGATCGGGGGCGCCTTCGGGTCCACGACGCAGCACCGGATTGGCGGGATGTTTCTGCGCCGTCTGGGGCGTCAGCGCCAGATTGTTGCGCCAGGGAATCGCGCGATCGTCGAAGGAGAAGAAAACCGCTTCTTCGACGGCTGGCCCCCGTGCGACAGAGACTTTGCCCGGCGATTGAGCCGACAGAGTGGAGGGCAGGCAAACGCCCATCAGCAGGGTTAACAGAACGGCGGGTACATGATTCTGTAGACGAAAAACTCGAGGGGCGTGCATGTTGGTTCTTTCGTGTTCAGGCAGGTTCATCAGGGGAGCAGCGACTGGATGCGCGGGGACTCCAGTTCTGATTTGGGGATCGTGGACTGTTTTAATTTTGCCAGATCGGCACCGCAGCCGGTCACTTTGGAGAGATCGGTCAACCATTCCGACTCCTGTTCCTGGCCGGTCTGCTGCTGAAACTTCCCGAACTCTTCCGGTTTGAAATAAGTTTGATCGAGTCGCAGGCTCTGCAACTGGTAACGGTTACGGTCGCCGGCCCATTTGACGTCTTTCCAGATCGACATCTCCGTGGTTAACGGCTCAGCAGCGCGGGGGACATTCAGATATTCATACTCTGCTTCCTCAAGCTGTTCCGCGATCGCACCCACGATGAGCGAGTCAAAAAGTTTCACTTCGCCGCCGGTCGCCTGGAAGTTGAGGCCCATCAGCGTGACATGACTGGCATCCAGAATGGAATTGCGGGAGATACGGACTTCATTCTTTCCCCGCACCCGCCGGATGAAGACATTGTTCATCTTCAATGTGCAGGGCGTTTTGGCTTCCGTGCGGCCGGTCAGCATCAGCGTGCGGACTGCCGAAGAAAGCACGACCGCGTTGGTCAGTTCATAACGCCCTGTATCCAGAAAATAGAGATCGAAGCCGAGGCAGTCGCGGATAAAGACCCGGTTATAGCTGGTCCGGCTGGCGCCGGTATCACAGATGCCGGTCGAATTTCCGATCGATACAAAGCCGTCGACTTTGTACTCGGCAGTTTCGTGAGCACTGATCCCGTCATCGCCGCACTCGATGGCCCGGATATTCTCGAACAGCACGTCTTCGCAATGCCCGTGGATATTGAATCCGTCGTTGTAGGGATGCGTGCAGGTCAGATTGCGGATCACCAGATGTGCGTTGTAATTCTCTTTCGAGCCGCCAAACTGCACGCCCGCGGAACGGACGGGAACACGAATATTCTGTTCGCTGAGCTGAGCACCTGAGGAGACTTTCAGATAGAATGACCCTTTGCCCCGGAGCGGCTCCACATTCGTGGTTCCCTCTTTGACGAACGTCCATTCGCCGGGTTGCAGGTCCTCCGGTTGTTTGAGTTCGTGGCTGGGGCCTTTGGAGGTGCGTCCCATGTGGACCATCTTACCATTCCAGACGAAAAACCAACGCTGCAGGATGGCGGCATTGACCGCGGGCAGGAGTTTTTCACAGCGATAGAGGTCCGGTTTGACTTCCTTCCATTGTGTGATGTCCAGGGGATCGGAACCTTCCAGCGTCGCGCCATGCCCGTCCAGGATAATCGGCTTGCCCGGCTCTCCCCGTTTGCCGTAGAAGCCCGCGTATTCGTAATAGACTTTGGGCTGGAGGTGAATCGTGTCACCGGGCTCAGCAATGCGAATCGCCTGCCGGATGGTTTTGAGTGGCCCCTCTGTGGAGGCATCATTACCCTGATCCGGATCGACGTGGATATCACGGGCCACCGCGGTACTGGAGATCAGCAGCAGCAACGCCAGTCCGAGAATCAGTTCCCCTGCCCGGCAACGAGACTGAAATTTCTGATTTCGATTCTGTATTGATTTCAATCTGTATCGGTGTGAGATCATTTGCATTGGATTATTCCCTGTATTGAGCACTGGCGGGTCTGCACTTCAGTTATTAGGTTTGTTTTCCAGCCAGAAACGGGATTGCATCTGCATCATCGTGCGAGCCCGGTTGGAATCGCGATCCCGGATCGCAGCCGCGAGCTCCTGATGTTCCCAGATCATCCGTTCTCCCGTGGCGACGTCGGACTGATAATCCTGATAGGCGGAATCAAAAAAGTTGACCAGCACCCGCTGCATGCCGGCAATCAGATGGGATGATGTCATCTGGAGCAGCAGCGTGTGAAACGCAATATCGAGTTCGGAAATCTGTTCGGGGCGCTCGCTGCGGATGGCGCCTGCCATCTCGCCTGCGAGATCACAGAGCTGCTGACACTGTTCATCGCTGCCGTTGCGGATCGCCAGATCGACGGCCCCCATCTCGACCACGTAACGCAGCATCGCGAGTTCGGCGATGTCCTGATCGGAATCGAATAACGAGGGGAGTCCCAACTGCAGAAGGCGAAGGGGATCGGGACGGCGGACAATTAACCCCAGACGTTTACGGGCTTCGAGCAGGCCAATCGCGACCAGCCGGCTGACCGCTTCCCGGGCAACGGTCCGCGAGACGCCATACTCTTCAGCGAGGTCCGCTTCGGTCATGAAAAAGGCCCCGTCCATGAGCCGATCCGCCTGAATGCGGGCCCGAATCCGCTCGGCGAGCTCATCGGACTGGGTCAACTGAGGACTGGTTCCTGTAGACATATATGCTATTTATTCCCACTTTTTGAAGACAATTCAGTTCCATTCCGTCATTATATCTCATTTAATAGTATCTGATCTCAATTCGATGTCAAACCTTTTTTGGAATTCTCGCATGCATGTCCTGCCTGATTTGGCCGCATTACAGCGTTTTGACACACCCACCATCTGTAATGCGATTGAACTGTTCGAGGTGCGTCCCCGGACCGCCGGTTACATGAACCGGGAGATCGCGGCCTGTTTTCCGGAACTGCCTCCCATGGTGGGCTACGCGGTGACTACGACGTTCCGCTCCTCTGCACCGGCGGGAGCAGACATCGATCCCGGGGTCTCGTCCCGGCTGATCAGTTCGTTTGCTGACCTGCCCGGTCCGGCGGTGGTCGTCTTCCAGGACCTGGACGATCCACCCACGGGGGCTACGTTCGGGGACGGGATGTGTCTGACCTACAAAACCTTCGGCGCGGTCGGGTTGATCACCTCGGGGGCTGCCCGCGATATCGATAATGTGCGGGCGCTGCAGTTCCCCTGTTTCAGCAATGGAGTGATGAGCGGCCACGGTTACTGTCACTTTGAAGAGACCGGCATTCCCGTAGAGGTCGGCGGCTTGACGATCCGCCCCGGCGACTTACTGCACGGCGACTGTAACGGCGTGGTGACGATCCCCACGGAAATCGCAGCCGCGGTCCCCTACGCCTGTGAGCAGTATCTGAAGTATGAAGCGATCGTGCTGGACCCGCTCCGCGCAGGACGCGCCGACCTGACGAAGCACCAGCAAAACATTCAGGAGATGCAGGCCCGCCTGGCAGAACTGAAGCTTGAACTCAAGGCGATGATCGAACCGTAAGCATCTCAGATTTTATGATTAACAGAACCGTTTCAGTCTGCCCGGCCGACCCAGCGGCGGGCCACCTCTGAGAGGTCGGGCTCTTCTCCTTCGGGTGCTTCAAAATAATAGTGCTCCAGTCGCGAGATGGAGCTGCCCAGTTCCTGTTTACCTGCCGGGCTCAGACCGTTTTTGCGTTCGATGTCCTTGAGCAGCCCCAGCACGGTGAACGGCGTAATCTGCTCGGGCATCTGGTAGCGGGCAGTGGACACCGTTTGTGTTTTTCGCGTGACCAGTTTGAAGGCGACTCCCAGTAACAGGAGCAGCGCGACGCCGCCTACGATGGGCAGCAGCCAGGAACGTTCCGGAGTGCCGTATTCCTGCTGCAGCATGATTTCCGGATCGACGGAGACGAGGTCGGCATCATCGAACCGCTGGTAGGTCACTTCATGCGCTTCATTTTTCGGTAGCCCGAAGGAGAACGCTTCCGGATGCTTCGTGAGATCCGGGCGGGCTTCCATGGAGACCATCCAGATTCGTTCGGAATCGATGGCATTTCCCGGCGCGGTTTTATCAAACTGGGAGACAGAGACACCTTCGTTCTCAATCCCGGTGATGTTGAACTCCTTTGGCTCCAGGTCCACCAGCTGATCCAGGTCGGGCATCAACCCGATTCCGGTGGCGCGCACTTCGAGTTTGAGTTTTCCTTCTTTGGCTTCCCGCTCATCGAGGGTTTGCGTGATCGTCACTTTTTCGAAGGGCCTCAGATCCCCCTGCTCCGGCGAGGCATCAATGGGCAACGGAGCCGATTCGACGGGAATGATGGCGTAGCCTGAAGTATCCATGAAATCCATGTCGAGCGTGAGACTTGGAATTTTATCGACTTCGGGACCTTTAGGCTTCAGCAGGATGTACGCATAGGGAGTGACCCGCCAGCCATATGTTTCCGCGGCGCGGGAATTGACGTCTTCACTCTGAAAGGTGATCGAGCGAATTTCGAAATGTTCTTCCAGCGCGGTGCGGACGCCGTCCTCGAATTTATCGCGGTAGTTCTCCAGTGGACGCCCATAGTTAAAGTAATAGTAGCCTCCCTGGTTCTGGTTCTGCAGGTACTTGGAGAATCCGCCCGATTCCCGCTCGATCTCTTTGGTATGCCGCAGGTTGACAAACAGGCCGAACGGTTCGCTGTGCCCCACCACATCGGAGCCGTCGATTTCGGTTTCCAGTTTGATCTCGGTGACGAGGTCTTTGTAGTAGTCGTAGACCTTCTTCGCTTCCCGGGCCTGCTCATGATCGCCGACAATTTCAAAGCCCGCTTTCAGGTACCGGAATTTGACGCCCGGATTCAGCGAGCTGAGGCGGACGAACAGCGAGTTGGCAAACTGATCCATGTGCCGCTTCGCGAGTTCGCCGGGCAGACTTTCAATCGCCTGTTTGATAAGTGGGAACTGCGTCGGATCCGAAACCGTGGTATTCGTGATCTTCCCTAAGTCGGGTGCCCCCAGGCTGGCGTAAAACCAGGTTTCATAGACCGTCGATTCCTGTTTTTCTTCTTCCAGTGTTTCAACCTGGGCCGCATACAGTTCTGCCGCCTTCTGAAAACCATCCAGCGAAATCTGGCGACGCTGCGAGAATTCAGTGGTCCGGTTGAGTTCCTGCTGGAATTCATTCGCATCGTGGTCGAGCGCCGCTTTGGCCAGTTGTACCGCCCAGGATTTGGGATACTTCTGAACGGCTTTCTCCAGCACTACCTGGGCAGTCGCGTAGCCCTGGATGACTTCGCGTTCAATGTCTTTCTGTTTGCGATTGGTTTTAGCCGCCTTCTGAGTTGCCGGCATCCGCCAGACTTTGCCCAGGTTAGCCCGCATGGTCTGTATCAGGGAGGCCAGCGTCTCGGGGTTCAGTCCATCCACGGTGCCGTAAATTTTCTCGATCGCATCCAGTTGATAGACTTCCGCCGAACTATGCACCTGGGTGAATGCCTGGGTGATCAGACTCTCATCGATCGGTTCGATGGGGAGGTCGTTGATCCGCTTGATCCAGTTGGCGAGCTCTTCCAGATTACGAACCTGTTTGGAGCGGGTCAGCGGAATGCCCTGCGCCCGCTGATTGAAGCCCCAGGCGAACATGTAAATGCTGGTCCGCTGCTGTTCAGAATTGGGATTGTGATTCTTCGTCCAGACCCGCAGGAACTGTTCGGCCAGGGATTTGGCTTCCCGCGGATCGATGGGGGCCAGCTTCTCAATGTAGGGGAAGGCTTCGTCTTCCTCTTCCACTTTCAGATAAAGCTTCGCGATCGTAGTCATGAAATCCAGATGCAGGGGCTGATCGACCAGGGCCATCCATTTTTCATCGGGAACCATCTCCAGGATTTTTCCGGTTGAGATGGCCTGAATCCGGTTCTGTCGCGCCATTTGCGGTTGCATCGACATGCTGCTGCTATAGTAATAGTTCCCGTAATAGTCCCGCTGCATGATCCGACTGCGGCTGGTGGAATAATCGTAAGTTTGGGAAATCTGAGCCTCACGGAGCCAGTTGGTGGCCATCATCTGCAAAGTCTCCTGCCACTCCTGTGCCTGTTCGGGAGCCGCTTTGAGCAGCGCATCGACGGCGATTTTCTGCAGCTCCAGGCTCTTCAAACGAAACGAGCTGCTGCTGATCTGAGTCGACATGCCCGTGGCGACGGCAGAACCGATCGAGGACAGAATCTCTTTGCCCCGTTCAGGTCGCTTGCTGAAGCTTTCACTGAGCCAGGCCTGCCCCAGTTCCTCTTTAATGCGGGGCGTAAGCTCGACGGCCCGCTTCAAAGCCTCTTCTTTTTCTTCGGGAGTGATCTCACCCACGGCGAGCACCGCCTGCAACGCGGTCCAGGCGTTTTCCAGGTGCTCATTCCGTTTCTCGTGTGAAGGCAGCGCCAGGTAATAGCGTGAAAGCAGATTCAAGGCTTCGCGATCATCGTCTTTGATGGCGTCATCCAGGGAGGGCAGGAAATCCGCCAGATACTGGGCCTGCCCGGAATCGGCCAGCAGCTGCGCGATCTGGCGTTTCGTCAGCACTGGTTCCGTTTTCTGCGACTGCTGAGCCAGTTCGCGGAACCGTTTGAGGTATTCCTGGATAGCATATCCGTCCTGCAATGAAATGCGGAAGATACCCGTCAGCTGACCGAACAGGGTATTTTTCTGATTCTGCTTCTGCTTGAGCTGGGCGGCCAGTTGCGGATTCTGCTGGATTAACTGCTGCATCTGCGCGGAATTGACCGAACTCTGAGGCAGTTTTTTCGCATCGATTTTTTCAGACGCATCTTCAGGGAGGAGTGCTGCCAACTGAAAGAAGTCGTCAATGCTAATGACATTCTTTTCGGCGAACTGGGGATAACGCGTGCCTGAAGGGCGCGGCGGATTCTGCAGCGAACTCATCAACTGCAGATAGAGTGCTGCGTACTCTTCCTGCGGAAGTGTTTTGAAAAAGGCTTTGACTTCGTCCCAGTTCCCCAGCGTCACATTCCGCTGCAGCTCGGCGAGCTGCTGTTCGAATGCTTTCAACTCGGCATCCAGTTTCTGCTGCTGAGCTTTTTTATCGGCGGCAGCCTGCTGTTCGGGAGTCAGCGGCTTCTGAGCGACCAGCGGCTGATCTGCCGATGCGGGCTTCGCGGCCTCGATCGCGGGAACTTCTTTCTCCGGTGTGGCCCAGGCCTGGATAATGGCCGAGGAACGTCGATCAAACTTCAGCTTCTTGATCGCCGCCTCCCGCTTCTGCTGATGGGCTTTCTGCAGGGCCTCAGCTGTGGAAGCATTGGCTGACGTTGCCGGTTTCGCAGTCGTCGTTGCGGACGCAGCGCTGGGAACCGGGCGGGACGCCGCACCAACGACTGGCGCTGCAGGCAGACTGATTGCCTGCCCTGACGCGGGCAGTGTAAACTGTGCCTGACAGAAGTTACCATTTCCTGCGCACAGGAACGTTGCGATTGTGATCGAAAGAGCGAGTTGCAGTCGCTGCATCGGAAGTCACCTTTTACTGGAATACGAAATCAAAAAATGAAAAGCAGTCTCGGGTGGATTCGCCAGGGAATCCACCCTTCCCTTCGTGCCTGTTATGAACCACTCTTATCCGGCGGAGGGCTGGCACTGGCACCGCGGTTATCTTTGGCCTTTTTCTGCCCTTTGCCTTTTTTCTTACCTTTCTTTTTGCCGTTACAGACGCCGTTGCAACAGCCTTTGCACTTGCACTGTTTGGGAATCGGTATCCCCTGCAGGTCGGTCAGATCCAGGTTCGCCAGCCGGATGACGGCTTCCAGATTTTCCTGCTGTTCCTTCAGCTCACTCTTGTTGTCAGCTTTGGCCGCATTTTCCGCGAGAAGGCGATAGTTCTGACGCGAGGATTCGATGATCGGTTCCCAGCCCTCCTTGCCGACCCCTTCCAGCCGCAGGGTCCAGGTCACGTAGTATTCCGCGTTGGCCATCGCGGAACGCGTCTGTTTGAGCAGTTCCTGGTCGGGCTTCTCTTCTGCCTGGAGTTCATCCAGCAGCGCCTGCAGATCGAGGTAGGCATCGGGGAGCTGGCCGTTGAACATCATGGCCTTGTCGCGCTCCAGCCGCAATTTCTGTGCTTCTTTCACGTTGTCCGAGGGGACCATGGGCAGGGCTTCGTTGTAGAGGGCCACGGCCTGATTCCAGTTGCCCTGCTCCTCAGCCGTCTGAGCGGCTTTGACTCTCCGGTCCACATCATCGAGCTTCAGCTGTGCCTGACCCGGTCCGTAGTGATAGGCTCCCAGAAAAAACGGGACCAGCCCCCAGCAGAGTAGCAGCATAATTCTCATTGGACTTTCCTTCCTGCAATCAGTTTCCATTGCACAAGAGACTTAACTGGTTTCCTGTATTCTTTGTTCCCCCGGTCAAGTAGCCGACGGATGCAGTTGTTTTGTGGTTCGCGCACGCTCCGACTCCCGCCGGGCCTGCGCCCGTTCTTTGCGACTTGTAAACACGCCCGGTTTCCAGCCGGTGCCCCAGTAATGCAGCAACCAGGGGATCAAGGCATAGATCAACGCCGACAGTCCGCAGATCGCCAGGGCATATTCGCGGCGGGTCAGTTTTTCAAAAGGATTCTCTTCGCCGCCGACCGCCAGCTGATCGATCAGGTCGGTGCTGAGATGTTTTTCGTTGCCGTTGTGATACGTTCCGTTCAGACGAATGGCCAGCTGTCGCAGCGTGGAGACATCCTGCCGGGAGTGGTGCCCGTTGATAAACGATCCCTTGAGGGAATCGCCGACGCCGATCACAACCTCATTGGCAACCGAGACCGGCATTTTGGGCATGCCGACGCCGGGCACCGTATCGCCGTCACTGATCAAGAGCAGCGTGGTACTCCGTGGATTCCAGGGTTTTGCCAGTTCAGCGGCCTCTTTCAGGCCGGAAAACAGGTCGGTCTCGCCGGAAATGAAGGCGTGATGCATGGGGAGATCGTTGAAGATGTTATGGATCACTTCCAGGTCTTTCGTATCTTCCACGACCATCTTCGCCTCGTTATAGACGGCGATCACGCTGGTGCGATAGCGGTTCATATTGGCCCGTTCGAAAAAGGACTCCATGATGACCGCCGCCCGTTTCATTCGCGACTTTTCTTTCTTCTCGCCGGCGTCTTCGAGTCGCATACTGGGGGACACATCCAGCACGATCAGCAGGTGTTTCATTTCGTCTTCGGGGATGGTCTCGGCGGCATGAATTTTGGGAGGCAGCAGCATCAGCGTGACCAGACCCCAGCAGAGCCCCGTGAGCGCCAGCACGCGGAGTACGGGAACCGCGCGGGCCCAATATGCGGGCCGGGCCGTGGGACCGAAGACCAGGGGCGCAATCCGCCTGATGCGCCAGGAATGAAGCATTTCTGCCCCAATGGCCACCACGAAGATCACGAGTGCCGCCAGTTCTGCTACCACGGTGTAAACCTCAATCCAAAGAGTGAGAGGGTGCTGCTTCCCAGCAGGATCAGACCTGCCAGGCTGTAGGGATAAAAATCGTCCATCGACTCGGCAGCCGTCCGTTCCAGACGGGTCTCCTGCATTTTGTCGATGTGTTGAAAGACGGTTTCGAGGGCCTGCGGGTTTTCCGGTTCAAAAACTTCGCCGCCGGTCAGTCCGGTGATATTCACCACCGGTCCCGGGACCTCGCTCGCCGCGATGTGAATCGCGTAAACCACGATGCCATCCGCTTTGAGTTTTTCTGCAATCTCCACATCCTGCCCGTTGCCCAGGTCGAAACTGTACCCGTCGGAGACCAGCACAATCATCCGGTCCCCCTGTTCGCGGGAGACGAGGACTTCCCGGCAGGCACGCAGGGCTTTCCCGATTTCGGTACCTCCCAGCCAGTACGGATGCCCGGGACTCATGGGATCCATGAAGGGGGGCGCGCATTTGATGGCGGAGACATCCGTCGTCAGCGGAACCCAGTGCAGCACTTCATTGCCGAAGAAGGTCAGGCCGAAGGCGTCCCCTTCCCGGTAATCGAGAAATTTATTGATGGCGGCCATGGAAGCGTCGTAGCGCGTCCCCTCATCGCCAAAGCCGGCGGTCATGCTGCCTGAGACGTCAACACAGAATTCGATATTGGTCAGCACGCGCCTGGTTTTGGGAGCACTCAACTGCTGCGGCCCCGCGAGGATCAGCAGGACGACCGCCAAAATCAGGGCCGGCAGCGACTGGGCGAGATTCACCAGCGTCCCCCAGATGCGTCCGCGCGGCTGGACTCCGTGGTCAAAGGGGAGCACAACGTGTCCCCCGTCACGTCGCCAGACCCAGACCAGCAGCGACGCCGGAACGATTAAGAACAGGAGTATCCAGGGGTGAGTGAAACTCATAACGACGGTTGACCAGTTTGCCTTTCTGATTGTGAATGTTGTCAGTGAAAACGTTTTCAATACTCTGTCACGAAGCGAGGGACGCCAGTTCCTCATCCAGGGCATCCGCGGGCAGATGCTGATACGGCTCCAGAATCTTCGCGATCTCGGGAGCATTCAAACGCTGATCCGCATCGGGGCGGTGCAACAGCATTTCCAGTTGCTGTAACAGTGGGCCGGCTTCCTCGTGTTGTTTTAAAATCTGCGTCACCTCGGCAACGTCGGTCTGTTCCAGATGCAGTCGCTTCCGCCAGAAGGCGACGAGCATCATCTCCAGTTCCGCCATCTGGGATTGTGTCAGTTCGCCGGCGATCGCCTTTTCGACCATAGGCTGCAGGCGGTCTGACAGCGAGGGGGGCGGCTGTTGCGTTTCGTCCTCATCCACTGCTGTTTTGCGTCTGACGAAGACGATCAGAAACATGCCTACGACCCAGAGAATGAAGATCACGGTCATCCAGAACTGATAGCCGCCAATCCGGGGGATCGTCGTCGTCGCGGGGCTGTTGGGCTCCACGCGATCGGCGGGCAGGATCGATTCTATTTTGATCGGGATCGCCGGCAGTTCGCCGGTTTCGCTCCGGTCTTTGCGTTCGAGGAATGTTGCCAGGTTGTATTCGCCGGGCGCGAGACCGTAGTATTCCAGTTCATAGCGGAACATGTCCGGCCCGTGCGGGTGGATGCTGACGATCCGCAGGATGATCGGGTCTTCGTCGGCGATCTGTTTTACCTGCAGTTCCGAACCGGGGAGAATCACCTCTTCGACGCGTTTCGACATGCCGACCGACGTACTCGAGGCCTCCGCGGCACGCCCGGTTTGCGGCAGCAGGAACCAACAGGCGAGCAGCACCAGCAGCACCGGCCCGTGGAATCGCACTCGCATTTTCTTCGGCTGAGCTCTCATTAGCGGCTCCCTCGTGACAGAATATCGCGTGAGGAGAAGAACTGGCGTAACCGCGGGACGAACGGTTCGTCAGTTTCGATCAGCAGATGGTCAATGCCGCTGCGTTTCAACTGAAAATCGATCTGCTCCTGATCGAGCCAGACCTGTCGGCCGTGGGTCACGAAATCGCTGCCGGTCTCTGCTTCGCGGGCCCGCATCAGCCCGGCTCCCCGGAGTCCTGTTTCCGCGGGATCTTGAAACTGGATCACGACGGTGTCGTGCATCTGTGAAAGCTGCTTGAGGGCCGGCACCGCTTTGGGATCGTGCAGGTCCGACAGGACGATGATCAGCGCCCGGTTTTTCAGGCTGGGGCTGAACTCGGCGACCCGCTGTCCGATGGTCGTCTGTTCGTCGTAGCGGAAGCGTCTTAAGCGAACCAGCCACTGCATGACCTGGTCTTTCGACAGGCTGGGGTGAATTCGCAGATCGGTTTCGCCGACGCCGAGCACGCCGACAGGACTGACGCGTTCCAGACAGGCGAAGGCGAGCCCGCCCGCGATGTGCAGGGCCAGCGCGTATTTACTTTTCGCGGTCGAACTGATCATCATCGAGGCGGAGGTATCGATGAGCAGATAACAGGGGAGCCGCTTGGGCGTTTCGTATTCTTTGATATAGAGCTTCCCGGTGCGGGCCGTGACCCGCCAGTCGATGCTCTTGATCGGGTCTCCCTCCTGGTAGGGACGCGACTGAAAGAATTCCAGGCCGGAACCGAGGAACGGCGACTTGTCGGTTCCGTAGCTCAGGCTGTCCGCGAGCCGCTTGACGGCAATGTAAAACTGCCGCGCGTCCAGCGGATCAATCTGTTCCAGCAAGCCTTCCATGAATCACCTGTTCCCATTCGGAGAGAGTTTCAAAACAACGTGGACGACAAATTCGGTTAAGCCTCCCGCCCGACCAGTGACGGCGTCGCCCCCAGGTCGCGGAGCATGTCCTGCAGGACGCCTTTGCCGGTGAGTCCGTCGGCGAGCGCTTCGTAATTCAGCCGGATGCGGTGCAGGATGACGTCTTCGGCCAGCACGAACAGGTCCTCGGGGATCACGTAGCTCCGTCCCTGGATCAGTGCCCGGGCGCGGGACGCCTTGATCAGCGCGATGCCGGCACGCGGGCTGCAACCCAGTTCGATGTTGGGATGATTCCGCGTCCGGTTGATGACTTCGATCACGTGTTCCACGAAGGTATCGCTGACGTGAATGTCGTTGACCGCCTGCATGCAGTTCACCAGGTCCTCTGCCGAGCCGACCGGCTGCTGCTGCATGACGTCGAATTCGGTGTTCACGACCGCGCCCCGGTCTTCCTTGCGGATGCCGAGCTTCATGTTGCGTTTGAGCACTTCGCGTTCTTCATCAGGATCGGGATAATCGAGGCGATGACAGAGCATGAAGCGGTCGAGCTGGGCTTCGGGCAGTTCGAAGGTTCCCGCCTGCTCCACCGGGTTCTGGGTAGCGATCACCAGGAAGGGCGCGGGGAGCGAAAAGGTCTCGTTGCCGATGGTGACTTTGCGTTCCTGCATCGCTTCCAACAGGGCCCCCTGCACTTTGGGGGCAGCCCGGTTGATTTCATCGGCCAGCAGGAGGTTGGTGAAGATCGGACCGGTGCGGGTGACGAATTCGTTGGTCTTCTGGTCCAGGATCTGCGAACCCAGAATATCGGAGGGGAGCAGGTCGATGGTGAACTGAATACGGGAGAAATCGAGGTCGATCGATTTGGAGAGGACCGAGACGAGCAGCGTCTTCGCCAGACCGGGCACCCCCTGCAGCAGAATATGCCCGCCGGTAAACAGGGAAATCAGCAGGCGTTCGACGACCTGATCCTGACCGACAACGACCGTCGCGACCTGATCGCGGACGGCCTGGATGAACCGGGCATTTTTCAGGACGTCTTCAGGAACCTCATTATGACTGGCAGCAGAGATATTCATAGATAATGTCGATCCGGGCTGATGAGAATGATTCAATTGGCAGAGCGGGTAGCAACTCTGATGCAGGAAACTGCCGGCAGCAGGGCGATTTGCTGCCCATCTTAGACTGGCGCTGGCGATCTAAACAAAAGTCCCAACAAATAAACAGGGGCACACTACATCTTAAAAGTGCGGTTCCGTGACTGTCAACAACTTTCACGGCAATTTCCTGACGCACCGGCAGAGTGGAGAGTTCCCGGAAATGGGAGAAAAGCAAGCGAAACAGGGGGCCGGCCTTTATTCGCTGTCACGCTGGGACTGGTATTTTTTGAAGTTTTCGGCCTGTTCGAAGATCTCTTTGTAGACTTCGTCGCGGTCGATGGGGGGATAGCCGTTGTTGGCGAGCAGGATGATCAGGTCCGCCTTGAGCTCGGCTTTGATGTCGTCCCGCTGGCTCCAGTCGGTGTAGCGGGCCTTGTCGTCGACGATCAGTTTGACCTCTTTGGCCAGGTGCAGGAGCTTATCTTCGGGGTATTCGAAATCGTATTTGACGGTCAGCGCTTTGAGAATGTCGTAGAACGCCTTCTCCTCGAAGTCGATGCCCAGGTCGGCGTAGGAACCTTTTTCCTGTTTGATCTTGTTATAGAGATCGATGATCTCCTCGGTGAAATCGTCGAGCACTTCGCTGCGGAGGGTGTCCTGCTCGTTACGGTCGTTGTATTTTTCGACGAGGGACTGGAACTGTTTGGAAAAATCGACGCCCTTGACTTTGTTGACCTTCTTGAAGTCTTCGATCGCCTTCGTTAACAGTTTCTGCAGGAGCTTGATGCGGGTGTTGGGGAGCTTGATCTTTTCGATCTTCGCGAGGTAGTCGGGATCGAAGATGTCGACCTCGGTGGTGTCCCCCTGCCCCAGCTTGAAGAGTTCTTCGACCCCTTCACTCTGGAGGGCCTCGGCGATCATCTGTTGCACGCGGGCGTTCATCTGGGCCAGGTCGGGGGCGTCCCCCTTCGTGAGCTTGAAGATGATCGAGCGGATCGCGAGGTAGAAATGCACGTGGTCGCGTTCGTCCTGGGTCAATTCGTCCGAGCCGACGCAGATGTCATAGGCGGCTTTCAGACGTTTTGCCAGGAACATGAAGCGTTTTTCCAGTTCCTCAGTGAGCTGCACGTACTCGGCTGCCATGTTGAGGCAGTGCAGCCGTTCGAGGGGCGGACCGGTGAAGTACGGTTTCGCATCGAATTTGTGGAAGATGGCCCGCATCAGGTCCAGGTGATCGCGGACGACGGTCAGCGACTGCGCGATCTCTTCGATGTTGCTCTGGTCGGCCTTGGAATAGTGGGCGAGGGCCAGGTTCATCTGTTTCTTGATGCCGATGTAATCGACGACGAGCCCTTTTTCTTTGCCCTGGGATTTACGGTTCACGCGGGAGATCGTCTGGATCAGGTTGTGCCGCTGGATCGGTTTGTCGATGTAAATGGTATCCAGCTCCGGCACATCGAAGCCGGTGAGCCACATGTCGACGACGATGGCGATTTTGAAATTCGACTTCTCGTTCTTGAACTGCCGGGCGAGTTCCTCGCGGTATTCCTTCGTGCCCAGCATGTTGTAGAGCGTTTCTTCATCGTCTTTGCCGCGGGTCATCACCAGTTTGATGCGTTCCATCGGCTTGATTTCTTTCTGCTCCTGCTCGCTGAGCTGCTCTCCCTCCGCACAGGTGCGAGCCTCGGCCCACTGGGGACGCAGGGCGATCACTTCCTTGTAGAATTCATAGGCGATGGTGCGGTTGCTGCTGACGAACATCGCCTTGCCGGCGACGGTGGCCCCTTCTTCGAGGCGGGTTTCGTAATGTTTCACGAAGTCCGCGGCGAGGGCCTGGAGACGGTCGGGATCGCCCAGGATCATGGCCATCTGGGTGTTGGCTTTTTTGCTGGTCTCGATGGCGTAGTCGCTGGCCCCTGCTTCGGCGCACTCGGCGTAGTAGTCTTCGATCTCTTTCAGCTTGCTGTTGTCGAGCAGGACTTTGGCGGCCCGGCCTTCGTAGACGATGTGCACGGTGATTTCGTCGACGACGGATTCGGTCATCGTGTAGGAATCGATGACGGGGCCGAAGACGTCCAGCGTGGCGTCGATGGGGGTGCCGGTGAAGCCGACGTAGGTTGCATTGGGGAGCGAGTCGTGCAGATATTTCGCAAAGCCGAACGTCTTCTTGACCCCTTTGTCGGTCACGCGGACCTTCTGATCCAGGTTGACCTGGCTGCGGTGCGCTTCGTCCGAGATGCAGATCACGTTGTCCCGTTCGGTGAGCAGCTCTGTGTCTTCGGTGAATTTGTGAATCGTGGTCAGAAAGACGCCGCCGCTCTGGTGGCCTTTCAGCAGCTCGCGGAGGTGCGACCGGCTCTCCACGCTCAGCACCAGTTCGTCGCCGATGTACTGCTTGGCGTTGACGAACATTTTGGAGAGCTGGTCATCCAGATCGGTGCGGTCGGTGATGAGGACAATGGTCGGGCTGCCCAGTTGGACGCTTTTCATCAACAGTCGGGTGAGGAAGAGCATGGTATAGCTCTTGCCGCAACCGGTGGCGCCGAAGTAGGTGCCCCCCTTCCCGTCGCCGGCGGGCTGTTTGTGTGCGAGGACGTTCTGAAAGAGTTTCGTCGCGGCGTAATATTGCGGGTAGCGGCAGAGGATTTTCACATCAGCGTGCGACTTATCGGGCAGATAGATGAAATTGCGGATCACGTCGCACAGGCGGAGCGGGTGAAACAGTCCCTGGAGCATCGTCTCCAGCGCGGGGATGCCGTCTTTTTCCGTGAGTTCGCTGCCGTCGATCTTCCGCCAGGAGTAGAAGAAATCATAAGGGGCAAAGAAGGCCCCGGCCTTGGTGTTGGCCCCGTCGCTGATCACGCAAAGCGCATTATACTTGAACAGTTCGGGGATATCGCGTTTGTAGCGGGTGGTCAGCTGGACGTAGGCGTCGTGAATCGTGGTCTCTTCGCGAATCGCGCTTTTGAATTCAAAGACGACCAGCGGCAGACCGTTGATAAAGAGAATCGCGTCGGGGATGCGGACTTCGCTCCCCTGGATCGATAACTGGCTGACGAGCTGGAAGATGTTACCGCCGACCGGGTCGTCTGTGGCAGATTCCGTTTCGCGGGAGGCGTCCAGCGGGCCATAGTCGATGAGCTGGATATAGAGGTCTTTCTGCGTGTGGTCTTCCCGTTTGAGCAGAAAGCCGTCCGCGACCCGCTGCATGATCTGTTTGTTGCTCTCGTAGAGGTCGGCGGCAGAGAGACTTTCGAGCTGCTGAATGACCGACTCGATCTCGGTCTCGGTGATCCCCTCTGCCGCATACTGCTGCGCCAGGAAGGCCCGCCGATCGGCTTTGATCAACACATCCTCCGGCCCCCGCTCCAGTGTCTCCCCCAACCGATGCGGATACCCGGCCTCACCGAGGAGGGCAATGATCGCAGCTTCGAGTTGGGCTTCGGTGAATTTCATCATATTAAACTGGGTATGAGGGTTTAATTAAAAGTGTTGTAACTTTCTGTATTCAGCCGCAACGTTTCGATGGTTTCATAGTATGTCTGGTCACTATATTTTTCCTCCAGCTCTTAGATTGTCGGGATTCGGGGCTGGACTTATGGCGGCTGCTTGAAAATCAAAGCATTCGCTTTCACGTGTTCCTGAAAAAGCATCAATAAAACGATTCATCATTTCAGGGACATCACAAAAAACCGTCATCCAGACACTAAAAAATCCACTTAAAACAGCATTATTGACTATCGAGTCCTTAACTACATTATTTGTAGGATCTGAGTGGAAATCCTTCAGACCTAATTCGGCAAGTTTCCATATCTCCATTCGTTGAGAAGCTCGTTCTTCGGCAATCAATCTACCTGCCACATCTTGTGTTTGACGCATGGCTTTATCCAACCCTGTCAATCGTAATGTGTCTTCAGCGATTTGATCGCCTGCATTCATTGGTTCGATATTACCATCTGCTAAATATCTGAATGCATGAAAGGTGTTATCTCGATCTGGAAAATAGAGATCTTTGAAATTAACAAGCTTATCTTTTTTTGTGGAATTGCAATTTGGACAAGCTACGAGGAAATTATCCCAACGACCTATCAAATGTGGTCTCCCGTGGGGGCCATCTTTGGGCTCAATATGCTCAACGGCTAAAAGAGTCGAGATTGGTCTTTCGCAATAATTACAGTATGACGCCAAATGAATGTCATGGCACCAACCGCTACCAATTCGACTTATTAAATCGGTTTTAGCCTTTTTGTAATCGGAATAGTCCCCCGAAATCGGGGATGAATTTCGTCTGACAGGTCTCAATTATCCCTCCAATCGTGATGCCTGTTGAAGTTCGAGAAAAGCCTGCATTGCTGGATTTTGAGCATGCTCCAACTTCTTTCTAAGCCTGTCTATATACTCTTCGAGCTTTTCTTTGGGAGCTTTCTCGGCCTCATCCAATAGTTGCAAAAAACTCTTAGACAGTTCAACCTCTTTTGCATAACGCTCACTAACATCAGGGCGACTAACTTCCATAACCACCTGAGAAATTTCTTCAATCCCTGTGTTACCCAATTGTGCGAGAGGCTGACCATCCAGAAGCACTAGATTTGAGTCAGAGCGGACTGACTGAATCACAAATGGGGAGTGAGTGGTGGCAATAAACTGACAGTTGGGAAATAGATCCTCAAGTAAGGGGACGATTTGACGTTGCCACTTGGGATGAAGATGAACATCGATCTCATCAATAAGAATTATGGCTTTGCCACTTCCTATGTTTCCATCCGGTTCGTTCTGAAGAGATAGATTGCGCGCGATGTCAACAAAGAGTGAAAACAGGCGCTGTTCGCCGTCGGAAAGCTGGCCAAGACTTAGCGGCCCAATCGGGCGCATAATCATAATGCGAGGGGTAAGTTTCACCTTCAAAAGCGAATTACGAAAGAGACGTAAGGCTTCCGATGGCAGATCCATGACCTCCCATCCAGCCCGTAACAACATATCCATTTCCTTATCTATTGAGCTTTCAGATTCCAGCCCCAAAACAACCTCAGATTGATCGGGCCAATCGGGAAACCTATTTTTCGATCTCAGATGACCTTCTTGGAAAAAACGCAGGGAAGCTGCTTCTATCTGTTTTTTCAACTTCGTATCAACCGGTATTCCTTTCTCTGCGACTCTCTGGGGGATCAGCGTGCAGGCATAGGGTTCGAATCTCCAATGAAAGTCTTCAAAATCAGGAGAGAAATTGGAGAGCATTTTTCCAACAAATTCCAGAACCTGCTGGCTATTTCCAAACCGTTTTCCGTTTAGGCCTGGATGATTATCAGGAAATTTTCTGCCAGATCCATAATAGAGAAACTCTTGTTCCTGACGAAGATGATCGTGCTTATCTTCTCGAAGTCGCTTGATCTGCTTCACCCTCATTGATCGACAAACTGCTTCGTTTGAAGCATAACTGAGAACCAGCGGGCGAGTACTTCCTCGCGGTGATCGCTTGATGCGACCCCAAAGCGGTTTTTCAAAACGAAAATAATCGATACTACTATCGGAAAAACGAACCACCGCCTCGACAATGGCGTGATCACTCCCAAGGCGTATGTCTTCATCTCCTATTTTCTGGTCTTCACTTACACTCCGGGTATCACCTACTGCCGCGATCACTCCTCGAATAATGGTAGATTTACCAGCTCCATTTTCCCCCACCAATAGGTTGAATCCAGGAGAAAACTCAAAAGTCCCTTTCTCAAACTGTCGCAGATCGGTAAACGATAAAGTTGATAGATGCATACGGTCCTCAATATTTTATTGCTTCCTGAGGTCTAAATCAGATTTGAGATTTCCAATACAAAATGCAACCTCGCGTAAACAAAGGCGAAAACTAAATATAAGCCATTGTCCAGAATACTGTTGTTCAGGGTGAAGGTCCACTCTACAAGTGATTTAAAGAAGAGAGCACTCAACAAGTTTTGCGGCGTTCGGGATACGGAGTTCGCCGGAGATGAGTTGTGGGAGGAGGGTGTCGCGGAGTTTGGTGAGCGTGCTTGACGTTTCAGAATTTAATTCTATCGATTTATAGAACTCTCGAACATGATCCCCAAATTGGACTGCTAATTTTTCTGATGGAACCAAAACTTCCTTTATCTTAAATTCCATCCAGTGCCTCCTGTATTCTTGAAAATCCTGTAAATCCTTAATGGCATAGAATGTCCAATAAGCATCGTAAAACTCAGCCGATAGAGGTATTACATTTGGGCCAACCGAAAATGGTTTTAAAGAAATATGAGTTATACAGGTATGATCACCAAATATAAAATTAGGTAACTCTTTAGATGAATTGATGTCGGCAGGAGCGTCACTATAACCCAATATAAGCCCTGATCCTTGGTCAAAGACCGGTACGTCTCCCTCTTTAGATACATTTTTTTTTGTAAACTTTTTACTCACTTTATGTCGTTGAACAATATTTTCTGCTTTTTGGATCTCCCACCCCTCCGGTATCCAGCCGAGTTCTTCGGTGAACTGGAAGGTGGCGGGGAAGTGTTGGGCGGCTTCGCGGTTGGCGGTGCCGTTGTCGAGGGCCTGGCGGCGGATCGCGGCGCGGTCGGTGAGTTCGTCGGGGATCGGGTTGCCAGCGACGAGGGCATTGTCGAGCACCGGGTCGAAGTCCACAAACCAGCTTTGGAACAACGCCTGCGCCAGCCCTTCCAGCGTTGCATTCATCCGCCGGTTTAATTCGATCTTGTCATCCAGGGAACCCAGAATCTGGGCGATCACTTTTTGTTCGGGGAGTGGTGGAAGCTTGATTCGCAGTCTGCTGATCATGTCATTGTTGAGACTTGCTCTAGTAGACATTGTCGAGAATGCGAGCATCTCATTTCGAAAATGTGGACTGCGTAAGAAATATGCAACAAATTCAGGATGAGCAGGAGATTCAGGCTTAGGTCGTAACCTTTTTGTGAATCCATTAAATGTTGCATTGGGATAATCCTTTCTTGCAACACTACTCATTCCAAGATCATCCATAGTTTCACTGGTACGAGTTAGAAAGACATCTCCTCTCTGGACAGAACATTTTTCCTGTTCTTTCTCATTCGACTTTACGAGTTGAGTTAATTCATCTGGAAGAAAAAAGTTATAAAACACATCTTTAAAATTAGAAAAGCCAGTTGTTCTCGTATCTTCAAATGAAGGTGATGTTCCGTTCGATTTAAAGCATATCAGAGTGATTTATTATGATGTGAATGACCCCTTTTGGGGAAATAAACTTATGGACAAGGTTGCAGAAAATATTTTATCTGCAGTAGAAAATCCTGAGGAAGCAGTGCTGAAAAGGCGACCAGAAGTAAATTAATTCACGAACCCAAAATACTCGATATATTTCTAATTTCTTAATCAACAAGTTCATGCAATTAAATAGCTTCTAATTGAGTTGCTACAGGTTAAATCTTGTTTTTGATGAGTTAGAAATTAGATAGATAAATTTTTTGCAGAATGGAAATTCTCAAATTTGTCGCTCACAGTAAAAAAGCGATTGGTATAGCACTAAAATATGGGTGGCACCCAGCTGCGCGTTATACAAACATGCGCGATGTAAAAACATTTAAATTTAATTCAATTGGTTTCTTAGACATTGATTGGAAGAACTATAATTTTAAACGCCATGTGGAAATAGCAGCCAAGCTGAAGCCCAAATTAACCATTGCCAGGGATGTTGAATGCATTTTTCATCTTGATGAGATCATAAAGGAAGCGGAGTGCTTACTTAATTATTCTGATCACGTTGCTATTGTACCAAAAGACCCTAAACTCAATGGTCGCTTAAACGAGTTAATACCAAGTGAGTTTCTTTTGGCATATAGTGTTCCCACAAAATATGGCGGAACTAAAGTGACCGTTGAAAGTTTTGATAGACCCGTGCATCTGCTGGGCGGTCGGCCTGATGTTCAAAGACGCTTGGCAGATACTCTTAAAGTATTTTCGATTGATTGTAATCGATTTACATTCGATGCAAAATTTGGTGATTACTTCGATGGGGATACTTTTCGGCCTCATCCAGACGGTGGATATGAAAATTGTTTAAAAGCTTCGATTAAAAATATTAATCCGAGATTTCCCATATGGATCAGCCTGAAACCACTCCAGGCATGGACTTTCTTTGATTGTAACCACTGCGGTCCCCCGTGTCTAAAACAAAGTGATTTTTCGCCACTTTTGTTGTGCCTCTGTTGTTGAGATCCGGAAATTGCTGCCCGAGCGAATCATTTTTCAGTAGTCAACACGGTTTCTGCGCAGACTTTCTCTGTGAGGAACCCCGTTTTTCGCTATTTGATATACTTCCGCTTCACGTCATGCGTGACCGGCGGCGGAATTGCCAGTCGTGCAATCCGATCAAGAATTGCGGCGAACAATCTCCGTGGCACAGCCACTTCGGCCAGTTGAAAGAATACGTACTTGGCATGCCGGGTTACCTTGGCCCCAACCTTGACCAGCTTCTCCCGCAGCGTCGTCAGCGACCAGTTCTGTATAGGCTTGGGCAAGGCCAGCCGCCGCAGGAAATTGCCGAGGTTATAAGCTAAGGCGAACAGTTGCAACCGAGCTTGGTTGTCTTTGAACGTCCGGCAGGAGAGCTTCGTCCATCTGACGGCGTTCTTGCCTTCCTTGATCCACTGCTCGGCGGTGCCCCGACCGTTGTAGAACTTCACGACGTTCTTCGAGTGCTGGTTCAAGTTGGTCACGATGAATCCAACACGCGGGAACAGTTCGCCTGCGTGCCACTCAACTTTGGCCACCACGCGACGCGATCGCTGCCATGATTTTGCTTGATATTGGAAGCTGTGATAACAGACCTTGGGCTTGTGGGAAGGCCGTCCGACCGGACGGGTGAGCAAATGCGAGATTTCCCGCTCCAATACGGCGTTGGCTTTGAGGCGAATGGCGTAACGATAGTCTGCTTTCTCCAGCACACGATACAGCGCTGGAATGGCGAACGCCGCATCGCCGCGGAAGAACTTCGGAATGTCCAAATGCCGATACCGTTCGATCACCGGCAGTAGCACCTTCCGCCAGTATTTCGCGCTGGCCTTGTTGCCACGCCGCAGCATCGCGTACTCCAGATCACCATGCTGGTTGAACAGAAACAGCGGATGGTAACAGAGGCATGCAAAGTGGCCGTTGTAGGCCGCGCCCTGTTGCCGGCCGTAGGTCTCACTGACCGAGCTGTCCAGATCCAGGATGAGTTCTTTGAGCGGTCGCCGCCGGTGGAGGTTGTTGATCCAGCGTCCGGAGAGCTTCATCAGTGCCGTGAGATTGCGCTGCGTGCTGAGTATCTGCGTCTCGAAACGGCCCACCTCGCTGCTTGACGCCGCTTGTTTATCCGGCTGACTCGCCCTTCCGCCAACCACGTGGCGTAGCACCGGGTCCACACACAAGCGCTCAGCGTCATTGACATCTTCGTAGCCTGCCAGTCGGCTGTAGATCGACTGACGCAACAGCGGCACGAGTTGGTGCTGCTTGTTGCGGCCCGGGCGTGAATCGCTCAGCACATCTCCGCCCATTTCCGTCAGACCGAGCGCTGCATCCAGTTCCCGATAGGCCAGTAGTCCCGCATCGGTGGTGACCTGACTGCCGCAGAACTTCAGCTTCAATCGGCTGTCAAAACTGACCCGTAAATCCTGGTTTTGGCTGTCACCCATCAAGTTCCCCTGTCAGCATGGCATGAATTGGCAGAATAACCTTGTTTTGTAGGGGTGTGGCGCAAATTACGTGCCAAAGTGTAGGAAGTCATCTGGGAAATGCGGGTTAAATGATACGAAAGGATAGCCTTCACCAAAATCCTTTGCAGGTTTGGAAAGCCCAGAGCTTACATCATAAATTTCTGTGAGAGTATATTCCTGCCACTCACTTCCCATAACCGAGCCCTTTCAGATTCTTGCGAATCACTTTATCCAGCCGGGCGGACTCGGCCATCTGCTCATAGAGGGTCTCGGTCAATTCGGTCATCTTGGTTTCGAAGGGGATGCCGTCGTCTTCCAGGGCGGCGGCGCCGACGTAGCGGCCCGGGGTGAGGACGTAGTCGTGCTTTTGAATCTCTTCCAGCGTGGCCGATTTGCAGAAGCCGGGCTGGTCCTCGTAGGTGCCGTCTTTCTGTTCGCCCCGCCAGGCATGATACGTGCGGGCGATATTCGCGATGTCGTCGGCCGTCAGTTCCTTCTGCGTGCGGCTGATCATCGTCCCCAGTTTGCGGGCGTCGATGAACAGGGTCTCCCCCTGCCGGTTGCGGTAGTCCCGTTTCTTGTCGGCCTTTTTATTGCGGGCCAGGAACCAGAGGCAGACGGGGATCTGCGTGGTGTAGAAGAGCTGGCCGGGGAGCGCGATCATGCAGTCGACCAGGTCGTTCTCGACCAGTTTCTGGCGGATGGCCCCTTCGCCGCTGGTGTTGGTGGACATCGAACCGTTGGCCAGGACGAAGCCGGCGACGCCGTGCTGCGAGAGCTTGGAGAGCATGTGCAGAATCCAGGCGTAGTTCGCGTTGCCGGTGGGCGGGGTTTCGTAGCCGTTCCAGCGGGGATCGTCGGCCAGTTCGTCGGCACCGCGCCAGTCCTTCATGTTGAAGGGGGGATTGGCCATGATGTAGTCGGCCTTGAGGTCGGGGTGCTGGTCCTTGAAAAAACTGTCGGCGGGGACGTCGCCCAGGTTGGCATTGATGCCGCGGACGGCGAGGTTCATTTTGGCCAGCTTATACGTGGTCGCCGTGTATTCCTGTCCGTAGACGGAGATGTCCTTCGTGTTGCCGTGATGGCTCTGCACGAACTTGAGCGACTGCACGAACATGCCCCCCGAGCCGCAACAGGGGTCGTAGATTTTCCCCTTGAAGGGTTCGATCATCTCGGCGATCAGATTGACGACGCACTTGGGCGTGTAGAATTCGCCCCCCAGCTTGCCTTCCGAAGCAGCGAATTTGCCGAGGAAATATTCGTAAACGCGGCCGACGACGTCCTGCTCTTTGTCTTTGACGGTGTCGATCTTATTGATGGCGTCGATCAGCGCGGCCAGTTTGCTGCTGTCGAGACCGAGCCGGGAGAAGTAGTTATCGGGCAGCGCCCCTTTGAGCGACTTGTTGTTCTTTTCGACGGCGGAGAGGGCGGAGTCGATCTTGAGGGCGATGTCCCCCTGCTTGGCCTGCTGCTGGATATAGCTCCAGCGGGAGGTCTCCGGCAGGTAGAAGACGTTTTTCATCGTGTAGAAAGCAACCTGGTCGGTGAAGTCGCCTTTGCCTTCGTCGATGAGCTCGGCCCGGCGTTCCTCGAATTTGTCGGAGACGAACTTGAGGAAGATCAGGCTGAGGACGACGTGCTTGTATTCCGAAGATTCCACACTGCCCCGCAGCCGGTTCGCGGAATCCCAGAGGGACTCTTCGAAGCCTTTTTCGGTCTTTTTGGGGGCTGCTTTTTTCTTCGCCATTATGGTTCCTGTTGCTGGTTCTGGAGGGGACTTCGAAATGTTTTTTTACTACCACGAAAGGCACGAAAAGCACGAAAGACTGGATGGTGTGAGTGTGCACGTAATCCCAGTGTAGCAAATGGTTATGTGATGGCAAGTTAGCGGTTGGGGTGTAGGGACTGGTAAGCCGGAAGGGGACGGCCTCTCTGACAGTTTCCTGTGGTCTCTCGACCACCCCGAATTGCATTCGGGGGCACCCTTTATTTCACTGTTGGGCAAGCCAACAGATGGCACCCGTTGATTTCTACCACTAAATACACGAACGACACGAAAGGTCTGGTGGGGGCAACTGAGATACGGTGTGCGCGGGAGCTGGGACCTCTTGCTCGCTGCGCTCGGCCCGGATTGTATCCGGGCTTACCCTTTTTTCATTCTGTTTTCTGGCCGATTTCTTTGTTGCCACAAGCACTGTTGGGCAAGCCAACAGTGGCACACCGAGGGGATCGTTTGCTGGAATCGTACGGGGGCTCTGACCGTTTCCTGTGGTCTCTCGCCGCCGTGAATGGCATGCGGGGACCCTTTTCTTTCTGAGCGGGTCAACGCCAGCCGCCGGTGATTATGGTTGATGCTGACTATATTACCGGTGGCCAGCACCATTCCGCTCAGTTTTGTGGTGGGGTATTTTCACTGATGAGCTGATTGACAGTCTCACCTGGCGGGCGGCTGCGTGGTGCGCGATGTTCAGATTGGTCCGCTCGTGCCGTTGGTTAGAATGGGGGGTGGGTTGTCCTGGATCGGGAGCGTTTTTTTCACTGTTGGGCAAGCCAACAGATGGCACCCTGCGAAATGGTTCTATCTTATTCTACCACGAAAGGCACGAACGACACGAAAGGTCTGGTGGGGTCCACTGAGATACGGTGTGCGCGGGAGCTGGGACCTCCTGCTCGCTGCGCTCGGCCCGGATTGTATCCGGGCTTACCCTGTTTTCATTCTGTTTTCTGGCCGAATTCTTTGTTGCCACAAGCACTGTTGGGGCAAGCCAACAGATGGCACACCGAGGGGATGGTCTGCTGGAATCGCACGGGGGTTCTGACCGTTTCCTGTGGTCTCTCGCCGCCGTGAATTGCATTCGGGGCTACCCCTTTTTATTGACATTTTTTTCGAGGATTGATCATGCTGAATTTTGATTTTGTGAAACGGCACGTGGGGGTCAAGGGGGAAATTTGCTCTGAGTTTGCTGTGAATTGCTTTGAGTTCAGGGTGAGTTTGCTCCGATTTGCTCTGAATGTGCTCCGAAATGATTTGAAAATGTACGAGACATGCCGAACCGGTTCATTCTGTTCTACTGAAAAACGGGAAAAATCGACGGCGATTCAGGTGATTCTGTATCACTGGTTCGCGGTGTTCCAGTGCACGCATCACCCGCCTCGCGCGCGAAGCACATTTGCATCAAAATACGAATCGGGGAGAACGGTTCAAGATCAATCTTTTCAGTAAGTCCAGCGGTTTTTCAGCGGTGCGTGTTGCACACCGCATGTTCTGTCAACGGAGGGACCATGATCAGTGAAGGAAGCACGAGGATCTGTTGCCTCTGGTGGGGCGGTGCGGTAGGTTATAAGAAGCCGCTGCCGGCTGCCTGCGAACATTCCCGCCCCCCTGCCCTCAAAAGAGAGATCATCATGAAACCGCTTTCGCTTTGTATGTTGTTATTCGCGTCTGTTCTGGCTACCAGCCTCGAAGCTGCGGACAAAGGTCCGGCGGATGAGCGTCCGCCGCAGGTGAAGACGCTGCAGCCGGGGGTGACGTTGTCGCTGGTGGCAGAGCAGCCTCAGCTGGCGACGCCGACCGGCGTGGATGTGGACGAACAGGGACGGATCTGGGTCGTGGCGACGCATACGCATTTTCGGCCTGACGATTATGTCGGTCCCGAGCACGATGAGATCCTCGTCTTTTCGGATCTGAACCAAGCGGGTCGGGCGCAGAAGCGGCAGGTGTTCTACAACGCGACCGACGCGACGATGGACCTGGAACTGGGGCCGGACGGCTGGGTGTACCTGGCGGAGCGGGATCGGATTCTGCGGATTAAGGATACCAACGGCGACGGGAAGGCGGACGTCGAAGAGAATATCGCGGTGCTCGAGAGTGAAGCCGACTATCCGCACAATGGTCTGGAAGGACTGGCGTGGGACAACGCGGGGAAGCTGATTTTTGCGATCGGGGAAAACTTCGCCAAGGAGTGGACGCTGACGGGAACCGACGGAACGAAGATTACCGGCGCGGGAAAAGGGGGCATCTTCCGTTGTACGGCTGACGGGAAACAGCTGAAGCGGATTGCGGAGGGATTCTGGAATCCGTTTGGCATCTGCGTGCGGAAGGATGGAGAGATCTTCGCTGCGGAGAACGATCCCGGGGAACGGCCGCCCTGTCGCGTGCTGCATATTGTGGAAGGGGGCGATTATGGTTACGAGCGGGGATATGGCTCGGAAGCACATCATCCGTTTGTCGCCTGGAATGGGGAACTGCGGGGGACGCTGCCGATGATTCATCCCTCGGGTGAAGCACCGTGCGGGATCGCGCCGCTGGGCCGGGGTCTGCTGGTCCCTTCGTGGGGCGATCACAGCGTCGACTTTTATCCGCTCACGCCGAAAGGAGCCAGTTATACTTCGAAGCCGATGACAATTGTGAAAGGGGGCCGTTATTTTCGTCCGAGTTGTATCGCAGCCGACCCTAAGAACAATCAGAAGGTGATGACCTGGTATCTGTGCGACTGGGTGGACGGGCGGTACCAGGCGCATGGTTACGGGCGGGTGTGGAAGCTGGAGATCGATCTGGGGAAAGCCGACTGGGTGGGTCCGCTGGAACTGGAACCGCCGACGAAAGAAGCGAAGCTGGCAGCGGATCTACGAAGCGGGCATGCGACACAGTCACTGAAGGAACTGCTGAAGCTGGCACAGAACGAGGATCCCTTTGTTGCACGGGCGGCACTGGTGGCGATGTCTCACAAAGCGTCTGAGTGGACGCCGACTGAAGTTATGAAGTGGTCGCCGGCGGAGCGGGTTCAGGCGGTGCTGGCGTTGAAACTGGCCCAGGCGGAGCCGAAAACGTGGATTCCCGTGCTGCTGAAGGACAAGAATGCGGACGTGCAGTTTGAGACGATTCGCTGGATTTCGGATGCGGGTTTGAAAGCGTTTCTGCCGGATGTTGAGAAGGTGCTGGCGCAGAGCGATCTGGATTATCAGCGGTTCGAAGCAGCGATTGCGGCGTGGAACACGTTGAACGGCAAGGCGCTCGACGGCGTGCGGAATCCGGAGATGCTGCTGGCCCGCGTGAAGGACAAACAGAGTGCCCCGCAGATCCGGGCGTATGCCTTACGGATGCTGCCGACACAGTCGCGTTCTGCTCCGAAAGAGGGGAAGCAGGTGGTGACGCAGTTTCCCAAGGGGCTGACGCTGGAGATGCTGGAAGAACTGCTGGCGGTCAACGATGAACTATTGTCGCTGGAAGCGGTGCGGACGCTGGCGGGGAATCCGATAGCGTCGCAGAAGATTCTGGCGCAGCTGGCGGCAGATCCGAAACAGGATGCGGTATTGCGGGCCGAGGCAATTGCGGGGCTGGCGCCCCTGGCGGAACAGCAGGCGGGGCTGTTGCTCAAACTGGCCGGTGATCCGAAGCGGGTGGTCCGCGAAGAGACGCTGCGGGGGCTGCGATCGATTCAGTTGACCGATAAACAGAAGGCGAAGCTGAAAGAGATCGCGGATGAGTTTCCCGATTCAAAAGATGCGTTCCAGGCGGCATTGCATCCGGGAGCCCTCAAGACGGACCGCCCTGCTCTGACGGAGACGGGGGCGTGGCTCAAGGCGATTGACGCGGTCGGGGGGCCGGCGGATGTAGAGAGTGGTAGGCGGTTGTTTCATCATGCCCGGTTGACGAACTGTGCTCATTGTCATCGTCACAGTGGTCGCGGGAATGTGGTGGGGCCGGATTTGAGCAGCCTGGGAGATCGGCAGGACCGGGCGTGGCTGCTGCGTTCGATTCTTGAACCGAGCCGGGAGATGGCTCCGGAATATCAGCCACGAACGATTGTGTTGACGGACGGGCGGACGTTTACGGGGATCCGGCTGCGGTCGTATGTGAAGGAGACGATCCGCGATGCCCACGGTCAGAACAAAACGTTTGACCGCGACGATGTGGAGGCGATTGTCGAGTCGCCGGTTTCGTTCATGCCCCAGGGTCTGGTGCATGCGTTGACGGATCGCGAGCTGCGGGATCTGATCGCGTTTCTGGAAAGTAATTCACGTCCACAGGCACAGAAAACAGATTGAAGGAGAAACAAAAAACGAGACGGGAGCTCCCTTCCTGACTCCCGTCTCGCAAGCGAAGCTGAGGCACTACCAGCTTCTGACACTTATTTTTCAGCGGATGATTTTTTCGGATTGATGGGGATCAGTTTCAGCGGATGCAGGCGCTGGCCGGTTTTCTGGTCGACGAGCCAGGCGCCCTGCAGTTCGACATTGAAGATTGCGTATTTGCCGTGATCTTCCTGTGGTCGGAGTTGTGCGTGGTATTTGCCTGCCTTTGCTTTATCGAACAGAGGGGGCGGCGTGTCCTGAGCGCTGGCTGACTTGATCTGGAATTCCAGTTCGATGGGCCATTCGCGTTTTTCGGGATCGAAGTCGAGCGATTTGGGAAGCACGATTTCATGACTCAGATTCAGAACGGGAAAAATGGGTTCGTAGATTTTCTGCAGGCGAGCGGTTTCGAGATCGTTGGTGCCGTACGCCTGGAGTTCTCCCCGGAGATTGGTGAAGCCGAAGCGATAGCTCAGATGTTTCAGATACAAGATCGGCGGGGCACTTTCGAAATACTGCTTCACGCGGGTGAGCTCTGCGATTTCCTGGCGATACTGTTTTTCTTTTGCGGAGGGATCATTGTTTTCTGATTTCTGTTTTGGAGTCTGTGTTTTCTGCGGGTTGCTGGGAGTCCCGATATTGAATCCGCCGCCCCCTCCGAAATTCACTGTCTTAGAAGCGGGCTGATTGTTCTGGGCATCAAATTTCATCTGACGCTGCAGACTGTTGATGTCGGCGTTGACTGAATTCAGGACCTGGGTGTAGGCCATGCCACTGACAAAGCTGCCTGTACTGAGCAGTTCACGGCGGTAACCCTGGACGTCTTCAGAGTAGGCAATAAATCTGGTGGGAAATTGAAGCGTATAGCGGTTGCCGGGAATGGCTTCCGGTCGGTTCAGCCAGTTGACGAAGGCCTGCGCTTCGGCTTTGAGCTGCGGAACCGAGGGGCTTTCGTTCTGCGAGCGGAAATAGATGCCCCGCTGTGGGTTGAGACCGAACTCGGACTTTTCGCCCACCCGGCGGAAATTGTCTTCGTGCTGGAAGCGATTGTACATCAGCGTGCCTGCATTTTGCTGCGTGAATTCCGGCAGATAACGGGCAATGAGCCGCAGGCAGGTCGCGGGGGTTAAGGGTTCTGCTTTACCTGAATCCGCGGGAACGCCTTTAGGGGGAGCAGACATGGCAGGGCGACTATTTGACACGGAAGCAGAGGCGTCGGTGTTGTCATTCTTTCCTGCACCCGGCAGGCGGTATTCGTAGATCAAAGTCTGGTCGTTATAGAGACGGATGCCTTTGAGTTTAGTGGGGAACAGGAGACCGGGCTGACGATTGGCTGTGGGGTGAGGCAGCAGCGTTGGTTTGCCGAGGGAGACCAGCATTTCGAGACGGGCTGTGTTATTCAGACGGTCTTTGATCAGGTCGCGGACATCCTGCGGAATCTGAGCGAAGGTCTGGTCCAGCGGCTGCTGAAGCTGCAGACAGGGGATGTGCGTGTAGGGAATTCGTGGATTCCGGTAATTCAGAATCAGGAGACGATTGGCAGGGATTCCCTGGTCGATTAACGGTTTGGCGGGCTCCCAGGTGTAGGGGTTCAACAGGCTTTCATGGGAAATTGTCAGCTGCACATCGCCGAGTTGCGGATCGAGTCTGATATCTGCGTTGACGATAAAATTACGTTTGGTCGAATCGATGCAGGTGATCATCCATTGCTTCCATTTCTCTCTCAATTCCGGAAGCTGTTTTTCATCCAGGCTTCTTTCACCGAAATCAACAGGAAAGAAAGAGGACTGGGGATGCTTCAAGAGCTGATCGACTTTCTGGCGGGCCGCTTTCCATTTCAGGATGATTCGTTGTTTTGCTTCATCTTTAACCGCGGGATAACCATTGCGGGCGGTTCCAATACTCGAGTATGACTCTTCTGCCTGCGTCAGTTCCGTGAGCGCATCACTCACGGCTCTGGCGTACGATTCGGTCTGATAGGAATAGTCAGTAAAGAGTTTTTCCAGTTCTCCGGAATCTGCCTGAACGCCGTCTGCTTCCTGTTTCAGAAAGTAGAGGGCTCCCTGATTCAGGTCGAGAGGCTGATCGGGACCGGGGAGCACTTTGCCTTTCGCATCACTCAGAAACGGTGCGGGAACCGGTTTGCATTCCAGGCTGGCGATATGCTGTTTCAGCAGCGGATCGCGGTAAAGGTCGCAGGATTCAGTAGAGACCAGCACGGGAGGAATTTTCTGCTCGTTTTCTCGTCCCAGCGGAAGCCGATTCCAGGTGACCACCCGTGCGACATATGCGGGGTTGTATCCATCCTTCGCCTGGCTGAACAACGGACGTGCCTGTTCTGCGGAGAGTGGCAGAAACTGCTGCACGAAGCAGGGACTGAAACGCCGATCCATTTCTTTTTCTCTGGAATAGGAAGTAGTACCATTCAGGCCGGGAAATTGACCATTCACCAGGCGATGATCGATGAATGCTCCCTGGCGTTCGAAATCGTATCTGCCCTGGAATCCCAGCTGGACCTTCTGAATTTCGACAAACCGGAGGGGCAGTGAGACCGCGTAGGCCTTGAGTTTTTCCGCATACTCCTGCTGAAAACGCTGCTGATTACTTCGCTTGTCAAACTCGTTATTTCCAAACCACTGAGCAGATGTAATGTTCCCCTGACGATCGAGCCCTGCACTCACAAATCGCCCGATTGTATCCGGGAAATGGTAAGCAATGAAATTGGGACAGACGTAGTTCGGATCGAGTCCCAGCGCGATGCGGTCCAGGAGCCTCGAGAAACGGCCAGGATCGCTGCTCAACAGGGGCCCTTCGGAGGTATAGCGGGTGTCGTCAATACGAATGGCCGGATAATCGCCGAACATTACGAGCTGATGCTGTCGCGCCAGGCTCTGCATTTTCTGAGCCAGGCCCTGCTTGCCGGAGGCGGGTTGATCCTGAGCCGGTTCGACTGGCTGTTGCAGATCCCATTTCTGCAGAACCTGCGACGGATTCGCAGCATCCACGAGAGAAAGACTGACAATCTTCGCGTTGATGAGCCGAATATTATCGGGAGTGCTCAGGTTCGGATTCTGTTCAAACCGGGGCCGCGTCAGTACAAGATCTTCCCGGAACGCCAGCCGTTTTCCTTCAATCTGTCGGGCGAACACCCGCGCTTCTTCCAGCGTCTTTTGAATCCCTTTGGGCATGACCGGTGAATTCACGAAGATGGCATCGATGCGATTCTTTCTGCCACCTATCGACGACCTGCGCAGGGTCCCTCTGATCATCAGGGGGAATTCGCCGATTCCTTCATTATAATTTTCCAGACTGGCGTCCATGAACAGCGCCACGGGAATCTCTTCGTCCTGATAGTTCAGTTTCTGAAAATCCTGATGTAACTTGCGGACGAAGCGGGCGACCTGAATCCCTTTATCGAAGTCGTTCACCCCGGAGCGTCGGAGATCGTTATATTGCCTGTTCTCCTGTTTCGAATAGAAGAGCTCATAGAGATTTTCAAACAGCCAGAAGCATTCGGTAATCCGTTCTTTTTCGGCTCCCTGCGTGGCATTGAAAGCCCCCTCGAAGCCTTTCTCTTCCAGTTTTTGTGCCAGGAGTTCATACGCATCCTGATCGGCGAGATAGCAAAGAAGCGCGCCGACATACTCGGCGGAGTGTTGCACGTGCAGCTGCCCTTTGGGTGCGACAATTTGTGAGTTGATACTGATCACGGGGCTCCCATCGAGCAGCATGGCCTGAAATCGGGGTAACACCTGCGAAACGCGTTCCCAACTGAAACGGTTGCCCGGCGGCTGATTTTTCTGCTGTGCTGTTTGGGGTCCGTTCATCGCCGGTGCTGAGGGACTGGGATTGCCGGGAGGATTCCCCAGGGGATTCGATGGAGTTGTATTGTTTTTATCTGCAGCAAAGATATCGGGATACTTCTGCCGGACAAAGTCCTGGTCGGTTTTACTGAGCATTGCCAGCGGAACCAGATGCAGTTTGCCATCCGATTCCTTTTCGAGAATAACCAGTTTCCCGTTGGTTCCTTTCAGCTCGCCCCGCACCTGATTGTTTCCATCCGCGCTGGTCCAGAGGCGGTGCTCCGCCTGTGCGAACGCGGGAATCAGGGTGATGACCACAAACAAAATGAAGCAGCGAAAATGCTGACGACCTGTCGGTCCCTGGTTTGAAAGTACGAATCGTCCCGTCTGCATCGTATCAGCTCCCGTTTCTAAGTTTCATTCCCAAGAATTCAGTGAATTTCCGCACCGCATCTGACGAGTAATTTACTGATCAAAATGTTGTGCGAGCTCTGATCCTGCAGTACAATCGCAGTGCCGACAGCGTTCCCGACGTGGAAGACTCTTTTTTTCTGCTGAATTCTGAGAATTCTGCTCACCAGCTGTCGGAAATCCCGCCAGGTCATAGGGTTGGTGAAAATCAGCTTTACCCGGCATTCAAGTCATTACGGCTGAGAGATTTGAGTTTTCCGGGAAGAGAGTGGTCTGTCTCCGGACCATGGCGTTGTTTTTGACTGACACAATACGACCTTACTCAGAATAGACGATGGCAGCGGGCATGGAACATCAGGGATCTGTCACCAACTGGCTGGATCAGCTCAAACGGGGCGAAGCAGACAGCCTGCAGCAGCAGCTCTGGAATCGCTATTTTGAACAGCTGGTTCAGCTGGCCCGTTCCCATCTGCAGAAAGATCTGTGCCGGGTCGAGGATGAGGAAGATGCGGTCCTCAGCGCTTTTAACAGTTTTTTTGTGCGGCTCAAAGCCGGTCAGTTTCCTAATCTGAATGACCGGACCAGTCTCTGGCCGCTACTGGTGAATATCACACTCTGTAAAACCCGTAACCTGTATCGGCGCCAGAGTGCGCAAAAGCGGGATATCAGACGCACGGTTTCAGGTACTTCGAACGAGGAAGAAGACAACTGGCTGGATCAACTGGCCCAGGAATCTCCCAGTCCGGAACTGGCGGTCGAAGCCGCCGAGGAGGCCAATCGACTGCTGGCGGTACTGGGGAAAGACTCTCTGCGTGACGTCGCCCGCCTGAAGCTCGAAGGGTATACGAATGCAGAGATTGCAGCCAAAGTGGGAGTCATGGAACGCAGTGTGGAACGGCGCCTGGTTCTGATCCGCCAGATCTGGACCGAACAGACGGAAGCGGAACTGAACTGAATTCACAGACTTTATTTTGGAAAAGATTCCCGATTTTTTCAGAAACCACGCCGGGAAACGAAAACAGATCACGATCCTGCTGGTAACTCGGAGCGCACGAGTTAAGGATAGGATAGATGAATCAACCTTTTGAGCTGGAAAACCTGACGGCCGAGATCCAGTGCCGCATCGAAGAATGCTGCGAGGAATATGAAGCCTCCTGGCAGAACGGAGAAAGTCCGTCTCTGGAAAAGACGCTCGCTGATTTCACGCCCCCGACACGGGAAATCCTGCTCAAAGAACTGATACTGATCGAACGCTATTATAAATTGCGGGATACCGGCAAAATTGTCAGCGAGCAGGAACTGATCCAGCAGCATCCGGAAATCGCCGACGAGCTCTCCCGGCTGTTTGCCAGATCGCATGCGACGCAAACCCGGATCGCAGACGAATCTGATTCCGGCCTGGCCGACAGTTCGGGTCTGCGGACGGTGCAGGAATCACGACTGCATTTTGAACAGTTCCCGGCGCAGTTTGGTCGCTACCAGATCCTGTCGCGTCTGGGAGAAGGTGGCATGGGCTGTGTCTACCTGGCCCGTGACACACAACTGGAACGCAAGGTCGCGCTGAAACTCCCCCAGATCGATCGACACGCGGACCCGCAGTTCATTTCCCGTTTCTATCGTGAGGCGCGGGCGGCTGCCAATCTGAATCATCCCAATCTCTGCTCGGTGTATGACGTCGACGAAATTGACGGCGTACATTACATCACGATGGAATTCATCGAAGGGGAATCGCTGGCGGCGTTGATCCAGTCAGGTAAACAGTTCAGCCAACGTGAAATCGCGCAGTTGATTCAGCAGTTGTCACAAGCCCTGGATCTGGCGCACCAGCAGGGAATCGTGCACCGTGATCTGAAGCCGGCCAATATCATGATTCGCGAGGATGGCAGTCCCATCATCACCGACTTCGGGCTGGCGCTAATGAGCCAGAATGAAGAGACGACACAGATCACACACCATGGCCAGATCATGGGGAGTCCTTCTTACATGTCGCCCGAACAGGTGGACGGCGATCTGGAGAAAATCGGCCCCCCCAGTGATATTTATTCGCTGGGCGTGATCATGTACGAACTGCTCGCGGGACAGAGGCCGTTTCAGGGTTCGACCGCTTCGATCCTGTCACAGATCATGACCAAGGATCCCCGGCCGGTCCGCAATATTCAGCCCGACATCGATGCCAGGCTGGATCAGATCTGCCGCAAAATGATGTCACGCTCAACAGAGCAACGCTATGAGACAATGCAGGAAGTCTCGCAAGTCCTCGCCAACTGGCTGGAGACCCACCAGGCAGTCTCTGCGCGAAGCCGTCTCAGTCCGGTTAAACTCCTCGTGGGAATGGCACTGGTTGCCGGACTTCTACTGGGAATCATCTTCCTGAAACCGACTGCATCCCCGGGAAGACTGCATGTCACGCTGAACGACGCGCGGGCGCAAGTTCTGCTCGATGGGCAACCCCTGGATCTGAAGTCAGGAAGCTGGAACGGACCACAAACACCGGGCTCGCACGAGCTCAGCCTGCAAATTGGCGACCAGCGGCTTCCCTGGGGAGAACTGACGAAAGTCAAATCTGAGGGCCGCGAACAGCGGGTACTGGCGTCAGTCAACGGAGTTCCTCTGAAGAACGGCCGCTTTGAAATCGCAGCCGACTCCACAGAGTCTGCCGAGATCAAACTGAGTTGGTTACCTGTCGAACATAAAACAGTCGATAAAAAAACAGAGGTCGGCGTACCAGTCAAACAGCAACCAGTTGTCAGTAAACCGGTTGAACCAGCAAAGAAACTGGACTTCGACGAACAGATCGCCGTCGAACGTGAAATTGCGGAATGGGTCATCGGTCTGGGCGGCAAGGTCCATTACAGGCTGGCCAACGGGGGCAAATCTGCTGATTCCGTTGACAGTCTACCAGACGAACCCTTTCTGGTATCGCAAATCCATTTCGAGAACGCTGGAAAAAAAAAGCTGTCGCTTCCCAACATGAGCCGTCTGAATCGTCTGCTGCCATTACAGACGCTCGACGTCTCTGATTGCAGGCTTGAACCAGGCGCACTGTCTCAGCTCCGCTTCGGGAATACAGTGGAGGCCATCAACGTTGATCATTCTTCTCTGAAATCATCCGATTTAAGAACAATCCGGGGACTGGAATTCCTCGACACATTCAAAATCAGCGATGCGCAGATCGATGACGATTTCCAGTTCCTGGATCAGATGTCCCACCTGAGAGATCTTTCACTCAGTGAAACCTCCCTTGACCTCCTGCAGAAACTCGAACATTCCCCGTTCCTGTCACACACAAAACTCCGTTTCCTCCAGATCGAATTTGACGGAAAAATTGATGATATACTCATCAAACGACTCCAGGCGACCTGCCCTGGCATGACGATCATTGCCACCGACGTAAGTAACAGCCCTCGTTACCTGGGCATCCCCTTTGCCGGACTGGCGACTGACAGACTGCTGAATCTGGGATGTACCATCAGAGGAAATGAACCCTTCAGAGGCATCGTGGACTTCACGAAAGAGCTCCGCCCCTCCGAGACCGTTCCTTTTCATGCAATCGGAGTGACGCTTCCTTCCGATCTGGTACTTACCCCTCAGATCGTGGCTGATCTGGCTCAGCTGCCCGCATTTCATGGACTGACAGCGCATCGGATTAAAAACATCGACCTCCTGTCAGAAGCGCCTGTCCTGAAAATATGTGACGGTATTCATCTGAAGGATTCTGATCTGACGGATAAAGGCTTCGAAGCACTCGCCCGTATCTGCCCGATCGGTTACATTAATGTCAAGAATACACAAGTCACCCCGGAAACACTGAAACGGATCGATCGCGACTATCCCTTCCTGGTGTTTCATAGCGATTTCCAGAACGGTCACATCTGGCTGAAGGATCAACTGCCATTTCCTGATCCCAAGTCGGCTCCCCCCCCTTCGGAAATGACCGATGCCGAACAGATCGCCTTTGAACGCGAGACGGCAGAGTGGGTCATCCAACTGGGGGGAAGAGTCAGTCTCAAGAAAGCCAAAGGAGTGGCTCAACAGATCGGAAGACTGGATCAATTACCCGCGGAACCATTCCGGATCACCGATATTGACTTCAGCAAGTCAGATCAAAAGAGCACGCTGCCTGATTTGTCTCGCCTGAGTCGCCTGTTAACTCTGCACTCACTCAATATCACGAACTGTCACCTGGAACCCGGTGCACTGAATGGGCTTTATTTCGGCGAGTCCATGACGGACCTGCACATTTTTAATACCCCCCTGAAAACGTCAGACCTGATTGCCACTATGGGACTGGAACACCTGGATACATTCAAGCTCGGTGCCAGTCAGGTCGACGATCGCTTTCAGTTTCTGGAACTGATGCCACAACTGAGGGATCTGCAGCTCTACAGTCCTGATCCCCAGGCACTGGAGGAGTTGGCGCGTGCTCCCGGGCTGAAGCAATTGAACCTGCGTTTTTTGAATATCGTCTCTTATGGTCGTCAGTTTCCCCCGGAGACGATTGCAGAATTACAAAAAGTCAAGCCGGGCATGACAGTCATCGATAATGATGAGAGTGGACATCAGCGTTACCTGGGCGTCCCTGTGGCCCGACAGGCTGCTATGAAACTGCTTGAGCAGGGCTGCACGATTAAAGCCAGCAAAGTAAAGACGTATCACCGGTTTCTCGCGCCTTCCGAGACAGAACTGTTTATCTCCGGGCGTGTGATTCTGCCACCTGGTCTGAAAATCACCCCGGAGATCACCATGGCCCTGGCGCAGCTGCCTCGCATTTCCGGGTTGGAGGCGGATGGCGTGAGGAATGCCGACCTGCTGGCAGACGTCCCTGTCTTGAGGCTGTGTGGTGGTTTACACCTGGAAGATTCTGACCTTTCAGACCAGGGATTCGAAGCGTTGATCCGGAATCATCCTGACGGCTACGTCCATGCCGCGGGAACCAGGGTGACTCGGAAGAAAGCAGAGCAACTCGATCGAGAGTTCCGCTATGCCGCGTTTCACACGGATTTCATGGAAGGAAAACGCTGGCTGGCTGCCCGGGAGACAGACGAAGATCAAAAACCGGTCCCGCAGGAACCCAAGCCTCCCGAACCAGCGCAGACAGAGGCTGCTCCATTTAATACGGAACGGGAGATCGCGGAATGGGTGATCGGGCTGGGGGGCTATGTGAAATGCAGACAGAAAGAAACCGAGTCGAAAATCAGCCGCGAACTTCCTGAAGAACCATTTCGGTTAGTCATGATCGATTTTCGCGGCTCTTCAGAGAAACCAATCAGGATCACAGAGCCGGAACGGTTGAACCAACTCGCAGGACTGCAATTCCTCAAACTGTCCGGCTGTCAATTCGAAGCGGGATCTCTGAAAACAGTCCGTTTGAGTCAATATCTGAGGACAATGATCATCAATGACGCCTCTCTCAAAACTTCTGACATCAGTACCATACAAGGCCTGGAATTTCTCGATATGCTGGAACTGAATGGTGAGCAGATTGACGATAACTTTCGGTTCCTGGAACTGATCTCCAATTTACGAGAGCTACGAATTAAGAGCCCTACACAACAAAACCTGCAGGCACTGGCCAAAGCCCCTGCTCTGTCAAAGTCGAAACTCCGATTTCTCGAAGTGGATTTTGATGACGACATCGACCCCAGCCTGATTCAGCAGATACAGACCACCCGGCCCGGTATGACTGTCGTGGGAGTCAATTTGATCAGACACCGGCGGTACCTGGGCACTCCTTGTGCGAAACTGGCAGCCAATCGCCTGCTTGATAAAGGGTGTGAAATCACAGGAATTGAGCCTGACAGGAAAGTCCTGAACTACTCGAAAGATCTGCGTCCTTCGCCTGAAGTTGCCTTTCATGTCAGAGACGTCACTCTGCCGCCCGGACTGGAGATTACCCCCGAAATTGTTGCCGAGCTGTCACAACTTCCCGGCCCGCTGCATGGCCTGATTGCCAAAAAAGTGAAAAATGCAGACCGGCTGGCTGAAGTTCCCCTGTTGAAACGCTGCAGTGGTATCATGCTGGATAATACCGATTTGACGGATGCGGGATACGAGGCCTTCGTCAACAGAAATCCGGACTGTTATTTTCAGCTCAATGGATCCGATGTCACCAAAGAAAAAATCAAACAGATCGATCAGGCATATCCCCTGGTGACCTTTTCCTCTGATTACGGAGGGAATGCCGACTGGATGGGAAAACTGGAACACAGTGCGAAATCGACCAGCGGGGCCGGGTCTGAAAAGAAAGACGGGCCATAACAGGATACGCGGATCGATCGCTCGCCTGTCAACATATCACCACTAGACTCACTCTTTCATTGACAGACTTCAATTGAGCGGCCGGTTACCTTTCTGTAAAATACGCTGCATGAAATCACATCCCGCACAACGATTCGCAGCCGGCCCTGCCATTAAAAAGGGCGTGCCCCTCAAAGAACTCATGAACGGACAGCTGGTGAAGCTGATCGGCGAGTCGCTGGCCGAAGTCACTCCGGGATTTGACATGTCGGCTTTTCAAAGGCGCGCTAAGCGAAATCTAAGCAAACTGGAGTTGAAGGAACGGGCACTGAACATCGCACAGGCGATGGCCGAACAGCTGCCGGAACGCTTTGATAAACTAGCGCCGCTGTTGATTCAGTCTCTCGGTCCCCCGCTGAAAGCAACGGAACAGAACGGGCTGGCACCGTTCTTCTACTTCCCCCATTCTCAGTTGATTGCCGAGTATGGTGTCGGCCATTTCCAGAGTGGATTCAAAGCCTGCTATGAACTGACGCAGCGGTTCACCGCGGAATTCTGTATCCGTCCCTTTCTGGTAGAACATCGCGAGAAAAGCCTGAAACAACTCAAACGCTGGACGAAAGATGCCAGTCCCCATGTACGGCGGCTCGTCAGTGAAGGAACACGGCCCCGACTTCCCTGGGCGATGCGCCTGCGGGAATTTCAGGACGATCCCAGCCACACTTTGCCTCTTCTGGAAAGTTTGAAGGATGATTCGGAATTATATGTACGGCGTTCGGTGGCCAATCATCTGGCGGATATCGCCAAAGATCATCCTGACGAGGCTTTCGAAATCTGTCACAAGTGGCTCGGAGAAATTGAGAGCATGGATGATCCGCAGCTGATGAAGAATCGCCGCTGGATCCTGAGGCACGCCGTCCGTCTGCCAGCGAAGAAAGAAGTCCCCGAGGCGCTTGCGATCCGTAAGGCTGCTGCCGACAAACGCTGATAATTTGAGAAGACTTATCCCACGTGACCCGCTTCCAGATACTGCACGGCCAGCCCGCGTGACTGCTCCAACTGACACTGTTTCAGATAGACGGCCGAAGCCAGAAAGAGATCGGCCACATTCAAACCACCAGTCGCCGCGATACTGGGGTAATGGTCCAGCAGAGCCGCAGCGGTCTCGAATCCCTGCTTCTTCAACAGACTGAAATCATTCACATGAAACGCCTGGTTGGTCTTGCGCTGCGAACTGAGCCCCCCGATCATCAGCGCGACCCAGCGGCGTCGCAAAACGGACAGTTGATCCTGTTCGCCTCCCGCAGGAAGCTGACCCAGCACACATTCAGCGGGTAATGCGTGAACCAGATGCTGGCTCTGCAGTTCATCAAACCCGAGGAAGCAGCGTCCCTGGAATTCAGCGGGCAGGTCAAGACGCAGTCGACTCTGCTGTTCATCCGCGTCAGCAGGCTCTGCCTGGGCGATGGCCAGCGGAAAGACACGCAATGGATTCTGCAGGCTGAGACGCCCCACGAGATTCAAAGTGAGCCCCGGAGCACAGCTCAACATCCGCAGGTTTTCACGGAAACAGAGGGCCGGGTGATCGTTTTCAATTGCCAGTTCGATGACGGCTCTGTTGTCTGCCAGTTCCAGCAGCAGGACCGGTCCGCTGGCCCCCAGCACAGTCCCGGTCAGAAACACCAGGTCCCAGCCGGCCGGTCGTTCTTCAGCGGGGAGAGCTGCTTTACTGTAAAAGGCATTCCACTGGTCGATCAGGGGACGTTGAAAGCGCTGTTGAAATTCGGGGCTCTGCCAGGACGATTCCCCCTGCTCGATGATTTTGACGCGGGTGCCTCGCCCCAGACGTCCCTCTCGCGAAGCCGTCAGATCCGTTCCCAGATAGCTGCTGCGGGCCAGCTTTTGCGCCGGCTGAATCAGCGGTCCCATCTGCACACCGCCCCGGTACGCATCTCGCGCCAGCTGCTCATCCCCGGGACGGACTTCGCCCACGGTATAGAACCGGTCATCTCCCCCCAGAAACAGTACCGCAGCCCCGGCATAACCACTGCGCGTCATGACCGGTTCCGCCAGCAGTCCCTGCAGTTTGCGGGGTTTCACCGGATGCTGTGTTCGGCGGGCTGTTCCGATCCAGAATTCGGAGACCGACTGATCTTCCTGAAGATGATGTGCTGCTTCCAAAGCGACAGCCAGATCCTGCGCCAGTTGCTGAGAGTCCTGCTCGGGCGCCCGCTTGCGGAATTCCGTAATCCCCGAGAGAATCCTCACTCCCGTAGCAGCAATGAGATGCAAACCCGCCGCTCGGCACTGATGCACGGCCCGTAACAGTTGTGACTGCAGGAAGACACCAGCATTGGCAACCCCCGCTTCCAGAATCTGAATCAGAGCCCCTCGATATCTGGCCACAGCTTTCTGCTGTTCGTCTGACAGTTCCGGTTGCACGGTTTCTGTCTCTTCTGCATCCGATTCGAGTGTCTCCTCGTGTTCCGGTTTCTCAACCTGATCCACCAGTGCCACTTCGAGACTGGTCAGACAGGCGGCAATATGAAAGCAGTTTGGAGTGAGCAGACAGGAGCAGCTGAGTTGCTCCACCGACGCCAGATGTTGTCCCGCCAATGTCACCGTTTCATTACCTGCTTCGACTGACCAGGCCTCATCCTGAAAGACCCACTTCCAGTCTCCGGCGGCATCGGGCGTTCGATCCAGGCGTCTACGGACGCGATCGGGCGCGGATTCGATGATCTCGGCGATCACCTCAGGACTAACGGAGGGACGGTCTGAATCACTCATTTTGTCCCTCCCCGAATCTGATCAGCAACCCACTCCGCCAGACGTTCGGGACTGACGGCGGCAACAGGCATACCCGCCTGCACGACAGCGGCTGCCGTCCCGGCGTGATAACGGGGTTTGGCTTCATCATCGAGGGCTGCCAGCCCGATCAGCTTCGCTCCAGCGTTCGAAAGCATGGTCACTTCCGCAAGCAGTTCGGGGACCGACACACCTTCTTCAAAATCGGTCACCAGCACCACCAGTGTCCGCGACGGATTTTTGATCGCTTCGCGTGCGGCACGCAAGCCCAGTCCAATATGGGTTCCACCGCCAATCTGAATCTCCATCAACAGCGAAAGCGGATCATCAACGCGCCCTGTGAAATCCAGTACCTGCGTGCTGAAGGCGAAAAACCGAACATCAATCGCAGGCAAAGCAGAAAAGATGGCAGCCATCATTGAGCTGTAGATCACTGACGCTTCCATCGAACCCGAAACATCGACGACAAAAATCAGATGCCAGTCCATGTGCCGCCGGGAGGGAGTCCGATAGACTAACCGCGTCGGCGCAATCGAGACGTTTCCATCTTCCTTCCGGTACGCGGTATGCAGATTGGAATTCAGCGTCCGGGCAAAATCGAGGCGGGGACTCTTGCGGCGGGTCGGCCGGGCCACGCTGATACCTGACAGCGCCGGCTGCAGACGATTGGCCAGCTGTTTCGCCAGTCGCTCCGTGATCTGCCGCGCCAGTTTTCGTAACAGTGCCAGCTCCCGCTCCGAGAGACCTCCCTTCAGCGAAAGGACCTGTTCCAGCAGTTCAATCGAAGGCGTGACGTGCGTCTGGTCCAGATGCTCGAGTACCGCAGTCCTTCCCCCAGCCGCCGCTTCTCCCAGAACTTCCTCACAGACGTCCTTCCCGAACAGCTGATTTATGTCTTTGATCCACTCACGCACTTCCGGCCTGGCATCTTCAGTGCCTCCCCTGTTGTGCGCCAGGTCCCCCTGCTCTCCGCGCCCCTCATTCTCTGACCTGCCGTACAACTGATCCAGAGCCGCAGCAGCCTTTCGTGCCTGGGGAGCAACACAGCCTTTCACTCCCAGAATCAACCGCCAGCGGTCTGCCAGGGGAATGTCCCCTGGTGGTTCAGAAATACTGACCGGATCGGAAAAGGCATCTTTTTTGTCGGAGAGTTGCAGCGGAAACTCAGGAAACAGCAGAGCGATCGCTTCGCGTCCCCGGCGATCGGCAGACAGATTGCGGGCGAGTTGCTCTGGATCTGCCGCAAGTTTAAAATCTGATCCGGTGGGGCCTCTGGGCTCCAGCAGACTGATGCGGTCATTCAGCAACCGGGTCCGCGCGTGCGGGGGGATTGACTGAAATCCTTTGCGCAGCGCAGGCAGTCGTGCAAGGAACTCCTCATCAGGTGAGTCCTGAAAACTGCCTTCCAGGCCTGCCAGCCAGTCCGGATCGACAAAGACCAGCGGGAGCAGCGGAACCAGCCCCCCCCCCAGTCGGCGTGCGAGCTGACTGCGGCCTTCCTGTGTGGAAGCAGCAGCATACCAGCCGGACAGACAACTCTCGACCTCCGATCCTTTTACCTGATCTGACAGAGCCAATGCCCCCCAGGCAGCCCCCTGCATACGGGGAGCGCCGTGCCGCCTCAGTCGGTTCAGTTGACTGAGTAACCCCGGCAGCAGTGAACCGAGATCCTGTTGTTCGGTGGTACCCGAATCTGAATTACCGCTGATCAACGAAGTCAGATCGGTCAGTGAGACGACGTCTGCCGGATCGTCCGATCCCTGCATCCCTTTCAGTTGGGACAATGCCGTTTCGATCAAGGGTCTGATTCGGAGCAGTTCTGCCGGTGCCTGAAACAACTCCACATCAGGAAGCGCGACTTCTTCTAACTCGATCGGTAATCCCAGTACGTGTCCTGACTGAATCCGCAATAACAATGCCGCCGCATCCACGAGCTGCGCGGTAGTCGCCGCCCCGGGAAAGGTGGACTGCAAGCAGGCCAGCAGTTCGATGGTCACATCACCCAGTCCGCATTCCGCTGCCGTCGTCAACTGAGCCAGGATCGTCTCCGGGTGTAAAGTGTCGCGTTCGGTTTCCGGAGTCCCCTGTGGTTCAATTCGCTGAATGAAATCCTGACAGGCCTGATTGAGCGTCGCTCCATGTATGCCGGAAGCCTCGACTGTAGCGGCGGTCGCGTGTGTCCACTGGATGCGCCAGACCTCTGTCAGATTTTCACGAAAGCCAATCTGCTCTGACTCTCTTTTTTCAGCATAAGAGATCCCGATCAATTTCAGCCGTCTTAGAAAAACCGCCCGGGCACGATCCAGCTTTGACCGCAAAGGATCGAGTCGCAGTTCCCGCGGTTCCTGTCCGGCCGACTCCGCATCGGGCAGTTTTAACCGTTTGATGCCCTCTTCGATCTGGAGTGCCAGACCGCTGCGGGGGGTTCCCCGGGGAAGCCGCCCCCGGCGCTGGCCGACCAGCACGGTCTGGGCCGCGGCTGCTACGGCACGTCCGCGTCCCAACAGTTCTCCCTGCACGAGGGCCGTTTCAATCGCTTCCAGAAACTCAGCGCGCCCGGGCACCGGAAACTTCCGTAGCCGGGACAGGTCACAGGCGAAGCGCATGATCTCAGATGCATCCGGCGTACTGGCGACATGCCCTGCCTGTCTCAGTTGCCGGCAGAGCTTCACTGCAAGATCGGCAATGATCTGTTCCGTCTCTGCCTGTGTTGTCGCCCGCAACATCCGCTGTTGCCAGATCGGGTCCTGAATACCCGCGGGATAGCCGCTGCGCAGATCGAGCTGGCTGAAGGAATACGGAATCAGCGATGTTTCCAGAGACGGGGTTTCGGTTTGTGCTTCCGGTTGAGGAATGGGTTCCGGTGCTGACCAGAGAATCGGTTCCGGGAGCAGAGCCGCAGTATGAAACGCACCGACAATCACAGCCGCATGCGCGGGGGCTTCAGCGATAGCCGCCCGCATGGCAGCTTCCCGGTGCGCATCCGAGTAGGATGGCCCCCCTGCAGAAGAACGTACCATCCAGCCGAACTGCAGTGCCGCCCGCCGGACCGCTTCGGGAGTTGCTCCGGCAGCTGATGTCTCGACCATTTTTTCCCAGAGGGCAGCGGTATCACGCACTTCCATACGAGACAACAGCCGTTCCAGTAAAGTCGGACCGGTTTCAGGTGCCTGTGCCTCATTGGGAAGCATACAACGATCCAGCTCTGACATGGTAGCCAGATCCAGATCGCAGAGCGTCACCGGAACGTTGTGCTGGTACGCCCAGCGGATCGCGGCGAGTTCGGGTGAAAAATCTGCCAGTGGATAAAATGAAAGCAGCTTCGCATCGCTGCAGGCCGCCAGCGCAACCGGTGCTTCGAGCTCTTCGTGCCCCAGATATTCCAGCCATTTTTGAAAATCGGGGGGCATTTCGAGCAGAATCGCTTCCGGTCGATATTCTCTCAACAAATCTGGCAGCACTCGAGCGAGTGCCGCAGAATGATGCCGCACGCCGATCAGCCAGGGACTCGTGCAACTGGTAATCTGCTTCAATACTTCTTCAGGTTGCTCGATCATGCGATCTGAAGTCCGTTCCCTCACTCTGGCGTTTACATTTCCAGCTCTGCATCTTCGAGAACGTCCCGCAGATCATACATGCGTTTCCAGAGCGGATCCCGTTCTCCCCGTCGACGTACGGGACCATCCCAGTAGGCCAGCAGGCGATCCAGGTCATCCACGTTGTCTTTAAAGACGACTCCCAGCAGATAGCCGGGGACCAGTGAAACGGGATCTTTCTGCGCACTGAAAAAGGCCCCCTGTCGCGTGATAGCAGCGGCGACGGTAACCGCTTCCGCAGTACTCATCACGGCTGCAGGTCGCTCGACGGACCAGCCCTCCGCGGTTTGACCGTCTCGTAAATCACGGAATGTCGTCACTAGAATTTCCAGCAATCGCTGATCAACGTCTCCTGTCAGTCCTGAATCATGCAGTACGGCCCGTGCCCGGGTGCCGACCAGTTGGACTTCCTGTTCCGGATCGGCAATCGGCAGGACCGTTTCAAAATTAAACCGTCGTTTCAGCGCTGCTGACATTTCCGAAACGCCGCGGTCCCGCAGATTGGCGGTGGCAATCAGATTGAATCCTGGTGCAGCGAACAGGCTGCCCTCTTCGCCACTCAATTCCGGAATCATCAGTCGACGTTCGCTGAGGATACTGATTAATGAATCCTGCACTTCCGGCAGACAGCGTGTGATTTCTTCGATGCGGACCAGAGCCCCCTGTCGCATACCGGTAAAGACGGGAGAGGGTACCAGGGCTTCCGGACGGGGACCTTTATCCAGCAGCATTGCATAGTTCCAACCATATTTGAAATGATCCTCGCTGGCACCGGCAGTCCCCTGGATGGTCAGCGCGCTGGTTCCGCTGATGGCCGCTGAGAGCAGTTCGCCCAGCATACTTTTCGCTGTCCCGGGTTGCCCCACCAGCAACAGTCCGCGTTCACCTGCCAGTGTCACCACACAACGTTCCACAAGAGACCGGGGACCGACAAATTTCGGTTCCAGTTTCATCGATTTGGGCAGGCCGGCTGGAAGTTTGCTGGAGGAGGGAGCCCGGATCGACTCCCCATTCGTTCCACAAAGAAAATCCACGACCCGCTCGGGAGACAATAACCAGCCGGCAGGTCGCGGCGCGGTATCGATGACACGCAGAAACGTGAATTCCTCCGCGTAACGTTCTTCCGCGGGCGCCTGCTGGCGTGCTGAGTCCTGTGGGGAAGCGGGAGTCGCCTCGGTATCCGTCGTTGTCTTCCTGACTGCCTTTTTCTTGGCCATATTGTTCAATTACTTTCTACTGCGTTTCCGTTTGACTTCTTCATAACGCGGTTCATCTCCCGCTTTGACCCGTTCCCAGGCGGCGGTAAACAGCTCGTCGAAGGGACGTAACACCAGCGGCCCTCCTGCAGGAAATGGTACCGAAAGCTCCAGATCCAGTTCAACCAGATGTTCGATCTTCCAGGTCTCCAGAGGCAGCCAGGGCGTCTTTAATTCAGTCCATTCGCCGGGGAGGAAGATATTCCGCCCTGCCCGGGCCCGTTTGGCTTCCAGGACGAGCTCCTTGTCAATCAGTTCTGCAACGGCCTTTTTGACACGGGCCGGTGTCAAGCCATTCCAGGTCCGCAGATTGGCTGTCGAGGGATCGGGCAGTGCCAGCAGTTGAGCATACAAAACGGCGGCGTCTTCTGAAATCTTATATTTCTTCTGAATCTCTGCCACAACATCAGGAGCCGTCAGCAGCGGATTCTGCAGCCACTGGTCTGGTTCCGATCCGGACGCGAGAATTGATTTCTCCAGTTTCCTGAATCCGGGACTCATCAACAACACCACCGTCTGCAGACCATTGTGCCTTCCGCTGTAATAATCTTCCCCGACATGATAATTCAGAATTCCCTGCAACCGGTTTAACTCGGCAGGTCCTTTGAGCGCTGCGGGATGAAAGGCAATCAGTACCCGATAAATCGAATCGCAGGCGGCTGCAGAGATCAGCTCATCATCGTATCGGAGAATGGGTTGTTTTTTATCTTTTTTACCTTTACCCAGATTCTGGCTCAGCCACTCTTCCGGCGTGGGCAATTTCTTCTTAGCACCATAATCGTGCAGAAAGAGCGGACGCAATAGAAAGAGCGTTTTAGGGCTTTTCAGCAATTTAGTAACCTGCTTCATCAAAGCAGGCATTAAGGCGCGTGCTTCATGGTCGGCCGGCGTGAAATTGTGAATCAGGCCCACCAGTTGAGCTGTTGACCGGAGCAGTTCGACGTCAATCGCCTCTTCCTGTTTTTTCGCGACGATATTCATTTCGGGATAGAAATCCCCTTTGGAATATTCGATCTGCATCTCTTGTGGCTGTAACAGAGGATGCTTGGCAGGATCGGCAGCCAGATTGAGCAACAGTTCCTGGCTCCCCCGATGCCAGGCAGACTGTTTCGCGATGGCAGACAGTTTTTTCTGCAGATCCGCGTCCAGGGGCAGACGCCTGGGCATGCTTGTTTCCCAGGTCTGGATCAGAGATTCAAACGCAGGTCCTCGATCTTCAGCAAACGGCGCCGTCGCGGGAGTCACAATCGATTCACAGAGCTTTTCGAACAGATCCTCATTGAGATTTTTGAGCGACAAAGCAGCAGCACTCACTTCAGTGACTTTCAGACCCAGTTTTTTTCTGATTTCAGAGGGAAGGAAATTGTGTTCGTAAGAGTCCATTTTTAAACCAGCCAGCCAGATCAACGCGATTTCCGCAGCAGAGACTCCAAGTTTTTCTGCGACGCTTTTGAGCTCACCTGGCGTCGGGAGCACGAGCTCATCCTGCTCCTGCATCGTTTCGGCCAGAGCCTTCAATTCCTTACTTTGGACATCCGGTTTCAGTTCACGGATATTCTCTACGTTGATCCCCGGAGGCTTTCCGGGCGTCTTCGCAGTCGAGTAGCGCAGAATTTCGTAAGGCAGCTGGCCGTAACGCTCGCATTCCAGTACGACAAACAGATCTTTGCCCTTCTGAATTGAATAGGCTTCGCCCGCGTTCGTTTCCACATCGATTTGTCCCCGCTGGTTTTTCGGTGCCTTTGCCGGGTAACCTTGCATCACCGCAAACTGTCCGGGCAGATCAACCAGGCCCAGTTCGCTCCAGAATTTCAGCAGTTCGAACCAGAGCACCTGAGTCGACGATTTCTCCTGCAGTTGCGACGCACTGGCCCTCCAGTAGGCTCGCCAGCTCTGGAGTCGTATTCCTTCCAGCAGCTGATACCAGATGATCTGACTTCCGGGAAGGGGCCCTGCAGGTGACTCCCCTTTCAGAAATTTCGCGACTGCTGTGAGATGTTTTGTTAACGACGTCCCTTCCTTGCTGAAACTATAATAACCAGGGCGTGGCAAATTCCAGGAGTGACTGGCGGCTTCAATTGTCTGTTCTGACGTGATCTCTGAGCCCGGGTCTTCCTGATCGACACTTGTGATAAGTTCGTCCAGTTTGTTTTTGAATCCCACGATATGTGAAGCGACTTCTCCGACGACCCCAGCCACACCGGTCACCATCCGCTCGGGTGCCTGCGGGAGGAACTTTTTGACCGCCGCAACCAGTTTGGGCATCGGTGGCATGGGAAGTTCATCATATTTCAAGGTGCGATCCTTGAGCTGTTCGGCTTTGATTTGATTCAGGTCCTGCTCTGCCTCTTCAAAAAAGGTCTGACACTGTTTCAGACTGATCTTGCGCAGTTTTCGCGACGAGGCTTCGTGCCTGGGTTGGAACAGGTGCCAGTAGGTCATCGGCAGGAGGACACACTGACCGGCAGCGTAAGGTGTCGCAAATGGTTGCAGTCGGGCGATCACCGTGCTGCCGGTAGGATCCCACAGGCAGTTCACGTCTTCACGTGTCTCTCCCATAGTAGAGACAGGCAGATAACTGTCGGTTCCCGGTTGCTTCAACAAACCAACCGGGACCTGCACTCCATGCCGACCATCCAGCAGGGGCTGGTCCCAGCGACGACCATCAATGCCTTCCCCGTAATAACTGCCATCCCCTCTCTGTACGACCTTCCATCCCAGCATACCATCCTGAGTTCCCAGCGGTGTCTCTGCACAGCCAGCGGCAGCAGGAATCAACTGGGAAAAATAGCCCACTACCTGATCCCGGTTTTCTGTTTCAAACCAGGCAGGCAGACTATCACGCAACTTCTTCCCGGTCTGTGCATCTACCTCGTAAAGCTTCCAGTTGAATTCTCCTGAGACTTCATCATATTCCTGATTGCAGCGCCAGAAACGTGTGCCATCATGGAAAAACAGGAAGCTGACAGGCGGCTTTTTATCCCCCGGATAAATGATCCGATCGCCCAGAAATACTCCGCCATCTGCACAGGGTACAGCCAGGCAGTCTCTGAAGTAAGAGAATGTATGATCGACCGAGCGGGGCTGATCCGGAGCGCTGGTCCAGTAGAAATAATAGGACCAGGACTTGTCATGGTATCCCACTGCCAGATCATCGCCAACCAGTTTAATCGAATTGACGGCACAATCTTTGGGCACATGCAGTTCCTGCTGAGTCGTCTCCCCGGTTCCCCGTACCACCCAGGCATGAGTGCCGTCATGCAGGATCACATCGGGAAACGTCAATGAGCAGTTATAATGACGGTAGGAACTCAGTGGCAGTTTGATCTCATTCTGCTCAATAGCTTCTTCCAATTCAGGCAGTCCATACTCATCGATGACCCCGGCCTGTAGCGTGCGCTGGATCACTTCCACGGGGTTGAAATCCGTCAGGCGACTGGCCAGTTCCGGAAATGTACTGAGTGTTTCCGGCCAGAGTGTTGAGATCAGGCGCAGTCTGATATCAACGAAACTGGCAGCGCCACTCAGCTCCAGTTCATCAATCATGCCCGAAAGATGCTGCCGCCAGAGCTCTTTGACTCCTGGACGATCTTTTGCCGCCTGGGGGAAATTCAGTTGATCTTCCGTCTGCACATAAGCGCCATAAACCCGTTGCCCATGGTGAGGCATCAACGCGCTATCCAGCGACTTCAGTAGAATGTCGTGAAAACGTTCATCCTGAGAGGCACAGACGATATCCTGATTCCGAAATTCGTAATCCTGCTCCTTGCACAACCAGCCCTGAAAATCAATTTCGACTCCCTCGGGAGGGTCGGCAACCGGAATCTGATTCGCCAGGGCCGCTTCCAGTACATCAACGTCAATATGCATACAATAATATCGTCGCGGCTCCGCCAGTGAGAGCGGTACATTCTCTTTACGCAGTCGCGGTATCAGTTTCTGGAACATCTCCAGAATCCGCTTTGATGCAGGTCGTTTTTCTCTCAGCAGGCGTCCAAACCAGACAGCAACCGGTTCTCCCAGTGGCGGTGCTCCCTGGTATCCATCCTCCCAGAGATATTCGAGCACGCCCCACCGATCCAGCAGGTCCAGCCAGGTATCGGTTTTGTCATTGTCGTAATAGTCGTCGGCGGGTTTCGTCAGCTGCAGCAGGCCGATCGCGAAAGCAGGACTCCGCGCTACGATCCGTTCACAATGCTTACTGCAGGACTTCCAGAACTGCTGAGAGACCCGCCCCATCGCCGGCGCTTCTACGACCGATTCCAGCCAGCCTTCAAGTTCCTCATCCGCATTCAGATCTGCCGCCTTGGCCATTTTCATGAAGTCTTTCGCCAGATTGGCCCATGGCGCCATCCCCCCACGGGTTCTCCGCGTGCATAAATCCCGGAAGATCTCAAACGCTTCTTTCGGAGGATACTGATCCTGCAGATCCGATGAATACTCGGACAGGGCCTTGCCCGCCAGACAGCCGGAAAGGGCAAACTCCAGCACCACATCTCGCCGGCGTTCTCGATCGGATTCGAGCGCATGCACACGCTCTGCTTCCAGCGATTTACTCAACGCGCGTCCGGCATAGGTCTGATTGCCCAGATCCTTGTAAGTGCGCCCCACCTCTTCCCAGTAGGGAGGCAGGAAATGCCGGGCTGAACGTCCCAGTTCCTGCGCAATTTCCGTGTAACTGTCCCAGGCATGTCCCGGCTTGGATTTCGCTCTGCGGGCGACCTTCTTCATCTGTTTGACCAGGTCGAGGGCAAAGCGGGCATTGTCCGGATCGTTGATCAGGGCCCACGCTGCAAAGCTGAGGATCCTCCGCTGCTGTACAGCGACGGGCTTTGAGACTTCGGGCGTTTCAAAGCCCAGAAAGTCCATCGCCAGGTCTTCCGCCTCGCCCAGTCGATCCGAAGCCAGCCGCACAACAGCGCGGCTGTTCAGGGCCGGATGGTGATACGTCCGGGCCACGATCGATTCCGTGGTCGCCTTGTCTGTTTTCGTCTTCGCTGGTAAAAGTCCGCCGGCTGCCAGTCTGGTTGCTACCGTGGTCATGCTGTCTCACCTTCCGTCTTTTCAACTTTGCGCTTGGCGTAGATCTGCGAAGCCATCAGCATCCCTTCGCTGAAGGTGACCGGACCGACATCCGAAATTTTCTGCGGGACCTGATCCTCATCGACGAAAATCAATTCCTCGGTACAGGTTTCTGCTTCCGGATAATCGTCTCCCACCCAGTAACGTGCTTCCAGAGGGACTTCATTCTCCCAGATCCGGTTGCAGGCATAGCCGCCACGCACCGGATATCCGAGTCGCTTACAGAGGGAAGTCGCGAAGTTCAACTGCTCAAACCGGCCTCCCTGAAAATCCATGATCCGTTTGAATTCCTGTTGCTCTTCGGTTGCAGAAAATACGGTCCGGAACAGCTGATTCACGACCTGCGAAAACTGCATATCCACGGCGATCTCGCGGAGGTCTTCCAGACCATCGATCAGAATCGGATGCGGCACCAGAATCTGGGCGGCTTTGATCCACTGCGTTTCCCCATCGCGGTCGACAATACCGATGCCTTTACTGCTCACGACATCCCGCAGTAGACCGGTCTGTTCATGATCGATCTTACCTTTCGCATCGACAGGGGTGACGACCATATTCCGCAGGGCACCCGACCAGCCCGGGTCGGCCCAGGTGGATTCCACCGCCTCGCGGGGAATCGGCAGCGAACGCAGCATCCAGAGTTCGACGCGATGCCGGCATTCGGTTTCATGCTCCGCCAGCCAGTCACAGAGAGCCAGCAACTGATCGGCCAGTTCGGTTTCTTTAAGCCACTTGGGCACGGCAGCCAGTTTTTTGCCCTTGGAATTTCGACAAACCAGCTTCCCGTTCAATATGCCCAGGCCATAATCCTTGTCCGCATCCAGCCAGGAAATCTCCGGTTCGGCTTTCGCTTTGGATTTCGTTTTCGTTGCGGTGGTCGCCATTTCGGTCTCCGCTGTAAGATGTGTGATCAGATCAGAAATGAGATAGAGGACATTATGCCATTATCTACATTCGTTGAGCAACTCACTCACACAAATTTGAATGTGGAGATCGATACATTCACAGAATCTTAAAGCGGAACATTGAGGCGGTAATCTTTTCGGATCCTCAAACCGCCGGCTGTCTGTCTGGAGCATCTTTTCCGGGAAAGAAATCCCGTTCCTCCTGAAAGTCTCCTTTAAAAGGAGGGCCGATCAGCGTTTCCCATTTCTGGCGCTGCTCGGGCGTAAGAACTTTGAGCAGATGTTCGAGCTGTTCCGGGTCATTTTCCCAATGGCGCGGCTCACGATGAGGGAAGACCATTTTCTTCGGGGGGGGCCCGCCTGGTCCCCGTTTTCGCTCGTCGCGTTCTGGCTTATGAAAATCGGGGCCCTTTCCCTTTTCCGGTGGACCGCCCCGCGGACCGTCTCCCCGCGGGCCCCCGCGAAGATGGTATTCCGATTCAATCACTCGCATCGCCATACGTTGCGCGTTTGTGAGATTCAGCGCCTGGATCACTTCCGTTTCATGTAGTGCCTGAGCTCCCTGATACCGCAGCGACAACTGCTGCAGCCGTTTCTGTTGTGGCTTGGTTAAGATCGCATTCAATCCCTCCTGCGTCAGGCGCGATTCCTCTACCCGTCGATTCTGAATGAACTGAGATTTCGAAATCTCTGAACTCGCCGAGAGATTCTTCGACTCACCGATCGTCTTATTCATCTGCGCCGAGCGCCAGTCAAACAGTTCATGAATCTTCTGGTTTTGCTCAGGTGTGATTCCCAGATCGCTGAGCACGTCGGGTTCAATCATAAGATGCATATAGCGGTCGGCCTGCAGGACAATCAGGTCTGACAGGATCTTCTCAATTCGATCCCGGGTCTCTCTTAGTTTTTCCAGCGCGGCAGGATTATCCGATTGCTCTTTGATCACAGCCTGATAGTGAGCCAGAGCAGACTCGAGCAGTTTCTTACGAAGGCTTTCATTGAACGGATTGTCTGATAATTCAAACTCGGCCAGCGCAATCATGTCGTCAGCGGCCTGCTGGGCGAGCACCAGACGCTGTTCCGCTTCGTGCGCCCGGATCGATTCCCGGTTCAGAGCTGCGCGTGTGTTACGTTCTTCCTCGGAAATTGCTGCCATCGCGACCGACAGTCCCACCATGCCCAGCAGCAGGATCACAAAGGATGAAACGACCACTGCTGGATGTCGTCTGAGCCACTTACGCCCATGATCGACATAAGTCGGACGGCGGGCGAGAATGGGTCGCTCATCCAGAAAACGCTGCAGATCTTCCGCCAGCTCAGCAGCCGACTGATATCGTTCGCCGGGAACCTTGGCCAGCGCCTTCATCACGATCGTCTCAAGTTCCACCGGAATCAGGCGATCGACCTGGCGTAATGGTTTGGGCTCATCATACAAAACATTGTGGAGCAACTGCTGATGCTCATTGGCCGCAAAGACCGGCTGCAGACAGAGCAGTTCATACAACGTCGCTCCCAGCGAATAGATATCGGTCCGCTGGTCAACCATGGCCCGTTTCCCGCTCAACTGTTCGGGGCTCATATACCGCAGCGTGCCGACAACATCACCGGTGCGGGTCACACTGGAACTCGCGGAGACCTGAGCCAGACCGAAATCGGTGATCCAGGCATTGCCTTTCACGTCAATCAGCAGATTGGCAGGCTTGATATCCCGATGCACCACTCCCGACTGGTGTGCATATTCCAGCCCGGTTGCCACCTGCGCGATGATGCGCGCAATCGTCTGATACCAGGCTTTCGCTTTCCGATGATCGGTATGCGACACGGACAGATTCACAATCTGTTTCGACTGATTCTGGCTGTCAGCTGCAGAGCCCGGTTTTTCTGTCGGTGTTTTTTCAGAATCCGAAACCGCCACCTGTGATCCACTCAGTTCCTGTTTCTGTCGCAGGAGCCATTCCGACAGCGATTCGCCCTCGATCAACTGCATCGCATAATAGTGCATGCCCCGCTCAGAACCCACGGCATACACGGGGACGATATTCGTATGATGCAGATTGGCAGCCGCCTGGGATTCAATCTGAAACCGCTGCCGCTGACATTCATCCAGCGAAGCAGCAAACGGCAACACTTTCAGCGCGACCCGCCTCCCCAGAGACAACTGGGTCGCCTCATAAACCGTCGCCATCCCTCCGCGACCGATTTCCCGAATGATTTTAAAGTCGCCCAGTGGCCGAGAGATCATTTCCGAGAGCTGGGGAGTCAGATGCTGCGACAGCGAATGCGCCAGGTCGATCCCCTCCAGACACTCGGAAATGACTTCGGATAGTTCCGGATAACGCTCAATAAAAGCTGCTTTGTCAGGGTTTTTACCGGCTTCCAGCAGCGACAGATATTCCCGGGAGATTTCGATCACACGTGAGTCTTCCGGGTCCTCACTGCGATAAATGAAGGTATTCGTCAGATTGTCTTCGGCTTGAGACACTATTGCACCTCCGGATTTGAAGTCGACAGGGTGAACTCTTTCTTGAGTCGTGCCAACCCACGTAACCACAGTTTTTCCACAGAATTCACGGTCTTCCCCATTCGTTCTGCAATCTTGGGAAACGTCAGCCCTTCCAGATGCCTGAGAATCAGGACCGACTGATAATCTTCCGGCAGTCGCGACAGGGCTTCTGAAACCAGGCGGGTCTGCTCCACCCGTGAAACCTGCTGGCTGGGGGAAGCCCCCGGATCGACCAGCATCCCCCCCAGCGAAACAGCCGACTGATCAATGCCCGCAGCCACCTGCTTCTCCAGCCGCGGATCGCGAGCCTGCGTTCCAAAATAACGCCGCACAGTATTAGCAATCGTATGCGCCAGAATGGAACGGACCCATTGAATGAACTGCGGCTCTTCGGATCCCTGAAACTGGGAGAAACTTTTATGGGCTTCCAGAAAGACTTCCTGAATGATATCCGAGACATCCAGCTTGGCCTGCAGATGACGTCCCACTTCGACCCGCGCCAGAACCTTCAGATAGGCCCGCTGTGCAGACAGAATCTGCCCCAGTGCCTGCTCGTTCCCTTCCCTGGCGCTGGCCAGTAAATCCGCGGTGGACTGGATAACGGTTTCATTTTCTGAATCAGCAGACATGTGGGCTTCTACTTTGACAGACGGGAAATTCAGATCAGCAATCGAGCACGCTCTGTGGCGGTCCTCTCTGTTTAGTCACGGAAAACCCGACAAGACCGCCACCGTTCTTCGCTTAATCTCAAGAAATTATACAAAAAATGCGGCGGTCTTCCGGGAAGTTTCGTTACTAAATTCTCAGAGACATTGTTTTCACCGGATCTGACAGAGGACAAAAGTGAGGCTTCCCATGAAAAAAGACGTGTGTTCAAACCTGTTCTATCTTATTGCCATCACTATTGTTACCTCCCCTGCTCTGGCACAGACACCTGGGCCGTCCCGGCAGCAGACATCGCAGCCTCCCACTCAATTCGGGGACAGACCTTCTTTTCCTTTTGGCCCTGGTCCGGGCGGGCCACCTGGTGGTCCCGGAGGGGAAGAACGAAAACTGGTAGAGCAGTTTGACGCAGACAAGGATGGCTCCCTGAACAACGCCGAACGGCAGCAGGCCCGGAAATTTCTCAAAGAAAATCCCCAGCAGCACAGAGGCCCCGGCGGTTTTGGTCCTCCGGGTGGATTTGGCCCTCCGGGTTCAAATTCGGATCCGCGCAGCTCTCGTGATCGGGGGCACCGGCGCGGACCACGCACCGCCAACCGTTCTGCGGCTCGACCAGGAAGGAAAATCTCTCCTGATGATGTCCCGATCATCGATGCCGAACTCTTTGATCCTGCGGTCCTGCGAACCATTTTTATCAACTTCGAAAACAAAGACTGGGAAGCGGAGCTCGAAGAGTTTCATGGCACCGATGTCGAAGTCGCCGCGACTCTGATCGTGGATCGAAAAGAATATCCCGGCTGCGGCATTCACTTCCGGGGCATGTCCAGCTACATGATGGTCCCCACCGGCTATAAACGTTCGTTGAATGTCTCCATCGATTTCCTCAACGAAGACCAGCGGCTGCTCGGTTATAAGACTCTGAATCTGAACAATAACAGCGGCGACGACAGCCTCCTCAGCACCGTACTCTACTCTCACATCGCCAACAAACACATGCCGGCTCCGAAAGCGAACCTGGTCCGTGTGGTCATCAACGGTGAAAACTGGGGCATTTACACCAACGTCCAGCAGTTCAATAAAACGTTTCTCCGCGAACACTATCCCTCTGCCAAGGGAACCCGCTGGAAGGTCAGTGGCTCCCCCCGCGGTGGTGGAGGACTCGACTATCGGGGAGACGATCCCACGCAATACGGTTATCCCTACGAAATGAAAGACGGCAAGGAAAAATCGCTCAAAAAACTGATCGAGCTCTGTCGCATTCTCGATCAAACGCCTCCTGCAGAACTGGAAGCAGCGCTCAAAGACAAGGTCGACATGGAAGAACTGCTCTGGTTCCTCGCCATCGACAACGCGTTATGCAATTCAGATGGCTACTGGATCCGGGCCAGCGATTACAGCATTTTTCTGGATAAACACGACCGGTTCCATTTCTTTCCCCATGACATGAATGAAGCTTTTCGATTCGTCCGAGGCGGGCCAGGATTTGGCCCTCCGCATGGTCCGCGCGGACGATTCGATCCCAGACAGGCAGGCGCTGGTTCCCGGGGAACAGGTTCTCCAGATGGCTTTGGCCCCCCAGGTTCATCGGGGCGACCTCCCCGGGGAGTCCCCACACAACAGCATGGCTCGGGACAGGCAAACCACAATACCAGTGGTCAACTCGATCCCCTGATCGGTCTGGACGATCCTTCCAAACCACTGCGGAGCAAAATCCTGGCAGTCCCTGCGCTACGGGATAATTATCTGCAGAAAGTTCGCACCATCGCCAATGACCTGGACTGGGATGAACTGGGGCCCGTCGTCGAACAGTATCGTCAACTCGTGCTCAAAGAAGTCAAACTGGACACGCGAAAGCTCGGATCTTTTGAGAACTTCGTCAAATTGACTGCCAGCCGGATTCCCGTCGGTACAACCGCAGCAGTCCACGGACCGGGAGGTCACGGTGCGGTCAATCTGCATCAGTTTGCCCGGGAACGGCAGAAGTATTTACTGCAGGTTACCAGCAAAAAATAGCTTCAACTGATCTCCAGTAGTGGAAAGATTATAAGGAGACCCTGTTTTGGATTTAAAACTTTTCGTTCCGGAATCCGATCCCATGCAGGTCTATCAGGCCCAGGATCGCCGCATCGAATTGAAATTTCTGCTGACTCCGGAAGTAAGCCACCAGGTTCGCAGCTGGGCCCGGGAACAGATGGATCCGGATCCGCATTGCACAACGGCCATCGGCGACAGCTATGCCATCAACACTCTTTATCTCGACACGCCGGCACTGGACATCTACCGTAAAACCCGACTGGGCGGGACGACGAAGTATCGCCTGCGTCGCTATGCAGCAGAGCCTGTACTCTGGCTGGAAACCAAAAGTAAGCGGAATAACATTGTCCAGAAAAGTCGGACTTCCATTCCGGCTGCGCAACTCCCCCTGCTGCAGCAATCAGAAGCGACAGATGACCTCTGGCCGGGAGACTGGTTTCGGCAGAGCATCCAGAAGCGTGGCTTGCACCCCAGTGCCCTGGTGCATTATCAGCGTTTTGCCCGGATAGTCCGCTATCAGAATCAGCACATCCGCCTGACGATCGACAATCAGCTCGCAGGGCAGAAATGCAGTCGCTGGGAAATTCCGGATCAACCGACCGATCGATCAGACCTCTATCAGGGAGGCGAAATCATGGAACTGAAATTTCACGACATCCTGCCTCCGCTGTTCAAACGACTGCTGCTGGAGATTCCCCTCATCTCAACCGGCTTTTCCAAATACCGTACCGCAGTGGCTTCCAACCTTTAATCCCTATCCTGAATTTCCTGCACAAGACCGTATCTCATGACAGACTGGTTCACACAAGTCACATCCTCTTCAGAGCCTGCATTCGGCACGATCATGGTGAATCTGCTGCTCTCCTGGGCCGCGGGTTGCGGTGTAGCTTATCTGGCGCGAAAACATCAGAAAACCGTCGCCGATGAAACACTGTCGGTAACCCTGGTGCTGATGTGCGTGCTGATCGCGATGGCGACACAGATCATCGGCGAAAATGTCGCTCGTGCGTTCTCCCTGGTGGGCGCTCTGTCGATCGTCCGTTTCCGGACCGCGATGCAGACGACCCAGGACGTCGCATTTGTGCTCTTTGCTGTGGTCGTCGGCATGGCCATCGGAGCCGGACAATATCTGGTCGCTTCGCTCGGCTTCGTCGTGATCGGTGCCGCTACTCACTTCCAGCCGCACTGGTCCACAGTCCATCCTGCAGAACTCAAACAGCACGCATGCATTATGCATCTACGTCTGCAGGTGGCACTGGGAGCAGATCAGATCTGGAATGAGATTCTGAATGAGCTCTGCGAAGAATATGAAAACACGGGCGCGGAAACCACTCGCAAAGGGAGCGCCTTCGCCCTGGAATACGATGTCATCCTCCGCGACAACGTCACGGCAGACGATGTCATTCTCCGCCTGGGCCGCCTGGAACAGATCGAATCGGTCCAGATCAAACGCACCCGTCGTTGATCATTTCCATCAGCACTTCATCAACATCCTCAATTCAAAAACGCCTGGCGGCATCAAGCTGTCATAGCTCAGGGAGCGTATTGTTTATAAACCTGTTTTTAGTGCTCAACGCCTGTCGGCATCACAAAAATAATCTGACATTATAACTTTTCAGAATTTCACCATTTTACTCAACGCCTGGCGGCATCAGATATCGCTCTACACTTAACAAATCTTCTTAAATGACAATCCATCAATGTGGGCTGATCAACGGAACTTTTTCTCGTGGCGGTTTCTTCAGACTGGTTGCCTGAAGAGTCCCCGTAACATAACGTGTCTCAACGGAATGGACATGGTCCACCCAGACCGGCAGGGTCAGCTCTCCCCGGGGATCCAGCAGAAATGCACTCCCCTTTAAAGACTCACTCCATTTTGATCCATTGTCGATCGTTCCTACATCATTGACCAGATGCGTACTTTCTCCGAGCGATAGTCCCCCGGAACGATTGACAAGCTCAGGCTGCGCAAGCGTGGAACAGACTCGCTGCTCCAGAGTCTGTCCACACGAATTCCGTTCTTCGGTTGAATCAACCCATAGGATCAGTTCCAGATTTGATAAGAGTTCCTGGAAATCGGGCCGCATATTTTCGGGGGCTTCCGGGCGGGGATTTTTAACGCGCCAGACTTTCCGCAGTACGACGCTTTTTGCAGGATCGTTTAAAATCACCGCCGTCACCCGACAACCAATATGACGCCTGCGGTCCCGCTCACCGGCCAGGGATAACAGGAATCCATAACAGGTCGCTGGAGGAGGAATCTGATGTGTTTCGAGATACTCCCGCGAATACCCTTTTCGAAAACAGGAAACAGGCACTGTCACATGTACGCCGATCATGTTCCTGCCTCGACTTCCAAAGCCTGCGTCATACGATTGGTCAACGAATTGCAGGCTGCCTTAACACCCACCGGTTCTATTCCCCGGTTTTGCAACTGCTGTGCCAGGGCAGACTCTCGATCACTGACGCCACAGATCAATTCTTCTGGTTTAATATCCCCTGTATCCAGACGCGTCAGCAGTTGATCGACACAGACCGATTTCCCATAATCATTCGATTCGAAACAGTACAGAATTCGCGGTGCAGGATCATGCGTCAGGCGAAACACGACCGCCTCGGGGGAAAAGTCAAACAGAAACCGTCCCTGATTTCCCGCGACCGACCCGAGATGACACAAGGCTTCGATCGCTTTCGCCGCGCGGGACTTTTCCCGCAAACTTCCAGGCGTGAGTGATATTCCAAACTGATAACGGGTCGCATGCACTTCACTTCCGTAAGGAACCGGATTCTTGTATTTATTTTTCCCCCGGGAAGCTGAGGGTGTTGCCCCGGGACTGGCCGCGTTAAAGGTGACGTCTCCGGTCCAGGGAGTCAGAGACACAGCCCGCGTCACTTCCAGCACCGCCCTGCGGACCCGGGCAGTCCCCGGGCCATCCACTTTCGCTGCCTCTGCCCGCATATAGCCCAGCAGATCATCGTCGATATAGGTCTTACCTGTTTCGGAATTCCAGCCGAGAAATTCCGGATCCTGCCACGAATTGGTACGCGACATCTCATTCCACTGGCGATTCGTTCCCGACTCATCCAGCTCCGCCAGACGCTGACGCAGTGCAAAACGGATCGCTTCCGCACTGACAGTACTGTGAGGCTGCCCCATCCAGAGAATCTTTTGCAGGGTGGTAATGTTCCCCTCGGTTTCGGCCCGATTATTCGCAGCCGTTCCGAAGGGAGTGACAATGTTGGCATAGACATGCAGGGACATACTTTCGCTCCCGGTTTTGATTTTCTTTCAGGCCGTTTTTCTGAGTGAATGTCCTTCGCTGAAACGACTTCCCGAACTGACGAGGGCCAGCAGACTCAAATCCCGAATACGTTGCCAGTCATCGCCGAGTAGCGTCAGGCTTCGATACCATTCCAGAAGTTGCGCCGGTCCGGCCTGACTCCGATCAAACAGATCCGTCAGAACAGATCGCAGTTGACCGACCGTTTGTACTCCGGTCAGTTTCAACCGCAACTGGTCATCAAACCGCATCCCCCTTAACCGAAAGTTTCCCGTCCGACTCTGAGTCACGGCCCCCTGGATGGCCTTTACAAAATGCCATTCCTCTACCTGATCCCAGAGCCCCTGATCGGAAACCAGCTGCCTCAAACCCCGCCGCTCAAACAGAACCTGATCGCGAAAGGGCGCTCCAGTGACAGGATTAATTCTCGACATAAGACTGGAGAAACCGGAATACCAGGGAACCTGGGCCACCAGATTATCTGCAATCAGAGAACGTACCACACTATCGACTCGATACCCCGTCTGGAAAGTCCTGATACGGGCAGAGACTGCAAGCGCATTCCCCGACTCTGGAGGAGAGACGATTCGCGGTGGCAGTGCAGCGTAAATTCTCCGAAATCGATCCATTGTGGAATCATCCAGAGCACCGACTTCACAGGTTTTCACGCGTGACTTCTGCTGCCGGGCCCAGGATGTGGGCTGAAAAGTGACGGCGCTGAATTCCAGTCGAGCACCAACGCGCAGTTTCGCCTGCAAAATGGCATCCGCGGCGTTTGTCACACGATATCCTGGTGCATGTTGCGGATTCAGACTGTGACGAAGACGAATAAACTCACGCAGATCCTTTACCTCCGGGATGAGCAGAACGCCAACTCCCCGATTGACCGGCAGTGACAGACAGCCCACCAGCGCAAAATAGAGCGGCAACACCCGCTCCAATGGTTCTTTTATGGCTGTCTGATGTTTATAAGCAAAGTGCCTCACCGAGGCTCCAGGATAAATCGCGCCATCAATTCTGACAGCTTGATTCTGTAACTCTCCTTGCGAATCAATCAATGTTTTCCAGCCTGTTTGATGTTTAAACCAGGAACATTTTCGAAAAGTCACCGGGATCTCCCAGTCGCCATTTTCTGAATCAAAATGACTGACCTGGGATTCGTTTTTCGCCAGTTTGCGCGAGCTTCCATGCTGCAGAAATGTCAGCAGAGAACCAGCCTGCAGATCTGCCAGCACCGCTGAATCGGGAGGCGTCTGAAATTGACCGGGCAGATAAATCAGACCGTCCGCATTGATCTGAAACCCGAATTCGAAGAGTGAGCGTAACATAACACCCACCTGAGCAGACTCAGGCAAATGCAAAACAATTGAATCGGAATTGACCTTAAACTGAAAGGGGAGTTCCAGTCGCGATGCCGATCCTGCATCCCGCGCTCGCTGCCATGCATGTAGCGTACATGCCAGGCCTCCCAGCCCCGCCCGATGCAACGGCGTCATACCCGGTGCAAAGAGCTCCAGTCGAATCGTTTTCGCTTCAGTGATCTGATTCACAACCACCTTTTCCCTTCAGCAGGTGCATGTTATTCATGACCCGCGCTGCCACTGATCTCTGTCGAATTTTCAGAAGTTCGGTATCCCTTGAACAGACCGCATCCCATGTGCCGCCTGCCCCCAATCCCCTGTATCTGAATCTGCAGAGATTCCTCCTCGGCCAGATTCTCAAGTACGACTTCATATCCCACGATCGTTTTCTCTTTAATTCGGAGTGTCCGTCGCCTGCGAATTTCAACCAGCGACCGGGAGGAAACTTCACAGGCGGATAACTGCTTTTTGACCGCCGTCTGGAATGACTTCTCATCCAGTTGTGCGGCATTGCGCCCCTTGACCTTAATCACCACCAGCCTGCTCCGCAGTATCGGTTCTGCGACCAGTGCCTTCAGTTGAGGCACACCGATCAGAATGGTCGACCTGCGCAACTGGATTGACTTTCCAGTGAGGTTTAATAATTCATTAACCTGTTCCACATGCGTTCTGAAAACCAGGCAACTGTCTGATCGCAATGCCACCTGACCATCTCCAAGATACTGCCCCTGTAAAGGATGAATGCCAATCCCGTTCTGCTGGTGTAACACCGGTAGCAGTCTCGACAGGGCCGCATACAGGGGATACCCATGGTCGACGGGAACAGGGTCCTGGGCGGTTAACCTGAAGTTGAGATCAACATACATGATGAAATTTCTCAGAATCCCTGCAGCAAAGAACCAGAAAGCACAACAAAATCTGCCCGCGCACAACCATATATTTGTCGTGCGCGGCACAGATTACTTCTGGAAATCAGCGTTCATCCAACAAGAGAAACGCTGGCGAGATTAGCAGGCAAACCTACTTGATCGGCAGCTCATAACTGATCGCACCGATCGGCTGGCCGGGTTTGGCATCCTTGTAATGCGGATGGCACATCACGCATTTTTTCATCACGACCGGAATCGGTGTAATGGCCTGCAGGTAAGGCTGGCCGTCCTTGATCACCACTTCGTCATAGTAAGGCTTGCCCGCTTTGAGCTGTTTAATTCCCTGCTTTTCAAATTTGGTCTTCGCGACATTCTTCGGCTCATACGGCTGGCCGGTTGCATCAATCAGCCGCACATGATGAAAACCGGTCTTCCCCACCCGCTTGAACAGCTCCACAGCGGCACTGCCTGCAGGAAAGTCTTCTTCGTCATTCACGTATTTATCCGTAATGAGTACGACCGCGTTCTTGTAAATATCATCCAGCATTTTGACGGTATCGCGGGTCCGCTCGACGGCGGCCTCGGATGGCTGCTGCGCCGCTCCTTTCGCTGCCGGCTTACCGGACTTGTTCTTAGTCTGTCGATCTTCGCCAGACAAATTCAGAGTGAACAGGAACAGAAAAGTCACTGCGAGGCTGGTAACAAATCCTGTTTTGAGCATGAGGTTTCCTTTCAGAAAAATAACGGGGAAGGACCGGCGCAACAGCCGATCCCATGAAAAGCAGTGGAACGGCTATGTCACCCGCTTCAACTGGCGACTTGAAGGAGCAACATCAGCCAGGGTCACACTGTTAAGATAGTCCAGCTGAATGCGTTCGGCTTCCGCCAGAACCCCCTTCAGCTTGCAGAACGGCTGGATCACACAGACATTTTCCGTCCCCACGCAATCCAGCAGATGCAGATTCCCTTCGAAGCGTTCGATCACTTCACCCAGACGAATCTCTTCGAGGGGCACTGCCAGTTCAATCCCGCCACCCAGACCGCGCACGCTGCGGATATAGCCGAACCGCGAAAGCAGATTCACCACCTTCGCCACATGATTCGAGGAAATATCAAACAGCGTCGCCACGTCGGCTACAGTCGCCCGGTCACTCCGTGATGCCAGATACATCAGTGTCCGTAACGCGTAATCGGTCTGCATGGTGAGTTGCATTTTTTAAACCTGACTTGAAATAAACATGCATAAGTGATACATCTTATGCCGAATATAGACACAACCATCCAGTTTGTCAACAACTTTTAGAATGAAAGATACTGCAGGAAATCACTGATCTACCGAATTGACTCCGGAAATCCCCTTGAATCAGACCCGCAAATAAAGAACATGAACGTTGGAGATCATACCTGCACCAGGAGAGTCAACTGGATCAATCGCAACACGAACCAGGAAAGCACATCATCATGCGACGCTTATGGATTTCGTTTACCTTCGTTTTACTGCTCTCCTTTCTGGTCCTGGGCTGGATCGGCAGCCGCATCTACCAGGAGATGCCTCCCATTCCAGGGAAAGTTCTGACGACGAACGGCAAGCTCCTGATTGATACCCGTGAAATCGAACAGGGACAGAACGTCTGGCAGACCATGGGTGGCATGGAAGTCGGCTCCGTCTGGGGACATGGCAGTTATGTCGCCCCGGACTGGACCGCTGACTGGTTGCACCGCGAAGCCTTGTTCATTCTCGATCACTGGTCTCAAGAGGATTTCAATACCAGCTTTGACCAGCTTTCTGAAGAACACCAGGCACAACTGGAAGGCAGACTGACTGCCCTCATACGAAAGAACACCTACGATCCAGAAACGAAAACCATCACGGTCGACCCGCTGCGTGCTGCCGCTTTCGAATCCAACCTGTCGCATTATACGGAAGTATTCTCAGAGGGAAATACTGATTATGCGATCCCTCGTGGCGCTGTGACCGACCCCCAGCGCTTACGACGACTGGCTGCGTTTTTCTTCTGGACCTCCTGGGCTGCATCGACCAGCAGGCCGGGGGAGCAGATCAGCTATACCAATAACTGGCCTTACGAACCGCTGGTGGGAAATCGCCCCACCGGCGAAACGGTACTCTGGACCGGAGTCAGTATCATCATGCTCCTGGCAGGCATCTCCGGTCTGGCCTGGTGGTATGCTGCCAGAAAAGAGGACGAAGCAGAACTGGTACCGCCGGAGCATGATCCACTGGCTCTCTGGGAAGCCACTCCCTCCCAGGCAGCGACCGTCAAATACTTCTGGGTCGTCGCTGCATTGATTCTCGTACAGATGCTGCTCGGAGTAGTCACCGCACATTACGGCGTAGAAGGAGGAGGTTTTTACGGTATCCCGCTCTCCAACTGGCTCCCCTATAGCGTGACCCGCACCTGGCATGTGCAGATGGGTCTGTTCTGGATTGCCACAGCCTGGCTGGCAGCCGGTCTGTTTATCGGCCCGCTGGTCAGTGGACAGGAACCACCTCGACAGAACTGGGGGGTCAATCTGCTCTTCGGTGCGTTACTGGTCATCGTGGTCGGCTCGCTTGCCGGAGAGTGGTTGAGCATCCAGAACGAACTCACCGACGAGGTCTCGTTTTACCTGGGGCACCAGGGCTATGAATATGTCGATCTGGGTCGGCTCTGGCAGATCGGTCTGATGATCGGCCTGCTCCTCTGGCTCGTCCTGATGATTCGCGTCCTGCTGCCGGCACTGCGCAAAACCGGTCAGCAGAAACAACTCGTCGTCTTACTGACCGTCGCCACAGGCGCGATTGCCCTGTTCTATGGAGCAGGCCTTACCTGGGGACAGCACTCGCATCTCTCAATGATCGAATACTGGCGGTGGTGGGTGATTCATCTCTGGGTGGAAGGCTTCTTCGAAGTGTTTGCCACCACCGTCATCGCTTTTATCTTCATGCGTCTCAATCTGATTCAGCCCCGGATCGCTGCAGCGGCGGCGCTGATGTCCGCCACCATCTTCTTATCGGGCGGTATCATCGGTACCTGCCATCATCTGTATTTCTCAGGCACGCCCATCGTCGCACTGGCCTGGGGTTCGGTTTTCAGCGCCCTGGAAGTCGTGCCCCTGGTACTGATCGGCTTTGATGCTACCGAGGATCTCAGACGCTCCCGCACCTCTCCCTGGGTGCAGCGCTATAAATGGCCCATCTACTTTTTCGTTGCAGTCGCGTTCTGGAACATGGTCGGCGCCGGTTTGTTCGGCTTTATGATCAATCCTCCCATCGCCCTGTATTACATGCAGGGATTGAACACGACTCCCCTGCACGGTCATGCCGCCCTGTTCGGAGTGTATGGTATGCTGGGCATCGGGCTCATGCTGATCTGCCTCCGCGTACTCGTGCCAGGTAAAGAATGGAAAGAGGGTCTGCTGCGATTTTCCTTCTGGGCACTCAATGGAGGGCTGATGCTGATGTGCCTGCTCAGTCTGCTGCCGGTCGGACTCATGCAGACCAATGCCTCGGTCAACCATGGATACTGGTACGCCCGCAGCAGTGAATTCATGCAGACCGACCTCATGCAGACCCTCCGCTGGTTACGGGTCCCCGGCGATACCATCTTTTTCCTGGGAGCGGTAACTCTGGTCATCTTCATCATCGGTTTGAAAACGGGACGCTCCTTTCAGAATTCAGAAAGCTGATCCACTCTCTCCGGTGGAATTAATTCCAGAGACATCAGTCCGGCTTTTCATCCGGCGATGTCCCGTCCGCGCATTTTTGACAGTCCAGCAGATAGCCCAGCATGCCCGCACGCCCTTCGTGGCTCAGTACCCAGGGACGGGATTCCAGGGGCGGCGCATGACGAACATGCTGATTGTGTCCGCAAGCCAGTTGCGCCACCCAGTGCCCTGTCTCGTCCTGATGATATCCTGTGATCGGCTGCTGCATGCGTTTGACCAAATATTGGGATCGACGGTCATTCATTTCTTGCCGGCATTACTTTTTTCTTTTGCTTTGACAGGAATGGAAATGATCAACCCCGCGAATCGATCCTTCGTATTCCGCTTCCCGAACCCGTGATGACAGGTTAAACACCCATGGTTCATTAAGGAAATGGCACCAGCCCGCTGATAGACGCCCTGCTCGACACGTTCGTATTCACCTTTCCCCGCTGCAATTTCCTCTGCCGCCTTTTTTTCAAATTCCGTTTTCGGTTCATGATCGATGCTCATCGCCCGGGCATTGACGGCAATCCAGCGGGCTTTGATATTTTCCTCTGCCTCCACATCAGCAAACATCCGCTCCATCACGCGTGCCGGAACCGGCGCCGTCGCACTGTTGAAATAACTCCGGTGCATCGCATCCAGCGTGGCAGAATAAAAATTGTGCGCCAGTTTGGCCCGCTCACGTGCCTCTGTGATCGACATCACCGCCGCAGTCTGTTTTGCGTCTACCTTATTCACCGAACTCGCTTTCGCCGGTTGTTTCTCCGCTGGACTGCCACTCTCAGGCGGTTTCGCAAAGGAAACCAGCGCCAGCGAACTCAGACTCACTGCAACCACAAAAACGTATCTCATCATCGCTCTCATCGTTTTTCCTTCATCTCGGTTTACAAATCAGTCGGTTACAGGGAGCCCTTCAATCACCTTCACACAAGGGCACAATTGTTGTTGTCGATTCCAGCAGCTGGCCGATCGTCACATTGCCGAACGCCGCTTCTGCCTCGGCATACACGCGATCCAGTTCCGCATGCAACGGACACAGACTGGTGTGGGATTTCAGTCCCAAAGGGCAACTGTTAATCCGCTCCATCGGGGCAATCGCATTTACGATGTCCAGAATCGACAGCTCCGCCGGATCGTGAATCAGCTCATAGCCCCCCTTCGGGCCACTCCGTGATTTCACCACCCCACCCGCAGCCAGATCCTGCAGAACCCGGGTCAGGTACCGCCGGGGGACTTTCGTCTTTTCCGCCAGATAATCGGCCGAAGCCGGCTGACCTGGCTGCCCTGCCAGACAGGCGACCGCCCGCAAAGCGTACTCATGTGTCTTTGAAAGCATGGGATTTCCCCAAAAATACCAAAAGGTCCAATTATACACCTTGACGTATAGAATTATCTATTCTATACCTCTATATGTAGTATATAAGTTTCCGCCTGTGTTTCAAGCTAAATCTCCAGGAGAACCATACATGTTAAGTGAAAAAACCATCGCCATTGTCAAAGAAATCACTCCGCTGGTCGCCGCTAATGCGGAAACAGTCACACGCGTCTTTTACCAGAAGATGTTTGCCGGCAATCCGGAAGTGAAAGCCTTTTTCAACCAGGCGCACCAGCATTCCGGCGGCCAGCAGAAGGCCCTCGCTGGAGCCATTTGTTCCTATTTTACCCATATCGACAACCTCGCCGCCCTTACTCCTGCGGTCGAACTGATCGCTCAGAAACACTGTTCTCTCGGCATTCAACCGGAACAGTACCCCATCGTCGGCAAGCACCTTCTGGCAGCCATCCAGGAAGTCATGGGAGAGGCCGCTACCGAGGAAATCCTGGCCGCGGTCGGGGAAGCTTACCAGCTCCTGGCGGACGTCTGCATTGAACGCGAACAGCAGATCTACGCCGAACAGCGTGCAGAGAATGGCGGCTGGAACGGCTATCGTTCGTTCGTCGTCGATCGCAAAGAGCCTGAAAGCGATGTCATCACATCCTTCTACCTGAAACCTGCTGACGGAGCCGACATCCCTGCCTGGCAGCCTGGTCAATACATCACGGTCAGAATTGATCATCCCACCACCCCCACTTCGCCTCGGAATTACAGCCTCTCGAATCAGTCGGGATCCGACCATTTTCGTATCAGCGTCAAACGTGAACCCGGGCTCACCGCTGATGCCCCTGCAGGACTGATTTCCACCTACCTGCACGACGAAGTCCAGGTCGGCGACACACTCGAAATCGGCCCCCCCTGTGGTGAATTCACACTCGATACGGCGCAGCCGGTCACCACGCCGGTTGTCCTCTTGGCCGGTGGAGTCGGCGTCACTCCCCTGCTCTCGATGGCCAAATCGCTGATCGCGGCTCAGCCTGACGTCCCGCTCTATTTCCTGCAGGCTGCCCGCAACAGCCAGACACACGCCTTTGCTGAGGAAATTCAGGACCTGCGTAGTGCCGGTGCGAACGTCCGCACGCTCACCCTCTACGATCAGCCCCTGGCAGACGATCTGGAAAATCAGAACTGCGACGATCAGGGTGTGGTCACCGAAAAACTCCTCCGCGACTGGACTCCCTTCGAGCAGGCAGCTTTTTACTTCTGTGGTCCTAAACCCTTTATGCAGAACGTCTATGCGAGTCTGAAATCCCTGAATGTCCCTGCTGATCGAGTTCATTTCGAGTTCTTCGGCCCCCGACAGGACATTGAATCCGCACGACTGGATGAAGAACCGGAAGTCTCAGTCTCGCACTGATTCATTTTCATTGATCTGTTTTGAAATAAAATTAAGTATCAAACTCAACCTCTGAGCACCTGGTGACGATATCTGTATATATGGTCTCCTGCTCTAAATGAATTACAGGAGAAACAATGAGCGCTGACACTACGGCTTCGACGACCTGGGCTAACATATTCCCGTAGTGGAGGAATGCGTCCGTCGCTTTCAGTCTCGGACGCATTTTTTCTGCGCCTGACCTGCATTTGCTGCCACATCAGTATCAGCTGTCTCAATCTCCCCTGCACTTCTGCGCCCCGGTTCTCTTTCCACCCGTGCACAAACTGGCCTTGATCCCCGCTTTCCGATCCGTATTGTTGTGCAAATGTGCTTCGCGCGCGAGGCGGATGATGCGAGCACGGAAACAGTGCGAACAAGTGATTCAGATTCACCTGAATCGCCGTCGATTTTTCCAGTTTTTCACCGAAACAGCATGAACCGGTTCTTCCTGTCTCGTACATTTTCAAATCATCTCGGAGCACATTCAGAGCAAATCGGAGCAAACTCACCATGAAATCAAAGCAATTCACAGCCCACTCAGAGCACAATTTCCCCTTGACCCCCACCTGCCATTCGGCAAAATCAAAGACATCCGTTATCAGGCTCAAGCCCCAGAGCAGATTGAAGAGAAACTGTTTCATGGCCGACTCCATTCAAAACCAGGTAACCTCGGCGGGGGGCACTGTTGGCTACCAACAGAAATCGAAAACCGTTCCCACAAACTAAATAATCCCCATAGCCGGGGTGGTCCCGGATGCAATCCGGGATTGCCGCAGGCAACAGGAGGTGGCAGCTCAGACATACAAGCACGAACCAGACCACCAACCCGTTTCGCAGGGGCGGCAGGTGATACTGCTGGCTCGCCAACAGTGATCGTGAAAATGTGATACGAATCCCGTAAACTATCTGAACCATCGCATCCTACAGATCGGCTCCAGCCAGGCGAGATGAAAATCCACCACTAACCGGGAGACTCAAGCGATAAATGGCCATGTATCAAGGCAACGGATTTCAGGTAGAACCGGCAGGCATGCATGCTCTGCTCTATTACGAAAATGGCAGGATGGCGTCGATTCAGGGTGAGCCTTTGATTCTCGATGCCCGGAAGCTGACCACATCGGGATATGTAATCTACACAGGCACTGCCTGGTGGAAAGATCAGGCACAACAGATGAGTGCAGAGGAAAAAACGCGTCTCATCGCCGGCGTCACAGAAACGTTCCATCACTGGGGCACTCACCTGGAAGTGGAAGATTAACCGGCAGAAATGAAAAACGGTCAACAGCAACCAGGTACAGGCTTAACGAAGTTCAACCGGAGGACCTCTCTCGGAATTTCACATGCATCTCAGGAAAAAACCCATGGCAATCCAATCAATCAATCTGGTCCTCTCAGCTCAGTTTAGAGATACTCGTGTCGTAACATCCGAATTATTTCTGGAACCTCTCAACCAGGTTTCCAGTCTCAGTCAGACTGATTATCAATGTATTGCTGACCGGCAGCCTGGCAGGAGTGGGCTGATTGTCTTCTATGAAAGAAAGATCTCCGAAATCGAAGACGCGGAACCTTATGAGATTCTTGAACACGAGCTAGCGCTAAAGCTGAAAGAGATCGCTGACTGGCTGCATGCAATTCCTGCCTCAGTATTTGAGGAATTGAAAACAAACGGACTTTACCTGTTTTTTATTATTGAAACATGGATCGATGCAGATCAGTTCGATCTCGAACTCCCCCCCGTATTCCTGAAAGAACTGGGCATTCATGAGATCCCCCTTACTATCATCAGTAATGAATAAAGCACCAGAACGGCAGGTGGTACTGTTGGCGCGCCAACAGTGATCGTGTAACCAACAAAAAACAGTGAAAATCGAATCGAAAAAACATCATGAACTCTGATAACCTCTACCAGAGCTTTCAGCGACTCAACGATTTTGATCTGGAAAGCTGGCCTGAGAGCAACTGGCCCGCAGCCCAGGATCATTTCTGCATCCAACTGCTGGAACAGTTTAATGATCTGGAACAGGCAGCACAGCTTTCTCTTTCCAGAAAGCTCCTGGAATCCTCTCTGGAAAGACCACTCGAACACTTTGCCTGCCGCTGTGCAAAATTTGGTGACAGCAGAGAAGACATCAGAAACGGCTATTTCGCATTATTATTCTGCCGCAGCAAGGAAGCATTCCTGACCGCAGACCGACTGGCGACTGCGGCCCGAAACCTGGGAATCAGCAGTAGAAGAATCCGCAGAGAAATGCCGATTCCATTCCCCGGATTCTGGGTGCCTGACTCCCCGGATTGAGTGGCTCAGAAAAAATACGCATTTTACCTGCAGATTCTGATCTAATCCGGATGGCTCTGTTAGCCACCAGCAGAAATCGAAAAACCGCTCCACAAACGGAACCATCCCCATAACCGGGGCAACAGGAGGTCCCAGCGCAAACACACAACACCGAAACAGACTACCAACCCCTTTCGTAGGGGCGGGACCCATGTGTCCGCCCGCCTGGCGACAGGCAACCTTCTCAACCTCACAAGGGACTAAAAAACCAGGGTGCCCCCGAATGCAATTCGGGGTGGTTGCAGACCGCAGGAAACTGTCAGAGCGACCGCGCCATCACAGCACACCAGTCCCAAGCCGCATCGCGTCACCAGGACAATCCACTACCGACACTATACCCCCCGCTCCCCTTCCAGCCACCGCTGCACAATCTGTGGCACATGTTCCACCGCCGTCCCCCTGATCCACTCAAAGCCGACAGGCTCCTGCTCCAGGTCCGGGCTCACGATCAACTTCTCCGCCTCTTCGCTGGCCAGTTGCACCAGACCGGCCGCCGGATACACCGACAGCGACGTTCCCACCACCAATACCTTGCCCGCACTGCGAATGTGGGCCACGGAAACTTCCGTGTTGTGAATCGTTTCCCCAAACCAGACAATATGCGGCCTCAACTGTGAACCCGCTTCACAGAGATCGCCCAGCTGAATTTCCTTCCCGCCGATTTCATAAATCAGCTCCGGATCAGCAGTACTGCGGGCTTTCACCAGTTCCCCATGCACATGGATCACATTGCTCGAACCCCCACGCTCGTGCAGGTCATCCACGTTCTGCGTAATCACAACCACGTTGTACCGGCTCTCCAGTTCCGCCAGCGCGCGATGTGCCGCATTCGGTTCAGCCGCGACCGCCTGCGTGCGACGCGCATTATAAAAATCCAGTACCAGTTGCGGATTCGCTTCCCAGGCCTCGGGCGAAGCCACCTCGGTGATCTCGTACTGCTCCCACAGGCCGCCCATATCCCGAAACGTCGGCAGCCCGCTCTCGGCACTGATCCCGGCCCCCGTCAACACCACAACTTTATTGGGATCGATCGGCTCAGACATCTCGGTTCTCTCTTTGACTTTCACGGGATTCATTTCGAGGTCACCTGCACAATGTGTCTCTGACACCTGCGAGCGATAAAAAGTTCAGTGATCAATGCACAACCCAACTCATTCAACCGGCTCAGAAATCTGTTCAACACGAACCTCCATGTTCAAAATCTCAACCGGATCCCCAAATTGCGTGTAGATCGCCACATCCGCAGCGTCTCTCCCATAGGCAATCGCCACGCGTCCCCCCGCCAACGTCGTCTGAGTCGGATCGAACGTGTACCAGCGACCGTCCACATAGGCTTCAAACCAGGCATGCAGGTCCATCGGCTGTAACGATTCCAGATAACCGACCACCATCCGCGCCGGAATCGAAAGCGCCCGACAGCAGGCAATTCCCAGGTGAGCCATGTCCCGGCAGACAGCCTGCGACTTCTGATTCACTTCCGTCGCACTGATCAGTTCCTGACCTTCCCCCGGCGCATACGTTAACGAGTTCTGAATGTACTCCACAATCTTGACGCACTGGTCGTACCCCGGATTCACGCCTTCCACCAGCGCGGCCGCCATCTGTGAGAAACGATCGGATTCACAGTACCGGCTGGGAAACAGGAACGGCAGCGTCTGGTCCGGCAGCTGCTCCACCGGCACAAACGGGGCACCGGGGGCCACATCGGAACTATCGGCCACTTCAATATCAAAGGCTGTCTGGACAGAAAAAGGACCGGCGGGTGCCACCAGCCGCTGACACAAATTGCCGAACTGATCGGTAAATTCAATGGCCGAGACACTCGGCGACAGCACATACTGCTCGCGGGCCACCCACTGCTGACTGCCGCTGCGGGGCCGCAGCATCAGAATAAAGGGCGTCGCCACCGGAATCTCAAATTCAAGTTTACAGGAAGCATGCAGCCACATGTTGTCACGTTTTCCAATAGAGACCATGAATAGCCTGGGTAGTGTCTATTTAATCGTTTTCAGCGTGGTTTAGAGGTCTATAACGTTGGCTCTGTAAGTATTCAATGAGTCCGAGGGGATGCTGTTACTCCCGTTTTCCGGACTTCAACAGCAAAGCCAAATTAGCCGCAGGGCGTTAGCCCCGGTTGAAACGACTTTGGTATAGACCGTTCGAATTAAGAAACGCGACCTGGCATAAAGATGTGCGAGCCTGCCTATGACATTAACAATCAAACCGCCCTGCGACAACATCTCACAGAAAATCACGCATCCTGCTCCCCGCCATCGGCATCGTAGGCTTCCCGCTCGAACGGATTATCGCGATAGAACCGGCGGCCACAAAGCCACATATAAACCGACGACAGAAAATAAGCGGGCAGCATAAACGGTCCCCAGCGTTCGTACAGCCGGATATGTACGGCTTCATGCTTCCGCGAAATATCCAGCGACGCATCCGTCTGTCCCAGGATCGTATGCCCCAGCGTCAAAGCCAGCGTAAACTGACCGTGCGGCAGACGCTGAATGAACCACTTGGTCCCGCCGTCATAGAACTCAATCGCCCGCCCCCGCACGCGGGCCCGTCCGCCAAAGCAGATCCCCACCCCGCCGATCACCAGCCCCAGCAACGTATTCGGCAGCGCCCAGAGCACACTCAGCAGAAAGAAAAAACGATCCATCGGTGGCATCCACACCTTTAGCGGAATCAGGAAAATGTCGCAAACAAGAACTATTCTATCGGACCGCGACAACGTGGGGAACATTGTTTACCCCTTGCCAGAATCGTCATGAACATTCATTCGTTGCTCGACACCCATGTTTTCCAGGATATCTTCCGTATCCAGTTCAGGGTCATACTCCACTTTCCACACGCCGTTCCAGCCGAACCGGTGCCAGTCTCCCTCATCGAACACGATGCAGTCAATTTCCATTTCAGAATGAGTTCGATCCAGCACCAGATAGCCGTTGAGACAGTCGACCTGCACTTCCTTGCCATTCACGCGGTCAAAATAGATCTGTTTGCAGTCGGAAAGGCTGAATACGTTTTTGCCGCGCGGAAACCGCATCAGCAATCGAGTCAGTCGCGTTGCCCCACTCACGTGTCGATAGCCACGAAAGCCGAGGAGCACATCTACACCTTTCTCATGCTCGCGCACTGTAACCGTCATGCCGGTTTGCGAATCCAACTTATAACGCTCCGGCAAATCCATCACCCCTGCTGGCAGATGACGCACATTGACGAGCGGTTCATTCTCTGATTGATCGGACACCTCCGGTTGAGTCTTCGACTCCGAACCAGTGTCCTGGCAGGCCGCCATCACGGGAATAAAAATCAAAAGTAGAGAGAGGATCATCGTAGCGCGTCTCAGGAACACACTGCTGATGAACGGATTTTTCAACTGCATTTCTTCAACCTCAGTCAGGCTCAGCTTCCGCTGGATTTTGTATAAAGTAATCCGTCAACTCGTTGAACTTCCTGACATACTTTTCGATTTTTTTTGCATCCAACCGGGAGTCCAGAGACGGCTTTCTCTTCCCTACGATAAAAGTATCGATCTGTTTTTCTCCCGAACTGATCGGGTCCGTAAATTTTTTGTAGGGAGCCAAAATTTCCGACTTCACTTTCTTTCCAATCCGGGCGGTGAGCCAGGCGACTTTTTCTGTGGGAAATAAATTTGTCGGAAACCAGAGCGTTTCCAGATGCTCAATCTCAGCCAGCGGCGAGATGCGAAAATCAATGATCTTCTTCGCTGAGAAAGACAGCTTCCTCAGATGCCTGATGCGTGCCAGCGGTTCCAGTGAATCTAAGATCAAGGTCGATCAGATGCGATCTCCAAATCTGACATCACTTAACGAATCAGAACTCACGAGATCTTCCAGGGAATGCAGTCTTGTAAAGTCTTCCAGCATGAACGTCCTTAAAGACTTGTTTTTCGAAAGGTCCCAGAGCCGCTCTGCCCGTTGATTCCAGTAAAATGAGAGCGACTCAATTTCGGTCAGTTTTTCCAGCCCGCTCAGATCGCCTACCAGGGGACACTTGAAAAAATCGATCTCTTTAAATTGATGGCCATACTTGTCGATCAGATAATCAAACGACTCCTGCTTCAACCCGGTAACCCGCAGCTTTTGACACGCCGTTCCCCTGACAGTATCAATGGCTTCAACGGTTCCAGCATCAACCAGTCTGAATGTATTTTCGTCTTCAGTCTGAACTTTCATAGCCGATCATGCCCTGAATTCGCACCTCAATTCACGCCAGCTTACCCGGCGACCAACTTATACAAACCGAAAATGCAAACTCCGGCCCCGGCCACAATCCGGAGAATGGAGAGAGACTGCCCCATGCCGCCATGGACTTCATTTCCGTATTTGTCGTGGGCAACCCCCTGCTTTAATTCGTAGGCCCCCGAGCCCCCCAGCACAATCCCGATCGTGATGAAAATCAGCCCCAGCACAGCAGGGTGTTCGTTCAGCCAGCGATTGGCTTCACTGTCCGCGCCCCTCTGGGCAAGTAATACAAGGTAGTACATCAAAGCATCCTCAGTGAAGGTGGAATGGATTCGTCTCTAAAGCTGCAGGCCTGCGTTCCAGAGCATCGCCGAAGTACCGTAATGGCGTCTCTCCAAAACGTGCCTGTATACAATATACAAATGAAACCTGACCTTCAAAGAAATAAAGCAGTCAGCACGCGTTTTCCGCAGATTAAGCATAAGGCGATGCAAACGCTTCGCGCAAGAGGCCCGCAGGAAACAATGTGACACTCACGTCATCTCGACCGCAGTCGCATTTGTGCTGTATCTGGACCTCAAGCACGGATCGCATCCACGGCCGTCGCTTTCCGTTTCTCCGGTCCCAGTTTGATCTGCGCACCGAAGGCAGTCAGCATCGTGTTATACACGTCCAGCCCCTCCTGGCCCACATCCATGATCTGCCCGGTCTTGAACCGGCCATTCGCGCCGGTAATGCAATGGAACACGCCCGAGAGTTCGCGTTTCACATCGTTATGCCGCCCGTCGCCGGATTCGGTCGAGATCGTGATCAGCGAGTTCTCCAGAATCGTCCGGCCGTTCGCCTCCCGGGCGTCGGCACTATTCAGCGCCTGCAGGAAATAGGAAATCTCACGCATCTTCAAATGCGCGTGGGCCCGCAGTGCCTCGTTCTTTTTCTTTTCATTGAACTTGTGCCACCACTCGTGGCTGCAGCCTTTGTCGCCGCTCGCCTTCAACTGGCTCGGATCATCGAAGGTCCAGCGTTTCTCGCCGTTGTAAACGTAATCGCCGGTCAGACGAATCCGCTCACCCGCCGCCAGGAATGTCAGCGAACCGAAGCGGACCCGATCCATCTGGATCGCCAGGGCATAAATGTCCGCCAGCAACCGCCATTCGCTCGACAGCTCCTCCACCGTGATGTCAATCCCCTGCCCTCCCGGATCGGCCGGACCGCCGTGGGGAATCGTTGAGCGGGGCGGCAGTTCCGGTGCATTGCGGTTCTTATGCTGCATCGCAAACGCCCGCCGTTCGTATTCGCGGATCCGGTCCAGGTGATCGGCGACCCGTGCTTTCGAAGCTGAACCGAGGGGCGAATTCTTACCCGTGTAGAACCGGTAATCTTCCACCACCGTATCCAGCACGCTCCGGCGGAGACGTTTCTGCGCTGCATCTTTTCCCGAGCCCCCGGAAGAGACGGTCCCGAATACCCGCTCAAACAGATCGCGGGGCTTCTCCTGAATCGTCGCGGCCACCGTGCCGTCCAGGTTGTAGCTGTGCACATAGCGGCCCACACGACTGCGGCGGAAGAATGTCCCCCCAATCAGCGTCGGCACCATCCCGCTCGGCAGCCCTTTCGGGTAATGCGTCTTACGAATCACCTGGTCGATCGACGGCCCGCCCGCTTTCGCTTCCCCGTCGGGCGGCGCGGCAGTAAATGCCCCGGAAGCCCCGTCGTAGTGAGCGTTGACCCCTTTCTCATCACAGCGGACCTGGTCCACATTCCGCATGATCAGCAGCTTATCCTGCAACGGTTTCAACGGCTCCAGCACATCGTTAAAACCTTCCGTCTGCAGTGGGGCGGGAATGCCCAGTCCAAAAAAGACATTAAACGCCCGCACCGGAACCTGTGGCTGCGCCGCGGCGGCCAGGCTGGACGGAATCATCTCCTCCAGCAGCGGCAGTCCGACCGCAGCCGACCCCAGTCCCTTCAACATCATCCGGCGACTCAACTGAACGCGACTCATATGAGCATCTCCCAAATTCGTTTGGTGATCAGATTCTATGATAAACCTTTGAGTCTCACTCTCCCAGTGATTTCCCGGAAAAGCAGACACACGCAAAATCAGTCTACTCTGTTACCGCTCCGCCTCCGTGCGCACCTTCTGCACCAGGTCACTCATCACAATCGCGGTGATCAGGCTCGGATAGGTGCCGCCCCCCTTCCGGGACGCTTCATGAATTTTTTGGACCGTCGACGCATCCGCGGGTCCCAAAGGGCGTCCCAGCGAAAACTGCGTCACCTTCCAGGTCATCGTCTCGCGCACCCGCTCGCTGTCGGCCAGCAGATCCATCAATTCCGCGGGCGTGCTGTACTTCACCGGTTTCGCTGCTCCGGGAACCAGGATCTCCCCATCGCTGCGCAGTCGGTTTTTATATTCATCGATGTCGTGAAATGCGCCGATGCCGTCGAACTTCTCCAGCCCGAAGGCCAGCGGTTCAAACCGCGTATGACAGCCCGCACAGGCTTTATTGTCCATCCGCTGTTCGGCAATCATCCGCTGCGACACACCCGGACGCGAGGGGACGGGTGTCGTATCCACGCCCGGCGGCGGCGCGCCGATCACGCCGCGTAACACATCTTTCAGCACGAACAGCCCGCGGGTCACCATCGAAGCATCATCCCCGCCGATCGTGAGAATACTCCCCTGCGTCAGCAAGCCACCCCGCGCGGGAACTCCCGACAGGTCATACCGCTGCAATCCCTTCCCCTGCGGTTTCAAACCATAATGCCGGGCCAGTCGCGGCGTCGCAAAGGTCACCTGGGCATTGAACAGATCCGACAGCGGCCGGTTTTGTTTCCACGCGATCTCCTCGAAGAAAGCCAGCGTCTCGTCGCGCATATCCAGCCCCAGTTGCGGGTCCCATTCCGGAAAACGCGCTTCATTCGGTCGCATGTTGGCGAGCCGATCCAGGTTGAGCCAGTCGGAAACAAACTGCGCCGATCGCTGCCTTGCCCGCGGATCTTTCAGCATCCGCTCGACCTGCTTGCGACAGACTTCGCGATCAGTCAACTTCCCCGCCTGCGCCGCTTTGAGCAGTTCCTCATCGGGAGGACCGCCCCAGATAATATAACTCAACCGCGAAGCCAGCTCAAAATTGCCGGCCGAAAGCGCCGATCCATCGCCGCGCTGGGCTTCAATCCGGTAGATAAAACGGGGCGACTGCAGCATCGCTTCCAGAATCAGCGAAACCCCCTCTTCGTAACTCCCCCCCGCGCTGGCCACGGTCGTCGCGATCCCGCTGAAATTTGTAATTTCACGATCTTCCAGGGGACCACGGAACAGCCACTGTCCCATCGCACCGATAAATTTCCGCATCGTGGCGTCTGTATTCAGGCTCCGCGATTTCGAGAACCGCCGCGCGAACTTCATCACATCCATCCGCTGTACGATTAACTCCGCCAGCCGGGCATACGCCTGCACGTGCTTGAGGTCCACGTTCAGATTGTACGCCGTATTGCTGAAGCCGTCCGCCCGCAGATCGGGAGGCAGCAGTTCGTAGGCCTCTTTACTGATATCCACGCCGACCGTGCTTTTCACCGTTTCAATGTATTCCGGAATCGTCAGCCGCTGCACCCAGATCTCCCGCGCGCTGCTGTTCCCGTTGTAGATCGCAGGATCGATCATGTTCACCGACCAGACTGCGCCGCCGTTCAGCCACTCTTTGAGCAACGCTTTTTCAGCCGGCTTGAGCGGCGTATTTCCGGGCGGCATATCCCCCGACACGATCTGCTCCCACAGCAGGCTCTTCTCCGCAGCACCCGGTTCAATCACTTTCCCGCTCTCGCCTCCCTTGAGGGCGGTCGCTTTGTGCGACAGGTCCAGCCCCCCTTTCCGGCTGGCGGCGTCATGACATTCCAGACAGTTCTGCGCCAACAGCGGTGCGACTTTCGTCTCGAACAGTTTTCTCTGTTTCGCCTGGGCCAGTTCGCGCAACTGGTCCTCTGAGGGTTTCCCTTGCGAACCGGCACGATAATTCTGGTTCACTTCCTCTTTCGAAAGCGCCCGGCTGTAGATCGCGACCAGATGCAGTTCCCCCAGCCAGGGACGATCGCCGGTCGCCTCATTTGCCAGACATAAAGGGAATGAGGAAGTCCAGCGGGAAAAGTCCCCCTTGATCCGCTGACTGTTCTCCAGTTTTCCATTCACATAAATCTGCGCTCTGCCCGCAGCGTCGCGGGTGTAGGCGACATGCGTCAGCTGGGACCTCACACTCCGATCGCGAGCAGCGACCGACGGAGTCCCGTTCGCACTGGTCGACGTCGTCCGCAACCGCACATCATAGCGTCTGCCGTCCTGCCCCAGTGTAAAATTCCGTCGGCTCGGATTATCGGACAGCGACAGAATCCGCGCCGGCCCCTGCTGTCGATCATTGGCCGGTTTCAACCAGGCTTCCAGAGTGCAGGCGTTCGTACGTTTGAGCGATTTGAAAATTTTTGTCGCCGGTTCTGCAGATTGGATCCGGGCCGATCCCTGCACGCTTAAGACCCCGCTCTGCCACTGGATACCGGATTTACTTTGGATCTTCAGATTCAGTGGCTGACCCACTCCCGACCGGTCACGGATCAAATCGCCTTTCCCCGCTTCGAACGTGTATAAGACCTGCAGATCACGGGTGACGCGCGAACCGTCGCCCGCACGCAGGCCGCCGGTCCAGAGCATCGAGCTGACACAGAATAGTAAAACAACATTCAGATATAAGCGCATCGTTGTCTCTTTCCTGTTCGAATTTATTCCGCTGGTCGAAATCGCCGTAAGCCATCTTCCAGATGATCATACACCAGCTCCGCAGCCAGTGCTCCATAACCTGCCACAAGTGCATCCAGAATCGCCTCATGTTCGTCATACGATTCGGTTGCCCGCTGGGGATATTTCTGAGTGATCCGGTAAATCACGTGGTAGACCTTGTCGCTGAGCCGCTGCATCACATCGATGATCTCGTCGTTACCAAAGAACCGGCACACCAGCTGATGAAACTCGGCGTCGATTTTGACCAGGTCGTCAATGCGGTTCTGTTTGACGGCCGCTCGATTCCGGGCCTGGTTATCACGCAGCAGTTCGATCTGTTCTGCAGTGAGTTTGCCCGCCAGCCGCCGCATCAGATACGGTTCCAGGGCCTGGCGGATCTCGTAATGATTGGCAATATCCTGGATGCTCAGCTCGCAGACCACCACTCCCTGTTGCGGCGCAAGTGCAACCAGACCATCAGCTTCGAGACGTTCAACGGCGGCATGCACCGGGGTGCGGCTCATCTCCAGTTGACCGGCCAGCTGTCGCACGGAAAGTACCGTCCCTGCTGCCAGCTCGCCGGAGAGAATCAGTCGTTTGAGATCCCCGTAAGCCTGTTCTTTGAGAGAAACCGGGGAAGAACTGTTTTGAATTTCAGGACGGGACTGAGACATCGATGTATCCTCTACTTAAACCATTGTTTTGGCTTAAACCGTTACTTTGGCGGGAGACATCACTCAAGTACGCATCAGACTACTGGCATGCCAGTTGTATGTCAACAGGCAAGTGCGAAAAATAATTGTCTGTCCCGGGCTGTAAGTCCCTGAATTGCGGGGAGATTAATTCGAGTTTAGATGACGTAGATGCGACTTCTCACTGACCCGTTCATTGTCGATAATCAATCCTGTTACCGACGACAGCAGCAAAAAATGAAACAGGAACTCCCCGGAATGCCTCAAATACTGGTTGTGGAAGATCAGGCCAATCTCTTAAGGAGCATTGTCCGTGCTTTGAACGAAGCGGGCTACAAGGCCGAACCGGCGGAAACTCTCCAGCAGGCTTCCCAACAGATGACACCCGTCGTGGATCTGGTCATCCTCGATCTCATGCTCCCCGACGGTTCCGGTCTAACCTGGCTCAAATCTTTAAGGAGCACGGGAGACCGCACCCCCGTCCTGATCCTGACCGCCCGCGATTCCATCGAGGACCGCGTCGCCGGCCTGGATATGGGAGCTGATGATTACCTGGTCAAACCGTTCGCCCTGGATGAACTGCTGGCACGCATTCGCGCCCTGCTCCGTCGTGAAATAAATCCGATGGAACAGCGCGTGACACATCAGGATCTGACCGTCGACCTCCTCGCCCGCACCGTTCAGCGCGGCAGCAGATCGATTGACCTGCAGAACCGCCAGTTGGAACTGCTTGCCTACCTGATCTCACATGCCAACCAGGTTGTCTCGCGCGACATGATCGCCCGCGATGTCTGGAAAGAACCCACCGCGACCTGGACCAACGTGATCGAAGTCCAGATCAATCAACTGCGGAAAAAAATTGAAGATCCCGACCAGCCCCCGCTCCTGCATACGGTCCGGGGGGAAGGCTACCTGTTAGGAGAACAGCCATGAAGCGACTTTCCATTCGCTGGCAATTGACTCTCTGGTATGCGCTCGCCCTGGCGGTCATGCTCTGCGCATTTTCCTTCTTGCTCTGCCTGCTGGTCTGGCAGCAGGTTCTCTCGCGTACGGACAGCGGCCTGCGCGAGGAACTCCGCGAAATCGGGCTGGAAGTCGCGCTGACAGACAGTGCCACCACCTTCGCCTCCCAGGCCGCAGCCCGGTTTTCCCAGCACGATTTCTATGAATTCCTCGTCACCGACGCGAATGGAAACATGATCTTTTCCAGTTCCTCAACGGTGTATGACATGGTTCCGAAAGCAGCTGATTCGCCCGACGGTCAGTTTCAGACCGTGACCCTGGAAGGACTCGGCCCCTACCGCATCGCCAGCACCCGCATGGACAGCGCCTTCGGAAAACTGCACGTCCAGGTCATGACCTCACTCCAGCCACTCTACAACGACCAGGCTTCACTGCAGTGGGTCGTCGCACTGCTGCTCCCGATCGCGGTCCTGCTGGCGATCGCCAGTGGTCAGTTCCTGGCAGGCCGGGCACTGCGACAGGTCCAGCAGGTTGTCGATGAGACCCATGCAATCGACATTTCCAATCTGGATCGTCGCATACCCGTTTCCAATCCCGATGACGAAATCGGCCAGCTGACAATTGCCCTCAACTCACTCATCGCCCGCCTGGAACGGGCGATCAACGAAATTCGACGCTTCACTGCCGATGCCTCTCACGAAATCCGCACCCCGCTGGCAACCCTGCGTCTGGAAGCCGAATCAGCCCTGCGGTCACCGCGGACCCCCGAAGAATATCAACAGACCCTCGCCGTCGTACTCGAAGAAACGACACGGCTGGGCAAGCTCTCAGATCAGCTGCTCAACCTGAGCCGACACGACGCCGGCATCATCCCCTGCCAGCAAGATCCGGTTCAACTGGATGCCCTCCTGCTGGATGTCATCGAACAGATCAAACCCCTGGCGGAAGCAGGTTCGCTCAGTCTGTCGGTGAATATCAATTCCCACTGCGAAATCCTCGGCGATGATATCAGCCTCAGCCAGGTCTTCTTCAATCTGCTGGAGAATGCCATCAAATACACTGCTGCAGGAGGCGAAGTCTCTGTGGAACTCAGTTGCCAGTCAGACGAGGCTTTGATTGAGATCACCGATACCGGCATCGGTGTTGCCGCGGAAAGCCTGCCATACCTTTTTGACCGGTTTTACCAGGCGGATCCATCGCGTTCCTCATCCGGGGGAGGCAGTGGTCTGGGACTTTCAATCGCCCGGGCTGCCGTCCTGATGCATGCAGGATCCATCGAAATCCAGAGTCAGCCCGGCGAGGGAACGCGGGTTTCAGTACGGTTACCCGTTTCCAGTCAGGCCGATTCCTCACGGAGTAATACCCCGGATCGTCTGACCGTCTGAACTTTTTATCAATAAGGTCATCGAGCGGAATCCAATACCCGTCAAACAGAAAGCAAGCTGATATGAATTTACTCAAAGAAACACCTGTTTTCCTGATAGGTTGCCTGCTGACCGGTGTCATCTTCCTGCTCTGGTCCCCCGAACAGAAAGCGCCTTCGGAATCCCATTCCGCCAAATCCAAACATGGACATGGCTCCGAGCACTCACAGACCAGTAAAACGCTCAGTGAGGCCGACCTGAACGTGATCACGCTCAGTCCCACCGCGGTCAAACGGCTGGGCATCGAAACCGCCCCCGTGGAAGTCCGTGAGATGCCCCGCACCCGGGCCTATGGAGCGGAAATGGTGCTCCCCACCGGTGCGGCAGTCATCGTCTCAGCGCCCCTCGCCGGGACGTTAAGGCATCCCCAGGGGCATCCGTTTCCACAAGTCGGCCAGCAGGTCAAACAGGAAGAAACCATTCTGGAACTGCTCCCCCTGCTCTCACCGGAACGCGCCGTCTTAACGCCGGCAGAACGCATCCGATTCGCAGAAGCAAAAGCAGCAGTCGCCCAGTCTCAGATCGACGCGGAAGGCCAGCTCCAGCAGGCCGTCGTCCAACAGGATGCCGCCCGGATCCAACTGGAACGGGCCAAGCGTCTGCTCGACAACAGCGTTGGCACGAAAAGAGCCGTGGATGACGCCGAAGCGAAACTCAAGCTCGCCGAAGAAGTCCTGGCGGCAGCGAAAAACCGAAAAAAACTGGTCGATCATATCCAGCTCGATGAAGCAGCGGGGACGTTAAAACCCATGCCGATTCGCGCTCCCCTGTCGGGCATCGTGCGCACGACCAGCGTCCAGCCGGGCCAGGTGATCGCCGCCGGAGCCCCCCTGTTCGAGGTGATGAACGGCGAAAAACTCTGGGTCAAAGTTCCCGTCTATGCCGGCGAACTGGATGAAATCGACGCCACGAAACCGGTCCGCATCACGCTGCTGGATGGTCACTTCACCCAGCAGGACGTGATGGGCAAACCGGTCTCCCTCCCCCCGACGGCGCTCCCCCTCTCGGCAGCGGTAGACCTCTACTATGAAATCGACAACCAGAACCATCGCTATCGCCCGGGACAGAAAGTATCAGTCAACGTCCCTTTAACAGGCAAAACGTATGTCAAATCGGTCCCCTGGTCGGCCCTGATCTACGACGTCTATGGCGGCCAATGGGTTTACGAACGACTGGGGGAACAGACTTTCGCCCGGCGGCGTGTCGAAGCCGGCTGGGTCAATCAGGATCGCGTCGCCCTCCTGCGGGGACCGGAAGCGGGCACAAAGATCGTCACGGCCGGCGCCGCGGAATTGATGGGAACCGAATTCGGCTTTGCGAAATAACAACGCGAACCAGCACAGACTCAATATCATTGTCAGCAGCTTAAGAGATTTACGGGAACGGAGAGAACAATGAGATGGCTCGTCGAAACGGCCTTAAAATTACGCGTCGCGGTCATCGCGGCCTCGGTGCTGCTGATCGTCGGAGGGCTGCGGATGGTTCCCGAAATGCCACTCGACGTCTTTCCCGAATTCGCGCCCCCCTACATTGAAATTCAGACCGAAGCACCAGGACTCTCCGCGGAAGAAGTCGAAAACCTGATCACCTTCCCCCTCGAAAATTCACTGATCGGCACCCCGGGTCTGGAAACGATCCGCTCCAAATCGGTGCTGGGCCTCTCCTCGATTCGCCTGCTGCTGACCGACAAAACCGATCTCTATCAGACGCGGCAACTGGTGCAGGAACGCCTCGCCGTCGAGACACCGCGGCTGCCCGCAGTCGCGCTTTCGCCCGTCATCCTGCAGCCCCTCTCCTCTCTGAGCCGCATGATGAAAATCGGCATGTGGTCTGACACTCTCTCCCAGGAAGAAATGTCCGAACTGGCGGTCTGGTCCGTGCGGCCCCGCCTGATGGCGATTCCCGGCGTCGCGAATGTGGCGATCTGGGGACAACGGGACCGGCAGCTGCAGGTCATGGTCGACGTCGACCGCCTGCGGGCCCATCAGGTCACGCTGGATTCGGTCCTCCGCTCGGCCGGCGATGCCGTCGTCCTCGATGCCGGGGGCTTCGTTGATACCCCCAATCAGCGGATGGCCGTCCGGCAGCTCTCTCCCGTACGAGGTCCCGAAGATCTGGCCAAAACCGTGGTCTCATTCAACTCCGGCGCTCCGTTGCGGCTGGGTGATGTAGCCGATGTCAGAATCGGTTCCCCCCCAGCCATCGGCGATGCCATCATCAACGATCAGAAGGGCCTGCTCCTGATCGTCGAAAAACAGCCCGCAGCCAACATGCTGGAAGTCACCCGCCAGGTGGAAGAGACACTGGAGCTGCTTAAACCCGGTATGCAGGGTGTTGAAATTGATTCGACCATCTTTCGCCCGGCCACTTTCATCGAACGTTCGATCACCAACCTGACGCACGCCCTGGTCATCGGCTGCGTGCTGGTGGTGATTATCCTCGTCACTTTTCTGTTCGACTGGCGGACCGCTGTCATCAGCCTGACGGCGATTCCCCTCTCCCTGATTTCCGCAGTCCTGCTGATCCACTGGTGGGGCATGACCATCAACACCATGGTCATCGCCGGCCTGGTCATCGCGCTGGGAGAAGTGGTCGACGATGCGGTCATCGATGTCGAAAATATTGTCCGCCGGCTCAGACTCAATCAGAGTCTGGAACAGCCCCGACCGGCGTTCCGTGTGGTCCTCGAAGCCTCACTGGAAGTCCGCAGCGCCATTGTGTATGCCACCGCGATCATCATCCTGGTCTTCCTGCCGATCTACTTTCTGGAAGGCTTACCCGGTTCCTTTTTCCGACCGCTGGCCGTCGGTTATGTCCTGGCGATTCTGTCTTCTCTGCTCGTCGCGATCATCGTCACCCCCTCGATGTCGCTGCTGCTCCTGCCCCGCAAGAATCTGAAAGATCATGAGCCGCCACTGACCCGCTGGCTGAAAATTCCCTATCGCCGGATCTTACCCTGGTTTGCCCTCCGTCCGGGGACAGCCATTGGAATCCTGACGATCTCCTTTCTCGGATCGTTTCTGGTCCTCGAAAACCTGGGACAGGAACTGCTGCCGAATTTTCAGGAGACCGACTTCCTGATGCACTTCGTCGAAAAGCCCGGCACTTCCATTGAGGCCATGGATCGCATCACGATTAATGCCAGTAAGGATCTGCGGGCCATTCCCGGCGTCCGTAACTTCGGCAGCCACATCGGCCGGGCACAGGTCGCCGATGAAGTCGTCGGCCCCAACTTCACCGAACTCTGGATCAGCATTGATGAAGATGTCGACTACGACAAAACCCTGGCAGAAATCCAGAGCGTCATCGACAGTTACCCCGGTCTCTACCGCGACGTCTTGACCTACCTGCGTGAGCGGGTTAAAGAGGTACTCACCGGCACCAGCTCCAGTATCGTTGTCCGCATCTATGGTCCCGATTTGGCAGAATTACGCACGCAGGCAAAAGAGGTTGCCAAGGTCATGGAAGGCGTAGAGGGGGTCAACAATCTCAAAGTGGAACCCCAGGTCCTGGTTCCCCAGGTCGACGTCCGCCTCAAACCGGATGCAGCCGAACGGTTCGGATTGACTCCCGGTCAGGTCCGCCGGGCTGTGACGACGCTGCTGCGTGGTACCAAAGTCGGCGAGATCTTCGAAAACCAGGTCAAGCTGGATGTCACGGTCTGGGGCACCGAGAAATCGCGCACGGACCTGGCCGCACTCAGCGAACTGCGGATCGATCTCCCCACCGGCGGGCAGGTTCCTCTGAAAGACGTGGCGGAAATCGGCATCGCGCCCGCACCGAACGAAGTCAAACGCGAAAGCGGTTCACGGCGGATCGACGTTACCTGCGATGCGAAAGGCCGCGACCTGGGCTCCGTCGCCCGCGACATTGAAGCCGCCGTCACCAAGATGCCCTTCGATCGCGGCTACCATCCGGAATTCCTGGGAGAGTATGCCACCCTGCAGGCATCACAAAACCGCCTGCTCATGCTGGGCGGCATTGCCCTGCTCGGAATCATTCTGATTCTGTATATCGACTTCCAGTCCGCACGACTGACGGGTATGGTCTGCCTGACCATTCCCTTCGCCCTGATTGGAGGCGTGATCGCAGTCGCCATTTCCGGCGGGGTTCTCTCACTGGGATCGCTGGTGGGCTTCATCACCGTACTCGGCATCGCGGCCCGAAACGGGATCATGCTGGTCAGCCACTATCGGCACCTGCAGGTCGAAGAAGGCATGCCTTTCGGACTGGAACTGGTTGTCCGTGGTGCCGAAGAACGTCTGGCCCCGATTCTGATGACCGTCCTCACCACCTCGCTGGCCCTGCTGCCGCTGGTCATCTCCGGCAACAAACCGGGACACGAAATCGAATACCCGCTGGCGATCGTCATTATGGGAGGGCTGGTCACCTCGACGGTCCTGAACCTGTTCCTGCTCCCCCCGCTGTACCTGTTGTGGGGCAAGCATCTGATCACTTCCTCCGATTTGAGTTCAGAGCCAGCAGATTCCCTGCCCGCACAATCGCAATATCCGAAAACCGCCACGTAGTCTTCCCAGACTGACATGAATATCGCTGGTCCAGCCCGGAGAAAGATTAACTCTGACTTAAAAACCGGTCTGAAGTTGATCGACGCTCAAGTTTTTTGACGAAAGCAGAAGAAGGAGACCCGCCAGCATGTGGAACCGATGGATCGGTTTTAAACAGAATTCTCAGGGATTGAGGTATCATGTCCAGCGAATTTCGCATTTGTCTGACTTTACTGCTGCTCACGTGTTGCGGCTGCCAGTCCGGAGCTCAGGTCCACTCTGATTCGGTCGCGTTGAACGAGCCTGCCAGAGCAGAGCTGAACAGCACTCCCCCGCTGGAAGTTCCGGCGCTCGAAGTCTCCGCCCTGGAAACCAGTGATGAAGAAATCTCGGAATCCTCGTCCCCGGAAATTCAGGAAGTCTCTCTGACCGTATCAGAAGCAGACAACAACGATGATCCGCTCAGTCCCCCGCCGGCCTATCACAACTCGCTGAATGTTTACGAAACCATCTCGCAGGCCCTGGTCGGAAATCCTTCGCTGGTCGCACTCCGTGAGATGGAAAATGTCGGCGTCGCGACCGTGGGAGTAGCCGAGACCTATCCCTTTAATCCCTGGGTCCAGGTCCAGGCGACTCCCGGCCAGTACGGCTCCAACGGGCAAGCCGCGGGAAGCACCTATCACTATGTCCTGATGATGCAGCAGATCCAGCTCGCGCATCAGCAGCAGTTTCGCGAAGATGCCGCCTACTCCTCATTGAATTCAATTCGCTGGAACATCAGTCAGTCAGAACTACAGACCACCTCCACGGCGGCGCAGCTCTACTTTACCGTGCTCTATCGACGGGGACTGCTGGAAATCGCCCGGGCCAGCCAGGATAACAACAGCAGCTTACTCCAGGCACTCACCAAACGCTATGAAGCAGGCGACCTCTCGGCGGCTGACCTGGCCACCGTGCGAATCGATACACGTTCCACCAGCCAGCAACTCAGACTGGCGGAAGCCAACTACCAGACCGCACTCCGCAACCTGCGCAACCAGCTGGGGCTCGACCCCGATTCCCCCGTCGATTTCCGGGGAGACCTGCGGGATATCCAGTGGCGGATGCCCTCTGCAGAAACCGCACAACAGTGGCAGCCTGAAGTCTATCAGCAGCAGATCGCCGACCTCTCAGACGAAAAGGCCTGGATCGCCAGCTGGGCCGCCTGTCGCCCCGATGTGCAGGTCGCACATGCGGATATCGACGTCGCCTCCGCTAATCTCAACCTCGCGTCCGCCAACAAGGTGCCCGACCTCATCATCGGCCCCTACTATCAGAAAGATGCCAGCAGTCTGACCCACTACGGTCTGCGGGCCCAGATGGACATTCCCGTAATCAATACGGGCCGCCCCATGGAGCGGCAGCGAATGGCTGAATTCAATCAGAAGACCACGTTCTGGCGGCAGACACTCCTGCGGGCCGAGCTCGAAGCCCAGGCCGCTTATGAACGTTATAAAGTCGCCCATCAACTGTACGAACGCGAAAGAGGTCTCACCTCCAAAGAACTTCCCCAGGAACTGCAAAGCCTGGAAAAACAGTTCGAAATCGGCGAGGTTGACGTAGTCCGCATCATCCAGGCCCGGACCAGCATTCTGCAGAATCAACGGGCCCATCTTGACCTGGTCAATGAACTCGCTCAGTCCGCTGCCCTGCTGGTGGGCGCCAGCGGGATGCCGCTGGAACTGATGATCTCCCCTTAACCGGACAGCACTACGGCGTTCAAGCCGCGTTCAAGTCAGATCCTGGCGCGCAGGATCGGGCGGTGGGATGTGCGCAGCCAGAACATGCACCGGGGGGACTTCTTTGGGAACACTATGTTCGGGAGCTTTGGGAGGCTGCTGATGTTGTCCGGTCCACTTCTTGAACAGGGTGGAAAGATCATCAAAAAACGTATACAGCACGGGAATCGCCAGCAGCGTCAGCAGCAGTGACAGGGTCTGCCCGCCGACCGCCAGCACCGCGATGGAACGTCGTTCTTCCGCACCAGGTCCGGTCGCAATCAACAGGGGAATCAGTCCCGCGACAAAGGAAAGCGTGGTCATCAGAATCGGTCGCAGACGATCGCGGTTCGCCTGCAGGATCGCCTGGTAACGGGGAAAGCCCTGCTCCTGCAACGCATTCGTATGATCGATCTGCAGAATGGCCGCTTTTTTCACCACGCCGAACAGCACGAGAATTCCGAGTGCCGAATACAGGTTGAGCGTCTCGCCTCCCCAGTGCAGACTCAACAGACCAAAGGGCACCGCCAGCGGTAGTGAAAGTAGAATCACCAGCGGATGCACCAGATTTTCGAACTGGGCCGCCAGCACGATATACATGAAGACAAACGAGAGGACCATCGTCCAGCCGAAGTCCGAGAGCGTCCGTTCCAGTTCGCGGCCGCCCCCGAGCACCATCGTATTGTAACCCTGTGGAATCCCGATCTCTTCTGCAGCCGCTTTCATCGCAGCGATCCCGTCGCCCAGTGCATAGCCCGGAGCCAGGTTCGCCCGCACCGCGACCATCTTCTGTCGATTCAACCGGTCGATCCGCGACGCCGCTGTGTTAAATTCGAAATCGACGACGTTATCGATCCGCGCCAGCCGGGATCCGGGCAGCGCCGTCGACGAAACATCGGCTCCCTGCGTCTGGGGACTGGTCCGTACATACAACTGGGAAACCGACTGAATATCGCCCCGGTCAATGCCGACCAGCCGCAGTTCGACGTCGTACGCGTCATCCACACTGCGATCCCGGTACCGGGAAACGCGGTCATCCCCGCCCACCGCGACCCGCAGTGTATCGGCGATCTCCCGCACATCGATGCCCAGGGCGGCAGCCCGTTCGCGATCGATACGGGCCAGCAGTTCCGGGTTATCAATTTGCAGCGTGGAATAGACGTCCACGATCCCCGGAATCGTCTTCACTTTTTCTCGCAGCTTGTTACTGAATTCCAGCAACCCGTCGATATCCGGCCCGGTGATCGAAAAATCGATATCCACCGGCGCCCCTGCCTCAGCGAGGTCAGGTTCCGCACGGAGATCCGCGTGTCGGGAATCTGTTTCAGCTTCTTGCGCAGCTCGGACATTTTTTCGCGCTGGGAGAAATTCCCCCGAAACGCAGCGGTCAGATCGCCGTGCAGCAGACCGGCAAAGAAGCGGTCGAAAGAAAACGTGCGAGTCTCACTGTCGGTCAGTCGCACAAATATACTCGCCCGGTTCACATCACCAAAGCCCCGGGTCCCCACCGTCAAAAGCACCGTTTCGACCCCCTCCGTATTGATCAGGGTATTTTCAGCCCGCGAAATCAGATCGTTCATCGACTGCAGCGTCGCCCCCTGCCGGGCTTCCAGCCGGATCTCGAATTCGGACTCATCCACGTTCAGCGGAATGTAATCCTGTTTCACCAGTTGGTACAGGGGATAGTTACTCAGAATCACCGCAATTGAAACCGCGAGTACCAGCCAGCGGAACCGCAGCGACTGTTTCAGCGTCCAGAGGTAAGAGACTTCGATCAGGTGATAAAATCCCGATCGGGAGCTCGGACCGTTGGGGCTGGGGGTCTCGGCTTTGAGCAGTTTACTGCACATCATCGGAGTCAGTGAAAAGCTGACGAGCATCGAAACCAGAATCGCCACGGTCGCGGTCAGACCGAACTGAAACAGCAGCCGTCCCGTAACACTCGAGAGAAACGACACCGGCAGGAAGACGATCACCAGCGAAATCGTGGTCGCCAGCACCGCCAGCCCGATTTCTTTGGTCCCGTAAATCGCCGCTTCGCGCGGAGTCATCCCCCGTTCTTCAATACAGTGAAACACGTTCTCCAGCACCACGATCGCATCGTCGATCACGACCCCGACCATCAGCACCAGGGCCAGCATGGTGACGTTATTCAGCGTAAAGCCGAACAGCTTCATGAAGGCAAACGTGGAAATAATCGAAGCGGGAATCGCCACCGAAGCGATCACCGTCGACCGCCAGGAGCGCATAAACAGCAGCACCGTAATACAGGCCAGGATACTGCCGGAGATCAGGTGTTTTTCCAGTTCGTGTAATGCGGTCACAATATAACGCGACTGGTCCTGCACCACGCTCACAGTCACATCATCGGGCAGCAGTTCCTGGCTCCGGGGCAGCATCTTTTTGATGCCTTCCACCACCGCGACCGTATTTTCTCCCGACTGTTTCTGAATCGTCAGCACGACGGCGGGCTTCTGATTCAGCCGCGCAATCGTACGGACTTCCTTGGTATCATCAACCACCGTGCCCAGGTCGGAGAGCCGTACCGGGGTCCCGTTGATGGTATCGACCACCAGGTTTGAAAAGTTGCTCGCATCGGCAATCCGGCCCATCGTCCGTAATGACCGCTCGCGATAGCCCTGGTCCAGTCGACCTCCGGGCACTTCGGTATTCTGTCGAACCAGCGCATCCCGCACCTGCAGGATCGACATCTGGTAAGCCGCCAGCCGGTCTGCATCAATGTTGACTTTCACCGCCCGATCCGCGGCGCCTGCGATCTGAACTTCCCCCACACCGGGAGACGACTCGATCACGTTTTTTACATAGCGATCGGCAAACAGATACAGTTCCCGCGACGTGCGGGGTCCTGAAACCGCCAGCGTCATAATCGGCGAGGATTCCAGATCCCGTTTCTGCACGATCGGAGGATCGATATTGGGGGGCAGCAGATTCATCGCCCCCGAAACCGCGTCTCGCACGTCCTGCGTCGCAGCATCGATTTCCCGATCCAGGCTGAAGGTGATGATCACAAACGAACGACCATCGCGCGAGATGGAGCGCAGTTCTTCGATCCCTGCCACTGTCGCGACGGCGTCTTCCAGCACCGCGCTAACCTCGGATTCCACTTCCTGCGACGCCGCACCCGGGTAGTTCGTCCGAATATAAATCGACGGCATGTCCATGTTGGGAAAGCGATCGACGCCCAGTTGCGGAAAGGCCACAAGACCTGCGACCACCAATGCGGTAATCAGCATCAGCGCAAACACAGGCCTTTTGACACAGACTTCGGCTAACCAGTACAAAATCGATTCCCTTTACATCAGGGGCTTGCGTTTCCCTCGACAGACAGATCAGGCGGATTCGTCGTTGTTCATGTTTTGGATTTCGTTTTCTCAGCAGCAGTCGGCAGCGGCTTTTCTGCTGACAGCGTTCCGGGACGCCCTTCCTTCGCTTTTCTCAGAATCACGTCCCCGGGCTGCAGACCTTCCAGAATCCGGATCTGATCGCCCCGTCGTTCTCCCAGCAGGACCTCCTGCATTTTCACTGTGCCCTCGTCATCGGACTTCCAGACTTTCTCCGTTCCCGCAAACTGTACCACCGACGAGATTGGCACCACGATTGCTTTCTGATCCGGATTAACGACAATCCGTCCCTCTGCAAACAGACCGGCCCGTAATTCGCGATTCGGATTGTCGACCACCGCTTCAAACAGCAGGGCCCGGCTCAGCTGATCCAGAAAGGGGCTGATGCGGGTGACCTTCGAATTGCGCGGCGGCATCGATTCGATTTTCAGTTCGATGGGCTGTCCGATTTTGAGTAGTGTCGAGAGACGTTCTGGCACTGTTCCCCGGTAGCGGAGTTGATCGATGCGAACCAGAACCAGCAGCGGATCGCCCATTCTGATATAGCTGCCCGGAGCCACCAGTCGTTTCTGAACCACTGCCGGATACGTTGCCTTCAGCTCCGTATTTTTTAAATCTTCCCGCGCCAGATCCAGCTGCGTCTGCTGCACGGTGATGTTGGCAATTTTTTCCCGCACGCCATTAATCGCGGAATCGTAGCGGGCCTGGGCCACCTGTTCGAAGGAGACGACCTGATCGAATTCGGCCTGCCCCATCACATTCTGACGGTATAGTTTCTTGGCCCGATCCAGATTGGCAGCGGCCTCATCCCACTCCGCCTTCTTTTCCTTTGCAGGGGGCGAATTCTCAGCCACCAGTTTTTCGATCGGATCGCCGGGCTTCAATCCCACAGCCGAGCGGGCCGCCCCCAGTTGGGCTTCAGCCTGCTTGACACGGAGTTTGAAATCCTCCTGGTCGATTGTCACCAGCGGGTCGCCGACCTCGACCACATCGCCCAGATCGACGTGCACCTTGGAGACACGGCCTTCCACCTTGATGCCCAGTGTCGCCTCTTCGTCGGGAAACAGACTCCCCTGGCTGCGCACAATCCGCGGCCACGTTTGCTCGGTGACGGTCACCGTCTCTACATCCAGTACCGGTAGCGTCTCCCCGGCTTTAGAGGCAGGGGCTGGCTGGCTGGCTTCGCATCCCACTAATAACAGGAAACACAGGAGGCTGAGCAGGCAGGAACCTGGAGGACGAGAGAAAGAAAATTTCATGCTCTCATTATATAAGTGGTCACACACATGTCGAGCATTTTCAGGCGGGATCCTGATTCCGGTTATGCGGATTATGCCGCCTGATTGATCTTGCATGAGCGCTCTCTGGCAGGGAGGGTCAGTTAGCCGAACAGCTCGGAAACCGCTTCACCGGTATCCAGCAGAGGCATCGGGCGATCGAGTCGATCGCGAAGGATCACACGCTGGGGATCAATGCCCAGATGACGATACATCGTCGCCGCCACATCCTGGGGACCGATCGGACGTTCCACCACATCTTCGCCGCGGCTGCTCGAACGGCCGATGACCTGTCCCATCTGCATTCCGCCACAGCCCATCATCACACTGAAGGTCCTCCCCCAGTGGTCACGTCCCGCATGTTGATTGATGCGAGGCGTCCGGCCAAATTCGCCCATCGCCACCACCAGCGTTTTCTCATACAGTCCACGATCGATCAGATCACGAATCAACCCGGAAATCGCCGCATCCAGAGGCGGAATCAGTTTGCGGGCTCCCTCTTCAGTTCTGAACCGACCTGCAGAACCGTGATGATCCCAGGGCACACAGTTGACCGTCACGAACGTCGATCCGTGCTCGACCAGACGTCGCGCCAGCAGTGCACTTTGCCCGAAGGTATGCCGGCCGTAACTGTCACGCACCGCATCCGGCTCGGCATCGATGTCAAACGCGGTTCGCACCCCTTTCGAATACAAGAGGTCAAAAGCTTTCTGCTGATGCTCGTCCAGATCGCGGATCATCTTCTCATGCCGACGTGGCATTTGATCGAGCGTACTCAACAGTTCCTGCCGGTTCTTCAGACGATCGACTGTCAATCCGCGAGCCAGCGTCAGGTTCTGCACACTGAAGCTCGAGGTATTCGGATCAGAGTTGACAATAAACGGATCAAAGCCACCGCCAACATAGGAAGCATAATGAAACAGATTATCGGTCCCCCCGCGCAAATGAGGCACGCCCACATAAGGGGGCATCCCTTCCTGTCTGGCGCCACGCAGGAACGATGCCGCAGATCCGATCGAGGGACGCCGCTGCACGCGATTGTCCGGCGCGTTGAATGCCGGCCCTTCGAAGCCGGTCAGCATCCAGTGATTTCCCTTGGTATGATCGCCGGTCCCATGATTGACCGTTCGCAGCACCGCCAGTTGATCGGCGAGCTTCGCCTGCCCCGGCATCAGTTCGCTGAACTGCACGCCTGACAGACTGGTCGCGATCGGTTGAAACGGCCCCCGGTACTCAGCGGGTGCTTCCGGCTTGGGATCCCAGGTTTCCATATGCCCCGGCCCGCCACTGAGCCAGAACAGGATCACACTAGTGTCCTGCTGTTTGGGATGAATCGCCCCTTCCGCTTTCAACCGCATCAGGTCAGACAGTGCCAGCCCCCCTGCTCCTAACACACCCGCCTGCACGAAATTGCGGCGCGTGATACCAGAACAGTCAGTCAGCTTCCGTGACGTTGGATGTTTCATGGAGGGACTCGATGAGGTTGCAGGATGGAGGAACTTAACTTCAACCGTACATAAGCGCGGGTTGATTTGTTAATTATCATCAGAAATTCACTGCAGGTCAAGAACGGACTGCCCCGGAAACCGGGGGCGGCCCCAAAAGAAAGCAAGCCTTCCCCCGACAATCCGACTGACCGGAACCGGTTTCCCCGCCCGTTTTACGACTTCTCACCGCGGGAATAAATCTTGACGTCGTCCACGACCGCGTTGCGGGGAACCGCCAGACGCAGCAGCCGTTTGGTCGGATGCGCCATGCCCTCGGAAGAGAAGGAACCGACCTTTTTCCCGTCGATGGAGACGGTCAGCGTGTCGCCGTCAATGCTCACCAGCAGGTCATACCATTTCCCGGTCTCCAGTTTGAGCGGGAAGCGTTTCGATTTGGTCTTGAGCATTTCCTTCAGTTCGGGAGACAGGGTGCCCGCTTTCCGTTGATCCCGAATCTTCAGATCCATGTTACCGGTCTTGAGGTCGGTGATCATCAGATTCTTGGGACTGATCTTCGTCACAAACAGATGGCCGGCATGCACCGGCTTATACTTCAGGTCCGCAAAATTGAGCCCCAGGCTGTCTTTGGGATCTTCCAGCATGAACCGCAGCGCAACAGCACCATTTTTGAACTCCGCAGGATGCGTCACCGAAACCGCGTGATCCGCTACCTTGTGGATGTAGATATACATCGCCCCGTTACGCAGGTCGACCTGCTTATTCCCCTTCGCCCGGCTCCGGCTGTTAGATCCCCAGCCCTTGCCGATTTCGTCTTTGGTCTCCTGCGATTCGTTCCGTTCGAAATCGTCTTCAAAAATCAGTGTCCCCCGCTCACCAGCGAATGCCAGCGAAGAACAGAACAAAACGAGCGCAGCGGCAGAAAAGAATTGCGTTTTCACAGAGGAATACCTTTCGAAGTAAGAATGCACCAGCGTACTCAACAGATCGCCCCGAACAGACAGCCCGGTTGCGAACCTTCACCAGTCGGTCCGCTGGTTGCTCAGATTCAGATTACGGCCCGATTATACCCGTCGGCAACAGGCTTGTCTCGCGCCCCGCCACCTTCTGCAACAGTTCAGAGTATCTTTCATTTCTTTAGTATTTGCAGTCCGATCTGCGGAACTGTTATGATGATCAGATCTCATATTCAAGGAGCATCCCATGTCCGGCTCACCCTGTCCGCCAGTCCGTCGTTGGCCAGTGCCCGTCTTGCTGGCCCTGTCAGTAGCCCTCTCCGCCTGCGGTCAGACTACCGAACCACGGTCAACTGCTGCAGCTTCTGAACCGACCGGGAAACAGCTCTCTTCGAAATCGGAACAACAGCCGACTTCTACAGAAACCTCGCTGGCACTCTTCGAAAAACGCATTCTGCCTCTCCTGCAGTCCCCCAAACCATCCAGTTGTGCGGAATGTCATTTGAGTGGCGTCGATCTCAAAGACTACATTCGCCCCACCCAGCAGGAGACGTTCTCCTCGCTGGTCGCCGCCGGGATGATCGATGTGCAACAGCCGGACGAATCGAAACTTTTAAAGTTCATCAGCCGTCGTCCTCCACAGCCGGGCCTCATCACCGAAAAAGTCCGTCAGCAGGAATACGCAGCGTTTCGTGCCTGGATTCAGACCGCGGTCAAAGATCCACAGTTGCTCTCCAGCAAAAGTAAGGGAGCACCGATTGGCCCGCAACTGCCGGACGAAGTCATCCGCCACGCCCGTCAGGACCGGGTACTCGCCTCCTTCATCGAGAATATCTGGACGGAGGTCGGACGTTGTGCCGCCTGCCATTCCCCGGATCGGAATCAGAAACAGGTGAAAAAACATGGCGACCAGGTTTCGTGGATCAAACTCAACGATCCCCGGGCCACGCTGAACTACATGCTGGAAGCAGACCTGATTAACACAAAGCAGCCTGCACAAAGTCTGCTACTCAGGAAGCCCACTCTCCAGGTCGAGCATGGCGGCGGACAGAAGATGGTCGTCGGCGACCGAAGCTACAAACAGTTCCGCCGTTTCATCGACGATTATGCCGCCATCGTGCAGGGAAAATATTCACAGGCGAAACAACTCCCCAAACAAGACAACGAAGTCTCCGTGGTCACCGACATCTGGCTGAAACTGGAAGGCGTTCCCGCGAAGTTTGACAAGCAGCTGTTACAGATCGACCTCTACCGTGCCACAGACGCAGGCTGGTCTCCCTACCGGGTCGCGACTTCGGACCGCCCGATCTTCGGACCGAAAAATCTCTGGCAACATTCTCTCAGCCTGACCGCACCGCGGGACAGCAAATGGGCTCAGGAAATCAAAAACAAACAGCTGCCCCCCGGCCGCTATCTGCTCAAACTCTATATCGACCGGCGCGGCAAACTCCAGCAGGACTACACAGCCGAACTGAACGATGAAGATTTCGTCGGCCAGGTCGAAATCGAAAGCCGCTGGCGCCCCGGTTACGGTGCGATGACTAAAGCCAAATTCCCCACCCCCTGATTGACGCAGTCATTCACCTTTCAGGAAACCGTTTTGCTTCGGGTTCACTCTTTTTCGCAATCAGGCGGAATAAACCAGCCTGAAACACGCTCTTAAGAGCAGTAGCCGCAACCAGACCTTTTCGTGTCTTTCGAGCATTCATGGTTAAAACCATATTTGTCGAAAGAAGGTTTCCCATGGCCCGTATCATCGGCACCATCATCGGCACCATCATCTGCACCATAGTCGCTTTAGCAATCCTGCTGACATGCGCTGCATTCGGATTACTGATCCTGCTGGCAATCTTTCTTCCTCCCGGGGATGCCGCTATCCCTATGGGCCCCCAAGTCGACATCCCGGATTCACGCTACAATCTCCGCCTGTATGGCCCAATCTCAGATGGCACATACTATTACAGACTCTTTGCAGACGCCCCCTTTCAAAGGTATCAATCACATACTCTTGGTCCGCTCAACATCGACGTCGAAACCGTTCCCACCGTGGAAAAAGAAAATGAAGGCGTCTACCGCATTACCTGGGGCACAGGTCCCGACTCCCCTTACACCGTCATCGACGTCAAACACGGACAGTACGTGGAAGACTCCAATCCCGACAACGCACGCAATGAACCATTTAAATCGATGGAAGAATATTTTCGAGAAAGATACAGCTCCAAAACACGGTCTTTATTTTGCGATCCGTAAAACAAAATTTTCGTGTCTTTCGTGCGTTTCGTGGTAGAAAAAACAGCCAGAGTCGCCCCCAATTTGGGGAAAACAGCTTATTTCGCGGTCATTTTTTCGATTTTTCTCCCAAATCGGGACGATATTATGGACATATAGATCTAATTGTTTATAATAAATACTCATGAGACTGCCGGGAGCGCTCGCCAGTAGTCCCATGGACAATAAGATTTCCCACCTGAAAAGTGGCCTGCTTCCATGTCGGCAGCCCGCTTCTTTCCCACCACAGACATGACGAAAGGCGGCGATGATGAACCGTTGGTTGATTTGTCTCGTTTCGACACTCACACTGGCCGTGTCTGCTTTTCCAACCTCCGCAGCAACGCCCTCCAGCAAGGGCAAACAGCTGTTCGAATCCAAAATCGAACCGGCCCTGGTCAAGTACTGCTACGAATGCCATTCGAAAAAGGGTGAGAGCATCGAAGGCGGTCTGGAACTCGACTCTCCCTCCGGCATGATGCGGGGCGGCGACACCGGTCCGATGATCAAGCCCCATGATATGGAACACAGCTCTCTACTTCGCATGTTGCGTCACGAAGACGGCGTCTCGGGCATGCCCCCCGAAGAAAAGCTCTCGGACGACGTCATCGCTGCGTTCGAGGAATGGATCAAACTGGGCTGCCCCGATACTCGCACCGAAACTGGCCCCACTCTCAAAGAACAGCGCTACCAGGACGCCCAGAATCACTGGGCCTTCGTACCGCCCCACAAAGTCGCGCCCCCCGCCGTCAAACAGACCGCCTGGCCTCGCGACGCGGTCATCGATGGCTTCACCCTCTCCGCCATGGAACAGAAAGGTGTCAAACCCGTTAAAGATGCCAGCCGCCTGACGCTCGTCCGCCGCGTCTATTATGATCTGATCGGCCTTCCCCCGACTCCCGAGCAGATCGACGCCTTCCTCAACGACAAATCACCGAACGCCCTCGCAAAGCTCGTCGATCAACTGCTCGCCTCTCCCCAGTTCGGCGAACGCTGGGGACGCCACTGGCTGGACGTCGTCCGTTTTGCGGAATCGAGCGGCATGGAATTCAACTTCACCTATCCCCATGCCTGGCCCTACCGCAATTACGTCATCGACTCCTTCAACCAGGACAAGCCTTACGATATTTTCCTGCGGGAACAGATCGCCGGAGACCTGCTGCCGGCCCAACCCCATGAATCTCCACAAGCGATCGAAGCCCGCAGGATCGCCCCCAGTATCCTCTCCTTCGGTCCGAAGCGGCACAATTCCCGCGGAACCGAATTCCAGATGGATATCGTCGACGATCAGATCAACACCGTCTGCCGGGCCACCATGGCGCTGACCGTCTCCTGTGCCCGCTGTCACGATCACAAGTTCGATCCGATCCCCACCGCCGACTACTATTCCCTGGCCGGGATCTTCCTCAGCACCGAACCCCTGTACGGCACGATCAAGCAGAAATACAGCAACACCCCCACCGATCTGCTCCCCCTCGGGGAAAACGGACCGGCCCTGCACGCCGCTGCGGAAGCCTACGACAAACAGTTGCAGGAAACCGAAAAGAAACTGACCACACAGACAGCCGCCCTCAAAAAAGCGAAAGACGATCAGAAACTCGCCGCCTCTGCACATAAGAAGTATGAGCAACTGGTCGCCACTACCGTCGTTGATCCCGATAAACCCAATGCCATTAAGGGTCCGTCGCAGGCCGACGTCGACAAGAAAAAAGAGAAACTCGATAAAGCCAACGCTCAGGTGGCCCAGTTGACCAGTGAGGTCACGACTTTGAAAACCAAAGTTGCGGAACTCAAAAAGAATCCGGCTCCCCGACCGCAATACGCGATGACCGCCCGCGACCGCAAGAAACCCGCCGACACCTGGATCGCCGTACGGGGCGACTTCCGCGAAAAAGGGGACGTCGTTCCCCGTGGCTTCCTGAGTGCCATCCAGATCGACAACACGCCCAAAATCCCCGCCGGTCACAGCGGACGCCTGGAACTGGCCCAGTGGATCACCAGCGAGCAAAACCCGCTCACCGCCCGCGTGATGGTCAACCGCATCTGGTACCATCTCTTCGGACGCGGCCTGGTCCCCACTGTCGACAACTTCGGCCTGATTGGCAAACAGCCCAGCCATCCGGAACTGCTCGACGACCTGGCCCTGCAATTCATGCAGGATGGCTGGTCCACCAAACGCATGATCCGCCAGATCGTCCTCAGCCGCACCTACCAGTTGAGCAGCACGCCCGACCCGGCCAACCTGGAAATCGATCCCGAAAACCACCTGCTCTGGCGGGCCACTCCCCGGCGTCTCGAAGCCGAAGCGATCCGCGATGCGATTCTCACCGTCAGCGGACAACTCATCCTCGACCGCCCCAACGGCTCAACCGTCACACCACTGGGCGACAAGCTGGCTCGCAGCATTCCCCTGGAAAAACTGCAACCTCCCAGCAACTACCGTAGCGTCTACCTGCCGGTCGTCCGCGATTACGTTCCCGAACTGTTCGACCTGTTCGACTTCCCCTCCCCCAGTCTGGTGAGCGGAACCCGGGCCGTGACAAACGTCCCCGCACAGGCCCTCTACCTGCGGAATTCGCAGTTCATTACCGACGAGGCGCATCACGCGGCCCAGAGGCTGCTGGCTGACAAACAGCTCAAAGACGATACCGCCCGGGTGGACCTCGCCATGCGTCGTGCACTCGGACGAACTCCCACACCAGAAGAACGCACTGGTGCCCAGCAACTGGTACAGCAGGTTCGCCAGTCGAGTGATCCAAAAAGTAAAACCGTTGAAGTCGACGCCTGGGCCGCCTGGTTCCAGACGCTGTTCATGACCGCGGAATTCCGGTTCCTGGTCGATGCCCGTTAAATCATCCCTCCCCACTCCTTCCTGGAACACTGACACAGGAGATCACCTCCGATGAAACACGAAACAGCAAATACACAACTGTCACGACGTCAATGGCTCAAAGCGGCCAGCTGCAGTGTGGGCGGACTCGCACTGACCGGACTCGCTCCACAGACCAGCCAGGCCGGTCTGCTTTCCCCCCGCATCGCCCACTTCACCCCCAAGGCGAAGCGGGTCATCTTCCTGTTCATCAACGGCGGCCCCTCGCAGTTTGAATCGTTCGACTATAAACCCGAGCTCAAAGCCAACGGCGGCAAGAAGGGAAAGAATAAGGGCAAACTGCTCGCCCCGCTGTATGACTTCGCCCAGCACGGCGAAAGCGGCATGTGGATCTCGGAAGCCTTCCCGCACCTGGCGCAGCAGGCCGACGATCTCTGCATGCTCAACGGGATGACCGGCCCCAGCCGCGCCCATCCCATCGCCATCCCCATGCTGCATACCGGCGAGTTCAAATTCCAGCGGCCCTCCATGGGCGCCTGGGTCCTCTACGGACTGGGCACCGAAAACCAGAACCTGCCCGGCTTCTTCACCATCAAGCCAACCCGCACCTTCGGCGGTCCCGCGAATTACGGCAGCGCCTTTCTCCCCAGTACCTTCCAGGCCACGCGGCTCGGCTGGTCCGGTCAGTCCATCAAGACCGCGTCCATCAGCAACCTGCAGTCGCAGCACGGACTGGCCGCCAACCCGGAACGCAGTGCCCTGGCCCTCGCGCAGAAAATGAATGAAGAACTTCTGGGCCAGACCGCCGACGTCCGCGGCGTGATCGACTCGCTCAACCTCAGCGAGCAGATGCGAGATGCGGTTCCCGAAGTCATGGATCTCAGCCGCGAGTCGAAAGCCACACTCGACATGTACGGCGTCGACGAGAAATCCACCGACGACTTCGCCCGCCAGTGCCTGCTGGCCCGTCGTCTGAGTGAAGCCGGTGTCCGCTTTGTGGAAGTCAGTACCACCGGCTGGGATCACCACAGCGGGCTCGACAAATTCAAATCGAAAGCCGAGACGATCGACAAACCGATCGCCGCCCTGCTCGCCGACCTCAAACAGCGCGGCCTGCTGGATGAAACGCTGGTCCTCTGGAGTGGTGAATTCGGACGTCAGCCCGAAACCCAGGTCCTCTCCGGCAAAGAGACCCTCGGCCGCGATCACAACTCCACCGGCTACACCGCCTGGCTCGCCGGTGGCGGCACCAAAGGGGGACTCACCCACGGCGCCACCGATGCCCTCGGTTACAAAACCGTCGAGGGAGAAGTCCACCTGCACGATCTGCACGCGACCATGCTGCACCTGCTCGGTCTGGATCACAAGAAGCTGGTCTACCGCTTCGGCGGCCGCGACTTCCGCCTGACCAACATCTACGGCAACGTCGTTCAAGAGATCATCGCCTGAGGCACTCGTTGACCAGTCACCCCGCGTGGCTGGTCAACCGGCCTGTTGCGCAGCCAGTCGATCGATTTCCTGCAGGATCTCTTCCGACTCAGCGACCAGGCTGGCATATCCCTGAATATCGCCATTCCGCTGCGCATCACGGGCCTGTTCCATTTTTCGCGCATACGCCTGCTCCAGCTTTTTCCGGGGATCACGTCGCAACCAGCCAAACATTTCCACACTCCTGAAAATCGGTCATCAAACAAATCTGCAGGACTATAGACGTCGCCCCTAATCTGACAACAGCCTGAATTGTTCATCCCTGTATTTCCCCCTCAGTCTAATATCTGTCTCTGCCTAATCTAAGGTCTCCCGTGTGCCACTGCTCGGCTTGTCCGACAGTGCAAATCAGAGAACGTTTTCCCACCTCTACAAATCTTCCCCCACCACTGAATAAACTGGACTGGACACGCACCTGCGCCTGACCAGAATACCCTGTTCTGCGTCGCGCGCGCGAGTGCACACTATCTTTTCACTCAAACATCCCGCACCGATGACACAAACACACCATAAAACCCGCTGGTTTCAGCACGATTTGAAAAACAACTGCTCATCGATGCACTCCGTTTTTGGCCAACTTTTACCGCTTATGACCGCATAAAAACTGTTTATTACCATCAATGACACGAACTGTCACTCAGTCCCGCAGAACCAGCCCCGCCGAAACGGAAGCAGAAATCGGGCAGGCCCAAATGACATTCCATGCCACCCGCAGATTAACTGATGAATGAAATGGTATCCGCGCCGGGTGCCATCTGTCGGCTTGTCCGACAGTGCAAATCAGAAAACGTTTCCCCACCTCAACGTAGGGGCAGCGCCTGTGTGCCTGCCCGCCTGGCGACGTTGATTACAGATCAGACTCCCAACGGAACCACATTCCCCGGACACGACTCCCCGGCCCAACGCGCCATTTTATGAAAAATCACCCCACCTCCCTAGCTGAACATCGTCAAACTGAACGGATTCGATTTACGACACAAAGCGTGCAATCCGGATTGTGCAACCGAGAACTTTGTTCTCCAATCCGTGTCTGAGACTTTAACCACGACTCAACACATGGAAATTACCAGGAGACAATCATGAGCGGAGACCACATCGATCCCATTTTTTCGGATTCCAAGGTAATTTTCAGCATCAGCCAAAGTGATTCTTTCACAATTCAACCACTCTATTATCTGGACTTCAAAGACGATGACAGTCCATTCTCCAAACTGTTGCGAGCGGACTGTGAACTGAGAATCGGAGACCGCATTAATGTGGCGGGAGACTACTTTTTTCTGCAGTCATTCATCGCCCTGCGTGATTACTTAGCCAGAATTCATTGGTTGCGAAATGGCGAAACGCTGGAATTGAGAACGGAAGAGGATGTCCTTGTGATGACCTTTACACGCCAGAAAACAATCGTATCTGTCTCAGGACGAACGCCCGATGATGGCTATACTAAGATGATGATCAGGGATTATGAAAAATACCTGGAAACAAATATCGATTCTCAATTGATTTTCCGTTTTAACTTTCCCCTCTCCAAAGTTTCCGAGGTCGTTAATCAAATGAACTCAATTCTAGATGTCATTGATAATCTGAAAGAGTAGAAATCAGGTCCCTCCCAAGACAATTCGGGCCGATCACAGCAGGCAGTCAACAGTAAGATACAAGGGGCGAACCCATGTGTTCGCCCGCCTGGCGACGTTGATCCCAGATCAGACTCCCAAGGGAACCACATCCCACCAGCACACTCCCTCAACCAGCCACGTATCGACGGGCCCGCCCCACGGCAATAAACGGTCGTTTTTTCGCCCGCCCGCGTTCTTCCCGCCAGTGCGACGACGTCGCGTGGTTCAGCAGCGGCACCCCCAGCGCATCCGCGAGCGTCCGCGCGATCGGCACCAGTTTGTGATATTGCCAGCCAGGGTTCATCAGGTTCGTCCGCTCCAGGCCCAGGCGGTCCCACCAGACCAGGTTGAGTTCCACCTCACCATGACTCTGTTTGTTGTCGTAGTCATCGTCCTCATGATCGAGATCCTCGATCTTCAGCCAGGCCGCACAGAGTTGCACGGCGAGTATCTGCCGCACATCGATCGTCATCGATTCCCCTTCCCGCGTGATGACACAGACGTTGCGCAGTTGATCGATTTCGACCACGGCGAGGCCCTCCGGGGGATTGCGAAACGCCCGGCTGACAATCCACACAAAGATCGAGACATTCAGACACAGCCCCAGAGTAAGGACCGTTTTCCAGAAATACTTCCAGAACAGTGAAAGATCCGCGAAAAATGCAGGCGTCCAGACCAGCGTGATCATCACCACCCCCGTGAAAATCGGCCACAGGTAGCCGAACCAGGGCATCGCTCCATACGGATTCGCGCGCGGCTGGAGCACGATACTGGACGGCGTCTGCACAAGTTCATGGGTGATCGCCCCGTTGGCGTAAGGGCTCGCGATCAGCAGCGGCGTGCGGGGCACCTCAGGCAGCATCTCTGCGGCCGCGTGCAGAAACCGCCGATTCGCCAGTTGTGACGGGAGCAGCAGCATCACCAGCAGAGCAAAAAATGCAAACACCAATCCACATCCAACAGTATAGACCGGATTGACGTTCTGCACATTCTCCACCGCCAGCCAGACCAGCCCCAGCACCAGGGCGATCGCCGCGAGAATCCCCCGGGCCAATCCATACGGCAGCCCCAGCCGCGACTTCGTCACCGGCCAGTCAGGAACCGGCCCCCGCAGATCATCGGTCGATGAAGTATCCAGCATCTTCATAGCAGCGACCTCGTCTGGAGTGGTCGAAAAACTCAACGCAGGGAGTGAACTCAAGACAACGAGTCTCTTGGCAGCGGTCAGTTTCAATTTTTGAACTGTACCATACTGTGGGTGGTAGCGTCTAGAAGTGACTGATAAACGGAAGGAAACCGAATCCGGATGGGTCGTTTTCCTGGAAAGAAACCAAATATTTAAGGTTCTTGACATCTGTATTTATTCGAACAACCACCCCTGAAACCAACCCCATGACCGGGGAACGGCGATTACCCGGACATCAATCAGAGCCCTCTCGTGCTAACACTGATCAGGTAACTTGCGTTTTATGTGCCCGTTTAGGGGGAGGTCGGTTGCACCTTCATTGATCAAGTCAATTCACCTTGGTCATGTGCGTAACATCTAAAAACATTTGTTAATCCAGCAGCGTCATTCATGACTTTCACGGCCTTCTGGGCTGGTACGTGTTTTGTTAGATTCAAATGATAAAATGTTACGAAAGCCGTTAGCGAATCGGACCAAGAGACGCTCTCAGTTGGTCCGACGATGCCAATACATGGCTTAGGTGGCACGCCGTTAAACAACTTCGTTGAGAATTCGCGCGGCGGTTCGCTCAAGAACATCTTACTTGCAAATGCACCATTGCATGTTGAAAATGTGGCAAGAAACAAGCAATAGCCGGAAGGGCCTATGTAACCGGTAGCTTTGCCGAGTCCTAGGAGCATTATATTAAGCCCATCCCAAGGGACAAAATCGTTATCGGTTAGTACTAGCCCGTCTTCGTTTCCATGTGCTGAAAAATGCAGATGCGGAATTGATAGAATATTTCGATTATCTCGTTGCATTCGAGCCTTCGTCGTTTTGATAATGCATTTGAAGCACTCTTCAAATGCATTTAGGTTTTGCACATAATAATACTCTGATGTTATATGGGCTAAACGCAATGCGGCGGAAAGAGCCTCACCTTCTGAACGCTTATCAAGTGACCTAGCCCCCTTAACCGAGTCCATCTGAAATGTGGTATTATTTCAATTTTGGACATAGTTTAGGGAGTATGAAAGATGCCGAGAAAACGATTTACTGTTGAGCAGATTATTCAGAAGCTTCGTGAAGCGGAGTGTAAACAGCGGCCAGAAAACGTAGCGCCTGTCGGGTAGTGGCAAATCGGTATAAAAACGTAGCGCCCAGATGACCACCTGTTGGTTTTGGGTCAGACTCTCAGTATATGAGTCAGTTCTGATCCGGAAACAGCGGGGGCAAGGGTGATTACAGATATGGAGTTATGGGGTGAGATCCGTCGGCGTGTTCTGACCGGAGAAATCAGTCAACGTGCTGCTCGTGACGAGTACGGTATTCACTGGGACACGCTGCAAAAAATACTGACCTACTCGGAGCCGCCGGGATACCGGCTGACTAAGCCCCGGCCTTCCAAGCTGGAGCCGTTTCTGCCGATCATTCATGAGATTCTGCAGAACGACCGCAGCGTGCATCGCAAACAGCGCCATACGGGGAAGCGCATCTTCGAACGTCTGCGGGACGAACACGGGTATTCCGGTGGAATCACGATCGTCCGGGAAGCCATCCGTGACTGGAAAGCCCAGTCCCGCGAGGTTTTCCTGCCGCTCCGCCATCCCCCGGGCGAAGCCCAGGTGGACTTCGGCTTTGCCGATGTCTGGCTGGACGGAACACTGACCAAAGTCGCCCTGTTTGTGATGACGTTACCTTATTCGGACGCGATTTTTATCCAGGCCTTTCCCCGGGAATGTACGGAAGCCTTTCTGGAAGGACACAAGCGGGCCTTTGAATTTCTGGGCGGTGTACCGCAGCGGATCAGCTATGACAACTCGAAAATCGCAGTAGCCAGTCTGGTAGGGAACCGTGAGCGAAAAGTAACGACCGAGTTCCTGCGTCTGAAAAGCCACTTTCTGTTTGACGATCATTTCTGTCTGGTACGACGACCGAATGAGAAAGGCCATGTCGAGCGGTTGCTGGACTATGCCCGCAGCAACTTCCTGGTCCCCGTTCCCCGGGTTGCTTCCCTGGAGACTCTGAACGAGCAGTTAGTGCAATGCTGCCGGAACGATCTGCAGCGTCAGTTGCGGGGACAGGCTTCCCCCAAACAGAGCCTGCTGGCGGAAGAACAACGGGAATTCCTGCGGCCCCTGCCACAGCAGACGTTCGAAGCCTGCCGACTGGGACAGGCACACGCCGACTCCCTGTCGCTGGTCCGCTTTGATACCAACAGTTACTCGGTTCCCACAAAATACGCGCATCGTCAGATCACTATCGTGGCCACCATCACCGAAGTGCGGCTGTTGTTTGAAGAGACGTTAATCGCCCGGCACCAGCGGGACTGGGGACGGGAACAGACCCGTTTTAACCCGATTCATTACCTGAGTTTACTGGAACGGAAGCCGGGAGGCTTTGATCATGCCCGCCCCCTGGAAGACTGGGATCTGCCGGTCTGTCTGGGCATTCTCCGCCGTCGGCTGGAAGCCGAACTGCAGTCAGACGGCACGCGGGAGTTCATCAAGGTGCTGCGCCTGCTGGAACACCATCCGTTATCCGCACTGAAGCGTGCGGTGGAATACGCGCTGGACATTGATGCGACCCGCGCTTCTGCCATTCGCCTGATTCTGGAATACCAGCAGGAGTCACCGCTGACTCTGTTCAGCCTGGAAGGCCGTCCCCACCTGAAGCTGGTACAGGTGGCACAGACGGATGTTTCTGCTTACCAGTCCCTGTTAATCGGAGGTTAAACGTGACCAGAAAACAAACCAAAAGCCTGGTGCTGCTGCAGCACCATCTCAAGAACCTGAGGCTGCCCACCATCCTCAGAGAATGCGAAAAGATCGCCGCCCGTTGTGCCACTGACAATGTCGACCATCTGGGATTCCTGTTACAGTTATGTGAACTGGAACTGATTGAACGGGAACGCCGGGCCGCGGAACGACGTCTGAAGGCCGCGAAGTTCCCGACGTATAAGACCCTGGAAACGTTCGATTTTCAGGTCCAGCCCGGCCTCAACAAACTGCTGGTCAGCGAACTGATGCGGGGTGAGTTTATCGAGCAGCGGGAGAATATCCTGCTGGTGGGCAATTCCGGCACCGGCAAGACGCACCTGGCAGTCGCCCTGGGGATTGCCGCCTGCGGCCAGGGAAAGCGGGTCCGCTTTTACCAGGTCACAGAACTGATTACCCAGTTAATGGAAGCCCGCGAACAGCGGGAGTTAACCCGCCTGAAAAAGCAGCTCGCGAAACTCGATCTGCTGATTCTGGATGAACTGGGATATGTCCCCGCAAGTAAACTCGGCTCCGAGTTGCTGTTCGACGTGATCAGCACGGCTTACGAACGTTTCAGCCTGATCGTAACGACCAATCTCCCCTTTGAAAACTGGACCGAGGTCCTGGGCAGCGAACGGCTGACGGGGGCCACACTCGACCGGCTCACCCATCGTTGCCATATCCTGGAAACCACTGGTGAAAGTTACCGGTTACAGGACGCCAAACGGCGGCACACAAAAAGCTCAAGCAAGCAACCGCGACTGACGAAATAACAAAAGACCACGCATTCGTCCCCAAACAGCCACATCAGGACGAATCCTGCACAGACAGCGCTACGGTTTTCAACCGGCACGCGCTACGTTTTCTGACCGTTGTTTACAGAAACGGCGCAGTCGGCAGGGACCGACGTAGTAATTCTCAATCGCATACAGCGACAGTTCCGGCACGTGACCGGGGAGCGGGCTCGGTGTCGTGGTGATGCCCCAGGCGATGTGGTTATTCCGCTGCCACCAGCGTTCCCGGTTCTGCCCCGGACGGAGGAAGGCTTCGTCCCAGCGGTTCCAGTGCATACCGTCCCGGCTCGTCATCAGCACGCCGTCACTGACGCCGGGGTGATTGTTTTTCGGATCCGGGTGCCAGGCCGCCTTGCGACTCGGCACGAACCGCTTGGGAAACGCCAGGAACAGGTGCGGTGCCCGGGGATAGGCGATCGTCGCATTCGTATAGAGGTGCTGCGACGGCGAGTCTTTGATATCGATGAACGCCGGCGTCGTCCAGTTCACAAAATCATCCGAAGTACAAGTCATAATCGCCCGCACGCCGTTGGTGAAGCCGCGATGAAAATCGACATAACGGCCCCGGTGCTCATCCCAGAATGCCAGGTTCTGTGAATCGAAGGCCCCCTTGGTGATCACCGGCTTCTCTTTCAGCAGTCGCCAGTGAATGCCGTCGGCAGAGGCGAACGCATACAGGCCCCCCTTCCCGCTCCCCAGGGCCTTAAACTTCTCAGCGGGCTTACACTGGGGATTCGTATCCAGGAACGGCGAAAAATTATGCGCGCCGGTTCCCGTCCAGATCACATTATTCTTCTTCGAACCGTTGAACTCGAACAGCCCCAGGTCTGGCTTCCGCCAGTGGATCGCATCGTCGCTCTCGGCATAACAAACCACCTGGTGCGTCACCTTGCCTTTGCTCCAGTCGTGATGGGCACCGCGGTAATACATGCGGTACAGGTCGCCATCTTTCAGAATGCGGACATAATAACTGATGTTCCCCTCGGCCGGGGCATCGTAGGTGATCGCCACTTCCTGGGGCACGGGGTGATGCAGTTCCTGGCGGGCGTTTTTCAGACTGTGAATCATCCAGTCGTCAACGAACAGCTCCCGCCGCGAACCGATATGAGCCGGATCCTCCGCAGACAGAAGACCGGACAGAAGCAAGAGAAAAGACAGGCACAGCAGGGGCGCACGAACTCGCATGAGAGGCTCCTCGAGTCAGATCAGCGGTTAACAGATTCGATTGAAGACCGTCGGTCTTCCCAATCAGGTTCATATCCCGATCCCGGAAGACCGGCTTTTCAACCCGCGTGCCATCAGTCAGTATACCGTGACCCACATTGAAAGCAAACTGCCTCCTCTGAAAACCGCTCTACGACTCTGCGCGCCGTTAATCACTGCTGTCGAAATAGGCCGCCAGTTCTTCCTTGATATTATTCCACTGCTCGTGATCGCCACTCAGCGCCATCCAGGCCTGCTTGAGCTTGCTCTCCGCCATCCCTGTCGCCTGGGCAACTTTCACTTTGGGGGGCATCGACAGTTCGCCGTTGGTGACCACCGCATCGATCAGAAACGGCGACTCTGCTGCTTTGGCCGCCTTGATCGCCGCCTCGATATCTTTGGCATGTTCAACATGCACGCCCTTAGCGCCGCACCAGCGTGAATATTCCGCCAGATCAGGCACATCGATTTCGAGGACATCTTTTTCGGGAACGATGCCTGCGACTTCCATTTCCAGCTTAACCAGGTCCAGGCTCGAATTGTGCAGCACCAGCATCTTGATCGGCAGGCCACGATTGGCGATCGTGATCCAGTCCTGCATCGCCATCGTAAACGCACCATCCCCGACCAGCGCCCAGACTTCGCGTTCCGGATAGAGTAACTGGGCTCCCAGCGCCGCGGGCAGGCCGACCGCCATCGAGCCGTGATTGAACGAACCAATCATCCGTCGCTCCGAATGAAACGAAATATGCCGCGCCGCCCAAACCGTGATCGTCCCCGTATCCACCACGAAGATCGCATCGTCGCTGGCGTGCTCGTTAATCAGACCTGCAAAGATCTGCGGATGCAGCGGCTCACGATCGCGGTCCGGATCCGCATCCTGCCGCATCTCCTGTCGCCAGTCTTCGAAACTGCCCACAATCTTGTCGTGGAATTCCGACGGGCCGTGCGATTCCACATGCGGCAACAGTTGTGTGAGCGTCGCCTTGATGTCGGCGTGAATTCCCAGGTTCACGCCGACCCGGTTTCCGATGCGGGGCAGATGAGTATCGATCTGCACCACGGTGCAGTCGTGCAGCAGATATTCGGTGTAAGGGAAATCGGTCCCCAGCAGCATGAGCAGGTCCGTATTCATCACCGCGTGATAGCCCGACGGATTCCCGATCAGCCCCGTCAGCCCCGCCACGTGAGGACAGTCATGATCGAAGATATCACAGGCCCGCAGCGAATGCGTGATTGGTGCCTGCAGCTTCTCCGCCAGTTCCAGCACTTCCGCGCGGGCCTCCCGGCAGCCGGCTCCTGCCAGAATCGAAATTCGTTTCTCCCGGTGCGCTTGAATCAGCTCTGCCAGTTGCTGCATCTGTTCTTCGGCCGGTACCAGCGTGGCCAGCGAGCGGATCAGCGGGTGAATAAAATCATCCCCCGCACAGGGCATTTCGGCAATGTCCGCCGGCAGCTCGATCCGGCTGACCGACCGATTGCTGAGTGCCTCCTTGATCGCCCGCAGAATCACCCGTGGGGCTTCTTCGGGGGAACGAATCACAGCCTGATAATCGCAGACGTCAGAGTAGATTTTTTCCAGGTCGACTTCCTGGTGAAAACTGGTCCCGATCTGTGAAACCGGTACCTGCCCCGTAATCGCCAGCACCGGGCTGCGTTCGCGCTTCGCATTATACAGACCATTGATCAGGTGCAGTGCCCCGGGTCCCACGGTCCCGGCACAGACGGCCAGGTTCCCGCTCAACTCTGCCTGGGCAAAAGCGGCATAGCTGGCATTCCCTTCGTGCCGTACGCCGATCCATTCTACCTGTTCATGATTGTGAATCGCCTGCGCGAAAGCATTCAACGCATCACCGATGACACCAAACACCTGGGTGACACCGGCCTCAATCAGAATCTCCAGCAACTGTTCTGAAACATTGCGAGACATCAGACTTCCTTTCTGGTTCGAACTAAAACCGGTGCGAGGAACACAACAGGCTCAATGCCCGCTGGTGCCGTCTTCGGAAACACGACCAGGTGTCCTGTGACCGGTTTGAATTTGTGAAACTCAGAATGGGGGGAGTCTCTGCTCCACAGTGGAAGCTACTTTCTAAATTAACAGCTTGCTCTCCTGCTGACCAGTGTGTTCCCGTGATTGTTCCTATAGTCTTTGTCAGATTCCTGAACCAATGATTTCATTCCAAGTTGCAGGAACCGACGATGATCAGCTTGTTTTCGACTGTCGGAGCAGTATGATTTTCAAAGAGTAAGCAGCTGACCGACTTCATCCCAGTTCGTGACTACCCGCCCCTCGATCCGGTGCTAATTTGCAGGTATACCGGATTCCTGACGTAAACTGACGCACATCGACATCCAGAGGGAGTTGCCACCATTAATAAACAGCTGGAAGAATCCACCGTTGCGATCCTGCACGAACAGAAGCTGAATCTGACCGAACTGCTGGCAATGGGTATTGGCGGGATGATCGGCGGAGGTATCTTTTCCGTACTGGGCATGGCCGTCAACATCTCCGGTCACGCCGCCCCAATGGCGTTTCTGCTGGGCAGTTTCGTGGCCCTGGCCGCCGGTTACTCCTACGTCAAACTCGCACTCGGCTTCCAGAGCGATGGTGCCAGTTTCACCTTTCTGGACCGCGCCTTCCCGGAATATCCCAACGTCGCGGGCATTGCCGGCTGGACCGTGATCGTCGGCTATGTCGGCACGCTGGCCCTGTATGCCTACACGTTTGGCGTGTATGGTGCGCACCTGCTGGGCGACGCCGATTCTCCGATGGTCCGCATGATGCTCTCGCTGGGCGTGCTGCTGTTCTTTCTGCTGATCAATCTCCAGGGAGTCCAGTCCAGCGGCAGAACGGAAGTCATTATTGTCTTCACGAAAGTGATTCTATTGGGACTGTTCGCGCTCGCCGGTACATTTTCCATTAAGGAAGACCACCTGTTCCCGGTGTTTGACCAGGGCGTCCCTTCCATCTTCATTGCGGGAGCGATGATCTTTGTTGCCTTTGAAGGCTTCCAGCTCATCACTAATGCCGTCCTGGAAGCCGAGAAACCCAAGCGCAATATCCCCCGGGGAATTTACGGCTCGATTCTGATCACATCGTTGATCTATTTCGGTGTCGCCATCGTTGCCGTCGGAAATCTCACTCCGGTCCAAATCGAATCCGCCAAGGAATACACACTGGCAGTCGCCGCCAAACCCGCCCTGGGGAATACCGGTGCCATCCTGGTTGACCTGGCCGCCCTGCTGGCCACCTCTTCCGCCGTGAATGCCACGATCTTCGGCGCCTCACGGATGATGGCAGATATGGCAAATGAAAACCGGATGCCCCAGATGTTTGCCCTGCGTACCAAGGCCAAAATCCCCTGGGTCGCTATTGTCTTCATGACCGCACTGGCGAGCGGTTTCACCCTGCTGGGCAGCCTGGAAACGATCACCCTGTTTTCCAGTCTGGTCTTCCTGCTGGTCTCCATCGCGGTCTCCGTCGCCAACCTCAAACTCCGCTCCTTTACCCACAGCAACCTCTGGCTGATCCTGCTGGGAATCGGTCTGATGCTCTCGACGGTCACACTGCTGGTGATCCATCTCTGGAGCAGAGACAGTATTCGCTTCTTCTGGCTGCTCGGATTTTTTGCTACAATCGCGGTGCTGGAAATTTCCTTCTGCTGGTACCGCTGCCGGAATGACGAAGAGTTCCATAAGAAGCACCGTAAGCAGAAAGTCAATCATAACTGATCCCATCTTGGATCGCTGACAGGGAGTCAAAGCCTATGTGTCGCTGGCTGGCTTATACCGGATCTCCACTCAAGCTGAGTGCACTGCTCACCCGTCCCAGTCACTCACTGATCGACCAGAGTCGACACGCGACGCAAAACGTCGAAGCCCTCAACGGCGACGGTTTTGGCGTCGGCTGGTATGGGGACGATCCCACACCCGGACTCTACCGCGATACCCATCCCGCCTGGAACGACGCCAATTTCCGCCACCTGGCCGACCACATCCGTTCGCGGCTCTTTCTGGCACACGTCCGCGCCTCGACCGGCACCGCCGTGCAGAATACCAACTCGCATCCCTTCAGCTTCGATAACTGGCTCTTCCAGCACAACGGTTCCATTCCCGCCTTCCGCTCACTCAAGCGGCAGCTCCTGTTCGACGTCGATCCCGAATTGTTCCCCTTTATCGAAGGCTCCACCGATTCCGAAACGCTGTTCTTCCTCGCACTGACGTTCGGCTTGAAAGACGATCCCCCCGCCGCCCTGGCCCGCACAATCGGTCATGTGGAACAGGTCCGGAAAGCCGCGGGCATCGAAGTGCCGCTGTTTGTCAGCGCCTGCACGACCAATGGCGAACAGCTCTGGGCGATCCGCTATTCCAGTCATCATCAGTCCCGCACGCTCTACCACAGTTCGCATCTGCACGCCCTGCACGAAATCGACGGCAGCTATTCGACACTCCCCGACGATGCCACCATCGTCGTTTCCGAGCCACTGGATGAACTGACCAGCCACTGGGAAGAGGTCCCCGAATCCGCGTTGCTCACCGTCGAACAGGGTTCGGCGACCGTCAGTTCCTTTTCGCCCACGCTGCCAGCGTAGTGTGCATCAACCGATGGCCTGTCCCGGCAGCACGCGAAACAGATAACCGACCAGCAACGCACCACGGCCCGTCCAGGCCAGCGTCCGCACCCAGTTCGTCGCAACCAGCATGCGGATCTGTCGGCTGTCGTATCCCTGGATCAGCCTTTGATGCCGGGGGACCTGCAGCAATGCGGTCGAGAACCAGACCACGAATAACAGCCCGACGCCCGTCCACGCTTCCAGTGGAGTGAAACCCGCGGGACGCCAGTAAACCAGGCCGATGGTACTGAAGGCCTCAATCAGCATCATCGGCCCGACAACCAGCGTGGTGCGCACCTGATGCGCCATCTGGAAGGGCACAAACTCCTGCTTCCCCACCAGTGCAAAGACCGGGTAGTGCGCGACCTGTACGAACCAGATCAACCCCACCATGTATAACGTCGAGGTCAGCTGCAGCAAAAACAGAATTTTTAACACGGTCTTCCCCCCCGGATTTAGAATAGAACAGCTTACTTTAGACCGGATATCCAGTTTGCCGAGCCCCGAAATTCAGAAAATCACACCTGGATTGATGATTCCCGCTGCAGGTATTTTCATGATCACCTGTCTCACACATCCCAGTCCGGTCTTGTAATGCCGTCCCGCATTGATCAGGATAAGAAACACAGCAAAGCCCGCTTGTGCTCAGTTCCTGACAGTTTCTGGAGACCCAGAGATGAACCCGCTGCTTCCGGAAAGATCCCGCTTCTGTTGCGTAATGTTCTTCACCCTCTTCTGTTGTCTGAGCGCCACTCGTGCATTCGCGCAAGGCTTTCCCCCCGAACAGGCTGTCCAACGCATGACGGTTGCCGACGGTTATGAAGTCCAGCTGGTCGCCTCCGAACCACTGGTCAGACAGCCGGTCGCCATCGACTTCGACGACCGGGGCCGCCTCTGGGTCATTCAATATCTGCAGTACCCCAATCCCGCCGGCCTCAAACGGGTCAAGGTCGATCAACACACCCGCTCTCAATACGACCGGGTTCCGGAACCGCCGCCTCACGGCCCCCGGGGCGCGGATCGGCTGACGATCCTCGAAGATACCGATCACGACGGGCAGTTCGACCAGGCACACGACTTTGTGAACGGCTTGAATCTCGCCTCCGGGTTTGCCCTGGGCAATGGAGGCGTCTACGTGCTGCAGGCCCCCTACCTGCTCTTCTATCCGGACCGCAACCGCGATGACAAACCGGACGGCGATCCCGAAGTACTGCTGAAAGGCTTCGGCCTGGATGATGCCAGTGCGGTCGCGAATTCGCTGACCTGGGGACCGGACGGCTGGCTGTACGGCTGCCAGGGGAGCACCGTCACCGCCCGGATTCGCGGCGTCAAATTCGTGCAGGCGATCTGGCGTTATCATCCCCGCACCAAAGCCTTCGAACTCTTCGCCGAAGGGGGTGGCAACATGTGGGGGCTCGACTTCGACCGCCAGGGTAATTTGCTGGCCAGTACGAACCTGGGCGGCTTCGTCCTGCTGCACATCGTCCAGGAAGGCTACTACTGGAAACAGTTCTCCAAACATGGCCCGCTGCGAAATCCGTTTACATTCGGTTATTTCGATCATGCGCCCCATCAGAATTTCAAGGGGGGCCATGTTACCGTGGGCGGGACCGTCTACCAGGGCACCTCGCTGCCCGCTTCCCTGCAGGGAAAATACATCAGCGGCAATCTGCTGGGCCACGAAATTCAGTTTCACACGCTCATCCCCGACGGGACTTCCTTTCGCACACAGCACGGAGGCACGCTGGTGCAGGCCAACGACAGCTGGTTCGCCCCCACCGATCTGACCGTCGGCCCTGACGGAGCCATCTACTTCACCGACTGGCACGACAAGCGAACCGCGCACCCCAACCCGGACGCCGACTGGGATCGCAGCAACGGTCGCATCTATCGCCTACATGGCCGCGGCGTCAAAGCAGCCCCTTTCCTGCAGGTCCATGCGCTGGAAAGTCAACAACTGCTTGCCCTGTTAAAACAACCCAATGAATGGTACGTTCGCGCCGCCCGCCGGGAACTGATCACGCGGCAGGATCCCCACGTTCCCGCAATGCTCAAGACACAGCTGCATCAACAGCACAGCGATCACCAAACGCTGCAACTGCTCTGGACGCTCGCCTCACTGGACGGGCTCGACGATCCAACGGCCCTGCAGTTGCTACAGCACCCGGCTCCCGCGGTCCGCAGCTGGACCATTCGGCTCCTGGGCGATCGACGCGCCGTTTCCCCGACCATCGCCGAACGCTTCATTCAGCTCGCACAGACCGACGCCAGTCCCCGGGTCCGCAGTCAGCTCGCTTCCACCGCCGCCCGTCTCCCGGCTGATCCCGCGCTGGAAATCACCCAGAGTATTCTGAAACGGAACCTGGACCGCAGCGATCCCCACATCCCCCTGCTCCTCTGGTGGGCCATCGAAAAACAGGCCCTCACCGCCATCGATGATGTAGAGCAGCGGTTTGTCACCACGGAAGCCTGGCAACAGCCCTTTGTGAGTGAGTTCATCCTCGAACGGTTGATGAAACGCTACGCCGCTGCCGCTACTCCTCGCACACTCGAAGTCTGCCAGAAACTCTTGACCACCGCGCCGAATGCAAAACAGAATCAGCTGTTGCAGGCCCTCGATACCGGCCTGGCACTCTCCGGGCAGGGACAGCTCAAACCAGAGCAGATCCCCGCCGCACTTGCGAAACAACTGGCTGCCCGCTGGCGCGCTCATCCCGAAAACCTGGTATTGATGCAGCTCAATGCCCGGTTGGGAAATCCCGCAGTGCTCAAGCAGGCACTCGACATCGCCGTCAACGACAGCCAGCCCCTCGCACAACGTACCGCGATGCTCAAGTTCCTGCAACAATTTGGCAATGAATCAGTCATCGTTCCTCTGCTGCCGCTCCTGGACGCACAACAACCCGCCTCGCTCCGACAGCAGGCAATGCTCGTCCTGTCCCGCTACGCCGATCCCCGTATCAGCCAGACACTGCTCATATCGTATCCCGACTATGATGCCTCCTCACAAACCCAGGCCCGCCGCGTCCTTTTCACCCGCCAGCCCTGGGCACTCGCGTTTCTCCGTCAGGTCGATCAGAGAAAGCTGCCGGCAGCCGAGCTGGATTTACAGGAACTGACCACGCTCAACAGCCTGGGGAATAAAACCATCACCGGGCTGACCGCGAAGCACTGGGGGCAGATCAATCAGAGCGATTCGCAGCACAAGATCACCGAGATCCGCCGCGTCCGCTTCCTGTTGAAGCATCCGGGCAACGCCCAGCGCGGCAGCCAGCTGTTCCAGAAACAGTGCGGCACCTGCCATCAGCTGCACGGCACCGGCAACAAGCTGGGCCCCGACCTCACCACCGCCAATCGGGGAGACTTGAACTACCTGCTGGAGAGCATCATCGACCCCAATCGGTTTGTCCGCAAAGAATATGTCTCGTCGGTCGTCGTCACCCGCGATGGACGTGTCATCACCGGGATTATCAAAGTGGACCAGCCCGACCAGATCCGCATCGCCAACAACAAAAACGAGCTGACCACCATCCGACGGGACGACATCGAAGAGATCCACGATTCTCCCGTCTCCCTCATGCCGGAAAAAATCCTCAAACAGCTCAGCGAGCAGGAACTGCAGGACCTGTTCGCCTATCTGCAGCGCCCCGCCCCGAAAAAAGACTGAAACCCGGCTCTACCACGCATCCATAAATTTAAATATGTTGAATCTCGACTGCCGACCTGTTATATTAAGAATCTTAATATATTGTGCCTTCCTCATGTGAAAATCATTCCCCCTGCGATTTTCCGCAGCGATTTCGGAGCCCGCCACATGACTGCCAACCGACTCAAGGATTGCATCGTACTGCTGACGCTGAGTCTCTGCGGTTCAGCAGTGCTCCCGGCCGCGGAACCGGTCGATTATCTCAAGCAGATCAAGCCGCTGCTTAAAACCAAATGTCAGTCCTGTCATGGCGCCTTGAAACAGAATTCCGGCTTTCGCGTCGACACAGCCCGGTTCATAAAACAGGGGGGCGACTCCGGTCCCGGCTTCGAACCCGGCAAGGCGGACGACAGTCTGCTGCTGGGCGTACTGACCGGTGACGCCGGCTTCAAGATGCCCCCGGAAGGAGCGGGCAAACCGCTCACCCCGGATGAACTGGCCCTGTTCCGACAGTGGATCAACGCCGGTGCCCCCGCCCCGGAAAACGAAGTCCCCGAACAGGACCCACGGCAGTTCTGGTCTTACCAGACGCCTGTCAAACCAGTGGTCCCCGAGGTCAAAAACAAAGCCTGGGGGCGGAACGATATCGACGCTTTCCTTGCAGCCCAGCACGAACAACACAATCTGGTCCCCCGCCCTCCCGCAGAACCGGCGGTTCTGATCCGACGCCTGTACCTCGACCTCACTGGCCTGCCCCCCACCACGGCAGAACTGGAAGCCTACCTCGCCGATCCTTCTGAAGAGGCCTATGTCAAAACGGTCGACAAGCTACTCGCCAGCCCCCGTTACGGGGAACGCTGGGGACGACACTGGATGGACGTCTGGCGGTACAGCGACTGGTACGGCTCCCGTGGAATCAACGAGATCCGTTATAGCCAGCGGCATATCTGGCGCTGGCGGGACTGGATCGTTGAATCGGTCAATGCCGACAAGCCCTACGACCGGATGATTGTCGAGATGCTGGCTGGCGATGAACTTGAACCGGACAATCCCGATGTCGTCCGGGCTACCGGCTTCCTGGGTCGCAACTGGTACAAGTTCGACCGCAACGTCTGGATGTTCGATACCGTCGAGCACACATCCGTCGCCTTCCTGGGACTGACGATGAAATGCGCCCGCTGCCACGATCACAAATACGATCCCCTGGATCAGGTCGAATACTATCGCTTCCGCGCTTTCTTCGAGCCGCACAACGTCCGCACCGATGCCCTTTCAGGCACGGTCGACAAAGAAAAAGATGCCACACTGGGCATGGTCCTCAAAGATGGCCTCGCACGCGTGTTCGACAAGGAACTGGAACAGCCCACCTATCTCTTCCAGCGCGGCGACGATCGCCAGCCCGACAAAGAGCATCCCCTCACTCCAGCGGTCCCGGTCAACCTCACTAAGGAACCGGTAAAAATCAAGCCAGTCGAACTCCCCCTCGCCAGCTACTACCCGGCGTTGCGTCCCGAGATCCTCAAAGAAAAAGTGCAGCAGGCCGAACAGGAAATCAAATCCGCAGAATCAGCTTTACGCAAGTCCGACACCACCATTCAGCAGGTCGAACAACAGCTGGCAGACCTGCAACAAGGGTCTGCGACAGAGACCGACGCGCGTCCCGCGATCATCAACGAACGCTTCCAGCAGCCGAACCCCGAACTCTGGCAGACCGTTTCCGGCAAATGGGAGTACCAGGATGGCTGTCTGCGACAGACCAATACCGGTGCCTTTCGGACCATGGTTTCGCAGGTCGATCTGCCGCTGAATTTCCAGGGACGACTGCGTTACAAAACCCTGGAGCCGGGCCAGATCCATTCGGTCGGTCTCTTCTTTGATGCCGTCGACCTGCGCGATGCCCAGGCCATCTACACCGCAATCAGCAACAACAAACCGACCGTGCAGGCCTTCCACCGCACAGCAGGCCGCGAGTCGTATCCCCGGGCCGGCATCTTCCCCTGTGAAATTGAGCTCAACAAAGAGGTCGTCCTCGATTTCGTCGTGGAAGGACAGCAGCTCAACGTCTGGCTCGACGGCAAACTCAAACTGGCTTACACGATGCCCGTCCCCCGCCAGGCGGGTAAATTCGCCCTCTGGAATCACGCAGCCAACTCAGAATTTTACGAGCTGCGGATCGAACCGCTCGCCCCCGGTTTTCAACTTGCCCAGTCCGTGAAAGAAGACCGGCGTTCCCCCTTTGCGGCCCCTTCGAAAGCCAACCTGCAGCAGGATCTCTCCCTCGCCCGGACGGCGCGCGAGATCGCGGAATTGAACGTGCAACTGCAGCAGGCCGAGCTGAAATCGCTCCAGGCACGGATCGCCGCCGAACAGGCGAAGGTCAACGAGGCCACTGATTATGAACCGCTAGCGAAAACAGCCAGTCTTCGCGAACGGGAAGCCGCTGCCGTTCAGGCGTCCCTCACAGTCAAACAGGCGCAGCGGGATCTGGCAACACTGCCCGCCGCGACAGGAGACAAACCCGACAAAAAACGGACCGCGGCCGAACAGAAAGTCGCCGCTGCCGAGAAGAAACTGCAGGCAGCCCAGGCAGCTGTCAAAAAAGAAGATACGAAATACACGCCCCTGGGAGAAACATTCCCCCGCACCAGTACCGGCCGTCGCCTGGCCCTGGCCCGCTGGATTGCCGATGAACAGAATCCGCGCACCGCACGGGTCGCCGTGAACCACATCTGGCTGCGTCATTTCAACCAGGCCCTGGTTCCCACCGTCGCCAACTTCGGCTTGAACGGACGTCTGCCCACGCATCCGGATCTGCTCGACTGGCTGGCGGTCACATTTATGGAACAGGGCTGGCAGATGAAACCCCTGCATCGTCAGCTCGTCCTCTCCAGTGCCTACCGCATGAGTTCGGCTCCCGGAGAATCTGAATCGAACCGGGCCACTGATCCGAACAATCGTTATCTCTGGCGGATGAACTCCCGCCGCATGGAAGCGGAAATGGTGCGCGACTGCCTGCTCGCCACTGCGGGGACACTCGACGAAACCCGGGGCGGGCCGGAACTCGATGAAAAACAGGGAGAGACCATTCACCGCCGCAGTCTCTATTTCCGCAACACCCCCAACGAGAAAATGGAATTCCTGGAGCTGTTCGATCTGGCCAACCCGAACGCCTGCTACGAACGGCTCGTGAGCGTCGTGCCCCAACAGGCGCTCGCATTGACCAACAGCTCCCTGTCACTCGATCAGGCCCGACTGCTGGCAGAACAACTCGAGAAAACAACAAAAACCGATGCCGCGTTTATCCAGGCGGCCTTCAAACAGATTCTCTCCCGTCCCGCGACGGCCGCGGAGATCACCGCCTGTACGAAGTTTTTAGAACGACATACCAGTCTACTCCAGCAGCAGGGGCAGCAGCAGTTTCCCGGCGGAGGGACTTCGAAACGTCCACCCGCCGCCGATGCCCGGCAACGGGCCCGCGAGAACCTGGTGCATGTCCTCTATAGCCACAACGATTTTGTCACCGTCCGTTAACCCCGAAACTCACAGCGAAACGAATCACATTCAGGAACTCAGCCATGTCTGACCAAACCCCCTCCAACTGGTTCAACTCCTGCGGCCGCGTCTCACGCCGTTCGTTTCTGAACAATGCCAGCCTGGGACTGACGGGCATCGCCCTGGCGGACCTGCTGCAGCGTGAGAGTGCGTCTGGTAACGCGCTCCAGGCAGCGGAATCGGCCATCATCAACGGACAGCCGCACTTCGCCCCCAAAGCCAAATCGGTGATCTGGTATTTCATGCTGGGCGGTACAAGCCACATGGAAAGTTTTGATCCCAAGCCCGCCCTCAACAAACATGCGGGCAAAACCATCGGCGATACCGAATTTAACGACCTGGTCACCAACTCCCCCTACTATCGCAAAAACGTGCGCGACTTCGGCGGCAAGCCCCGCAAGCTGATGGGCCAACTCTACCCGCTGCAGGTCGGCTATCGCAAACGGGGTGAGAGCGGCATTGAAATCAGCGACTGGTGGGAGCACGTCGGAAGCTGTGCGGACGACCTGGCCGTCGTTCGCTCGATGTGGACCACCGACAACGATCACGCGGCCCAGCTCCAGTTTCACACGGGCCGCCACATCTTTGACGGCTTCTTCCCTTCCATCGGCTCGTGGGTGCACTACGGTCTGGGATCGCTGAATGACAATCTGCCCCAGTTCGTGGTGATGGGCACGCCCCCCGGAGACTGTTGCGGCGGCACCGGTGCCCATGACGGCAGCTACCTGGGACCGGAACATTCCGGTGTGAAGATGTCCGTCAATCCGAGCAATCCGCTCCCCTTCGGCACACCGGGCAGCAAAGTCTCCCGCGAAGAACGCCGCGGTCAGCTGGAGCTCCTGAGCGAACTGAATACACTCGCCGGTGCCGCCTATCCCGACGATGCCGAAATGCGGGCCCGCATCAAATCCTACGAACTCGCCTTCCGCATGCAGATGGCCGTCCCCGAAGTCGTCAACATCAGCGAGGAGACCGCCTCCACCCAGAACCTGTACGGTCTGGACAATAACGAGACCAAACGCGTCGGCCAGCAATCACTGATTGCCCGCCGACTGGTAGAACGGGGCGTCCGCTTTGTGCAGATCTACGACGGCGGCTGGGACGCACATTCCAAGCTCAAGCAGAATCACAGCCAGCGGATCGGCCAGGTCGACAAACCGATCGCCGGCCTGCTCAAAGACCTGAAACAGCGGGGGCTGCTCGATGAAACCCTGGTCGTCTGGGCCACCGAGTTCGGTCGCACCCCCGGCTCCGAGCGTGCAGACGGACGCGACCATCATCCCTACGGCTTCTCGATCTGGATGGCCGGCGGTGGTATTAAGAAAGGTGTCACACACGGCGCCACCGACGAGATCGGCTTCCACGCGGTCGAACATCGGCACTACGTCACCGACCTGCACGCCACCATCCTGCATCAACTGGGACTCAATCACCACAGCCTCGAAGTCCCCGGCCACAAACGACTTGAGATCGATTTTGGCGAGCCGATCAAAGAGATCATCGCTTAACTCGATCGTACACTATGACGAGAGTTCCCTGATCCCCACTTCACCTCAGTTCAGACCTGAACCACAGCCTGCTTTCAGACGCTGAGGTCTATTTCCAGTTCCCACTGCGACTCTGATGCAGAAGTGGAAGCGAGCATTGGATTTCAGATCACCAGTCTGCTCAATCTGCAAGTCTGATTTCCCCCCATCTTTTCCAGTTTTTCGTTTCTATAAATAATTTAAAAATTAACTGGAATCAAACTCCGTTCACTGGTACGGTTTACTACAATAAATTTTTGTATAGACTCTGTACGCTAACTCCTTTCATTGCAGGCCTCTTTAGCAGTTTCTATCACCACCCTCTGCGTGTACGTCTTTTACCCTTAGTTTACAAATCAAAACTGATCTATATCAGTCTGGCTAAAGGTCCATGCATTATGCTGCTGACGAACTGGCTCAGGTCAATCGCCAACCGTTGTCGTTCAAAATATCCCCGCAGAACCCGCCAGCCGAAACGGGTTCGCCGGTTGTCTGCCGCCTCCCTGTCACACGCGCTGTCGACCCGGGAATCCATCGCGCAGACAGAAGTCCTGGAAGACCGGACGCTGCTGACGTCAGAATTCAGTATCAGTTCTGATCTCAGAATTGATGAAGGTGATTCCGGGGACACAATTGCTACCTTCACGATCACGAGAACCGGGAGCTATACCGGGAGTCTCAATTCAGTCGCCACTGTGGATTTCCATACCGAAGACGACACGGCCCTCTCCTCAGAGGGAGACTATGTCCCGGTCTCGACCACAGTCACTTTTGGAGCAGATTCAACATCCCTGAAACAGACTCAGACCGTGGAAGTGATCATCAACGGGGATATTCTGGTCGAAGAAGAAGAAAAATTTAAGGGCATCCTCTCGAATAACAGTTCAGGTACCACAATCCGAACCTCGACCGCGGATGAACGAATTGCGAATGACGACCAGGCACGGATTTCGATTAACGATGTAACCGTTAACGAAGCTGACGGGACTGCTGTATTGACTGTTTCGATGGATAAACCCGTTGATTATCCATATGTCAATGTTGGATATTCCACTTCGCCAGGTACCGCAACAGAAGGTTATTCTTCAAGCGATTATATAAAATCGACAGGATGGATCACTTTCTCCAGTGGAGAACAGTCAAAAACCATCACAGTTAATATTAACGATGATGATCTCTTTGAATTTGAAGAGACTTTTAACGTAAACCTGAATTCCCTTCCCGCATATGGTCTCGACATTATCATTGTTGATGATCGCGGAGTGGTCACAATTGAACCGGATGATGATTTCGTTCCTCAGTTTGACCTGCAGTCAAAGCTTTTTGCGCCGGGAACGGCCAATTCTTATGATGAATATGGGGGCTCTTTCGCTGTCGATGATGACACCATGATTGTCGGCAGTAGTGGCTGGGATGAAGCAGGAGTGAATGAAGGTGCGGCCTTTATCTATACCCGAAACAACCAGGGAACCCCCACCGATTATTCTGATGACACCTGGGATTATCAGGCGACATTATTGCCTCCAGCCGGCTATATCACAGATGGTTTTGGATCTTCAGTTACCATCAGTGGTAATACTGCAGTCGTCGCTGATTACCTGGATGATGCAGATACAGACACTGTGAACAGTGGCGCCATCTATGTCTACACACGATCAAATAATGTCTGGACGTTCCAACAGAAACTGACTCCATCAGATCCTGGTAACTCAAACTGGTTTGGTCGTACGATGATCATCAAAAATAATACGATCATCGTCGGCGTTCCCAAAGCAGAGGGAGAATTACTCTCCGGTACTTCTAACCCCTATTCTGATCGTGACCAGGGTGCCGTTTATATTTATACCTGCTCTGGTAATACCTGGTCAGAGACGGCAAGGCTCACTGCCTCAGACCCTATGACAAATAAAAACTTCGGAGCTTCAATTGCTCTCGAGGGCTCGACGCTGGTGATCGGCGCTCCCAGAGACAATGAAATACGCAGTGACAGTGGCGCAGTCTATGTGTTCGAGTTGCAGGATGGAGACTGGATCGAGATTCAAAAGCTGAAACCCAGTTCGCCTCAGGATGCCGAATTCTTCGGAAATAGTGTTGCCTTGGATGGAGATAACCTGGTGGTTGGCGCCAGCTATCATGAGTCGTTGAACCCTGACACTGACCAGTTAGATAACACCGGGGCCGCCTATGTGTTTACCAGAGTCGATGATGTCTGGCAGGAAACACAAATGCTGACAATCACCCCCGATGTATTTAACTCCTATTTTGGAACCGCTGTAGATATTCAGGGGGATTTGATTCTGGTCGGTTCCACAAGAGACCCGGCTTCTCACCTGATAACGGATAATGGTGCCACTTACATTTTCAGAAAAGAAAACTCGGAGTGGGTGCAGGTAGACATCCTGAGAGATTTAGATCTGAATAATCATGCTTACTACGGTCGCAAGATAGCAATTTCCCATGATTTAATCATGATCAATGCGGTACATGATAATGCACAGGAGATAGCGGCTGGGTCCATTTACGTCTACCGTCCGGCAGACCTTCCCATCATCTCCATTGACAATATGAGCTTTACGGAAGGTGATACGGGTTCAAAATATGTGTCCATTGAGGTCACTCGCACCAGTACAACTCCCGGCGATTTGAGCATCCCGGCGCTGGTCAACTTCACCACACTGGATGGTGATGCCAAAGTCATGACGGGGGACTATCTGGGAAATTCGGGAACATTGTCTTTTGAAGGTGATCCCGACGCGGTCTCGCAAACGCGCACTTTTACGGTCCAGATCTTCGGCGACACTTTTGTCGAAAAAAATGAGACGTTTCTGGTCAAACTCTCCAATCCCCTGGGAAATGCCCGACTGTTAGACAAGACAGCGACCATCACCATCACAGGAGACGATCAGTCGCTGGTGCGGATCGATGATGTCAGCGTCCATGAAAATGACGGGACGGCCACAATCTTCGTCTCTCTGGACAAGCCGGTCGATGCCACGGTCAGTGTCGATTATACGACCGCCAACCGCACCGCCTATTCCACAGCTGATTACGTCAGCTCATCGGGTACCATTACGTTTACCGCAGGTACGCAATCACAGTTCATTACGATTCCGATTGTGGATAACAGCCAGGTGGAAGCAGAAGAATCGTTCTATGTGAACCTGAGCCATATCCAGTCAGAGGGAGCGAACGTCGCCTTCAGTGACAGCCAGGGCGAGGTTTCCATTCAGGACGACGACCAGACGGTGATCCCCCTCCTGTCGATCGATGATGTGACTGTGAATGAAGAAGCAGGAACCGCCACACTGAATGTCTCGCTCAGTGCAGCCATTCCTACGACGGTGACGGTCGACTATATTACGGCCAACGACACGGCTGTCTCCCCCAACGATTACCTGGCCCGGTCCGGCACGGTCACGTTCAATCCCCTGGAAACAGCCAGAACGATCACCATTCCCATTTTCGATTCAGATACGGTCGAAGCCGACGAAACATTTTTCGTCTTTCTGGATAACATTCAGTCGGGAGTCTACCAGGTCCTGATGAATGACGATCAGGCACTGGTCACGATCCTGGACAAGGACCGGCCGCGCCTGACAATCAGCGATCTCTCGGTCAATGAGGGTGCCGGCACCGCCACGCTTTCGGTCAACCTGACGAAAGCACAGACCGAAGCGGTGAGCATCGAATATGCCACCGCCGACGAATCCGCCTATTCGACAACCGACTTTGGATCATCCACCGGCATCGTGACATTTGCAACTGGAGAAACCACGCAGACGATTGAGATCCCCCTGACCGATGACGATCTCGTGGAAGCCGATGAATCGTTCCTGGTCAACCTGTTCAATCTGCAGGACGGTTCCCTCAATGTGAGCTTACTGGACGATCAGGCCCGGGTCACGATTCGGGACGACGATCAGGCCACGATCTCGATCGATGATCTCACGGTCAACGAAGACGCAGGCACCGCTGTTTTGCAGGTCTCCCTGAGTGCCCCGGTCGATGGAGACGTGTTTGTCGATTTTACGACCGCAGATCAGACGGCAACCAGTCCGGATGACTATGCAGAGACGACTGGCACACTGCAGTTCCACGCCGGCGAGCAGCTGAAAACGATTACCGTCCCGATTGTCAATTCGACGCCCCTGGAAGCGTACCGCTCGTTCCTGGTTAATTTGAGCCATGTGCAGGCTGACGGACTGATCGTCACGATTGCAGACAACCAGGCCGAGGTCACCATCATCGATTCCATCCCGCTCAGGTTGTCGATTGACGATGTCACGGTTAATGAAGCCGGGGGAACGGCGACCCTGTCTGTCTCCCTCAACCAGGCGATCAACAGTCCCTTCAGTGTTGACTTCCATACGGATTCTCAAACCGCACTTCCCACAAGTGACTATACCGACACATCAGGCACCCTCGTCTTTGCTTCCCAGCAAACGACAAAAACCATTACGATCCCCCTCGCCAATGATGATGTAGCCGAACCGGATGAAACATTTCTGGTTTCACTCGAGAACATTCAGTCTACAGATTATCTGGTCGAATTCGAAGATGACCAGGCGGTTGTCACAATCGAAGATGATGATCAACCGCTCCTGTCAATCAGTGATCTCTATGTCAATGAAACAGCGGGAACGGCTACCGTCACGGTGAGTTTATCAAAACAACATCCCCAGGCGTTCAGCGTCGACTACGCCACTTCTGACGGTTCTGCCGACGCCGGTTTAGACTACCAGGCCACTTCCGGCACACTCTATTTCGCTTCCAATCAGATTTCGAAAACCATTCAGATCCCCATCATCGATGATCTGCTGGTGGAAACATATGAATATTTCAAAGTCACATTATCCAATCTGCAGACAGGTTCGCTGGGTGTAATCCTCCCTTCCCGGCCGGCAAATGTCTGGATTCGCCCTGATGATCAGGCCAACGTTTCCATTTCTGATCTCACAGTCAACGAAGAGGACGGAACCGCACTTGTGACCGTATCCCTCGACAGAAAAGTGGCAGCAACCGTCTTCGTTGATTATACCACTGAAGATGAGAGCGCCACCAGCGGCGAAGACTATCTGGCTACCGCAGGCAGAGTAACATTCAACCCGGAAGAAACCACCCAGACCATTGAGATCCCCCTGGTCGATTCGAGTCTGCCCGAAGATACCGAATCATTTGCGGTCAAAATTTCGCAAATCAGTGTCAGTTCAGGCGGCTATGATGTCATCATTGGAGATGGCCGTGCCAGCGTCACAATTCTGGACCAGGGGCTGCAGTCCATTTTCAGTATCGCACCGACCAGCGTACTGGAAGGCGCAGACGGTACGCAGTCAATGACGTTCGAAGTCACCCGGACAGGAGCTGCTCCCGGTGACCTGGATTTTGAATCGAGTGTTGATTTCTCGACACTCGACGGCACCGCGGTGGCGGGCATTGATTATACGGCGCTGTCAACCACCCTGACCTTCGCCGCCGATTCCACGGCAACCACACAGACTCAGACCGTGACCATCGAAGTCCAGGGGGATCTGATCATTGAAGACTCAGAGACCGTGATCGGACGTCTGAGCAATCCCACCGGAGTGAGCATTCTGGCAGGTGATGTCTCCACTTTAGATGCCACGGGAGAGATTACCAACGATGATCTGCTGGAAAACAATTTTGAGTTTCAGGCCCCCTATTACCCGGAAGATATCAATGCCAATCATACCGGATACGAGACAGGAAATTCGATTGCCATAGACGGTAATTACATGGTCGTTGGGGATGTGGAAAAAAACGCCATTTATGTCTATGTGCGTAATGATCACGGAACAACCGAGGATCAGTCCGACGACACCTGGGAATTCCAGACCGAGCTCAATCCAACGTCATCATCTTACGATAAAGGCTTCGGAAATTCGGTTGCCATCTCTGGAAATGTCATTGTGACGGGAGCTTATGACGAAGGCAGGGGGGCAGTTTACGTATTCGAAAGACTTGGATATGGCTGGGTCACCTATGCACCTTTTGCAAAACTGGTCACTCTCGGGAGCCTGTCTAACTACTCCGACTTTGGTTACTCAGTCGCCCTTGAAGGCAACAGTACGCTGGTTGTGGGTGCCCCCGGTGTTTCAGGTGGGGGAGCAGTATACATAATCAAGCCTCAGGCAGGTTCCTGGACCAACCCCCTGGTTCGAGAAATTCGGCCAGACGGCCTCTCTGCAGGCGATCAGTTCGGACATTCCGTTGCGATTGAGGGGGACTTGCTTGTCGTCGGTGCCTATGGTGATGATGAAAATGGCCAGACCAGTGGAGCAGCTTATGTCTATTCTAAATCAGATTCGAGCTGGATCACCAGTTCCATTTATGAAACCAGACTGACCGCCTCTGATGGAGAAATCTATGACGAATTCGGCGGAGCAGTAGCCACCAATGGTTATGCTGTGTTAGTGGGAGCCATCAGGGGAGGCGCCTATCTATACGAAAGCAATGGTTTTCGAGCCAACTCTTATGGCCCCTATGAAACGAAATTTATTCCCCATCTCGAAACACCTTCATCGTCAATCTTCGGATACTCTGTCGCGATCAGTACGACTGGCCTTCTGATTGGAGCCCCCGGAGTCAGGCTGCCTGAAAATCAGAATGCGACAACCGGCGCAGCATTTTATTATGAGTTTGCAGGCTACTGGTCTAACAGTTCATTGAAACAGCGAGTGATCTCGGTCGAGACGCAGGATCGCGAGTACTTCGGTTCAGCGGTGGCCCTCGACGGAACGACCATTGCAGTCGGGGCAATATATGCAGACATGGATGGTATAGACAGTGGTGGGACTTATGTATTTTATGGACCAGACTATACGAACTCCTCTCTGGGTGAGTTTCCTCTGACAAGCGAGTTGCCTCCGGGACCACTCAATAAGTCGAATGTGGAAGATTATTATGGCCACACCCTGGCCATGAATGATGACTACCTGATCGTAGGTGCGCCCGGAACGGATTCTGTTCTCGCTCCCGGGGGAGGCGTCTATATTTATGCCAAAGATGATCACGGCACACCAGATCTTGATTCTGATGACAGCTGGATTTATCAAACGATACTCGCAGGTCCCAACCCGGAAGAACTCACTCTGTTCGGTTCCAGTGTTGCTATCTACGGTAACACGATCGTGGTCGGCTCCTATAGCAAATCCGGGCAGTATGAAGTCTTTATCTATGAAATGAATGGTTCCGACTGGACCACCACAGCCCCGACCGTTACCTCTTTATTTGACTCTGTTTCCCGGACCGTCAACATCGATCTCGACAATACATATGAGGATCTGATTGCCTTCTCCGGCGATACGATTGTCGTGGGAAATCCCGAAGGAGATGGCGTCGAGGCGAATTCGGGAGTCGTTTACGTCTACACCAGAAATGGTGCCGACTGGTCCACAGCGGCTCCAGAAGAATCAGTACTCTATGCCTCCGATGGGGCAACAGACAGAGAATTCGGTGCCGCCGTCGACATTGATGGAGACACGATTGTCGTTGGTACCCCGGGATGGGGTTTTGGCTGGACCGTTTACGTCTATGAGAAACAGACCGACTGGGACCATGCTGTGGAAACCAGTCTCTTGAATCCCCTGCTTTATTACGGCATAGATTTATATGGTTCTGCTGTCGCCATTTCCGGCGATACCATATTTGTTGGTTCACCAAGAAGCATCGAACAGAAAGCCGATAGCGGCGCTGTCTTCATTATTGACGGATCCATGGGCTGGGAAAATGCAGAAACAATCAAATATATCGCTGACGAATGGGACAATTACCGCGGATACGGTACGTCTCTCTTTGCAGTAGACAACACCCTGATTGTAACAACTACCTTTGGCCCCACCTACATCTACGACGGATCAGCAGGCTGGGACACACAGAACGAGTCCACAGTTTATTCACCAACATTTTCCTTAGGTGGGTCGTATCGGCCTACACAAAGAATCGCCTATTATGGCAATTACCTGATGGCCTATGACGTTATCCCCAGTTTCCAGCCTCTTCCGGAAGATGAACAGAAACGTGTAACCCGAATCAATGCATTCACACGCCTGGTCCCCACCTTCACCATCGACAACGCTGAAATCGTGGAAGGAGATACTGGCACTCAGACTCTGGACCTGACCGTGACCCTGGGAGGCTTGACGTCCGATTTATATGACCAGACTATCACCATCGATTACACCACACTGGATGGAACAGCCACCGCGGCCTCCGGTGACTATCAGTCACAAACGGGCACTTTAAGTTTTAATCTCACAGCGGGAACCGAAACTCAAACCAGAACGATTTCCATTCCCATCAATGGTGATGAAACGATTGAAACTGATGAGTTCTTTAAAGTCCTCCTCAGAAACCCCTCGATTAAGGCGCTGGTCCCCCGTGAAATTGCCACGGCCACTATTCGAGACAATGACGCCGCACTCCTGAATATCTCCGATACGACCGTCAATGAAGGAGAGGGAACAGCCACATTGACGCTCACGCTCGATCGAGAAATAGCATACCCGTTCACGGTCAACTATTATTTTCAATCCGGCACTGCCGGATCTGTCAGTGATTTCCAACTGGTAAATGGATCAGTTACGTTTGATGAAGGAGATCTGTCTAAAACCTTCACGGTACCGATCGTCGACAATGCGGAAGTGGAATTCGATGAAACGTTCTCGGTCAACATTGTGGCCGATGCTTCCCCCTTTGACGTGCAGTACAGCAATTCTACAGCAACCATCACCATTGTGGATGATGACCAGGCACAAGTTTCCATTGACGACATCAGTGTCGATGAAGAAACCGGCTTCGCCACAGTCACGGTCTCGCTGGATCAGCCTGTGGATGGAACCGTGACGCTCGACTATGCGACTGCAGACCAGACCGCTCTGGCCGACGCGGATTACCAGGCCACTTCCGGTACTCTGACCTTTACTGCAGACGAACAGTCAAAAACAATTACCATCAATCTCGTCAATTCCGATCTGATCGAAGTTGATAAAACCTTCCTGGTCAACCTCACCAACCTGCAGTCGAACGGGCTGGATGTCATCATGCCAGACAACCAGGCTGAAGTCACCATCACGGATTCCGACCTTCTCCATCGATGATCTCACCGTGAACGAAGCTGCAGGAACCGCCGCCGTGACCGTCACGCTCAGCCAGGCGCTCACCTCGGTCATCTCTGTCGATTATGCAACAGCAGACGATAGTGCCAACAGCGGTTCCGACTACCAGTCCAAAACAGGTACGCTGACGTTTAACCCGGGGGACACCACACAGACCATTCACATCACACTCACCGATTCTGACATCATCGAACCGGACGAAACCTTTCTGGTTAATCTGTCCAACCCGCAATCCGGTGTTTACCAGCCCACGCTGGCCGACAGCCAGGCTGTGGTCACCATCCAGGACAACGATTTGGGGCTCCTCTCCATTGATGATATTTCCGTCGACGAAAATGCGGCCACCGCGTTAGTAACAGTCTCCCTCGATCATGAAGCCTCGAGTGCTATTTCCGTCGACTACGCCACCGCTGACGGTTCGGCCTCCAGCGGTTCGGACTACCAGTCCAAATCAGGCACACTGACCTTTAACCCGGGTGACACCACACAGACGATTGAAATCACTCTGGTCGATTCAGACCTGGTCGAGGCCGACGAAACCTTTCTGCTCAATCTGTCCAATCTGCAGGCAGCCGGCCTGGATGTGAGCCTCCCCGATACTCAGGCAGTGGTTACCATCCAGGACGACGACCGGGCCCGCCTCTCGATTCAGGATCTCACCCTTGATGAAGCTGCCGGGACAGCCTCACTGACCGTCTCGCTGGATCGGGCACTACTGACCAGCATCACGGTCGATTTTGAAACACTCGACGGCACAGCCCTGGTAGATTCAGACTACTCTGCCACATCAGGCACGCTGACATTTAATCCGGGCGAGACCACACAAACCATCAATCTGATAATCCTGGATGACGCCGTCAACGAGGCGACAGAGTCGTTTTTCGTCAAACTCACTAACCTGCAGGCCAATGGCTCACCTGTCGATCTCATAACGGATCAGGCAGAAATCACGATCCTCGATAACGACCAGGTGAACCTCTCCATCAATGATGTCGAAGTCAATGAAGCGGCCGGTACTGCCACTCTGACGGTCACCCTGGAAGAGGCCCTGTCCATCACTTTTTCAGTCGACTACCAGACGAGCGACGGCACCGCGGTTGCGAATTCTGACTATCTCACCAGTAGTGGTACACTGACATTCAATCCAGGCGATGTTTCCAAAACGATCCATGTCACCATCGTGGACACAGACAACGTCGAGCCTGCCGAAACCCTGCAGGTTCAACTGGCCAATCTGCAGGGATCAGGAACCGCGGTCTCCCTGTCCGACTCGCTGGGAGAAATCAGTATCCTGGACGACGACCAGGCCGCAATCTCGATTGATGATGTGTCTGTCGATGAGAATGCGGGGACCGCCCGGTTGACTGTCTCCCTTGATCAGCCTGTGGAAACGGCAATTCTGGTTGACTATGCCACCGCTGACCAGACCGCCCTCGACGGGACCGATTATCTCAACACCAGCGGCACTCTCACCTTCAACGCCGGTGAAACAACGAAAACGATTACGGTCAACCTCGTTGACTCTGATCAGGTAGAAGCAGACGAGACTTTGCTGATGAATTTGAGCCAGATTCAGTCCGAAGCCGACATTGTTTTTTCTGACAATCAGGGAGTCGTCACGATCCAGGATGACGATCAGGCCGCGCTTTCAGTACAGGATCTGATGGTCAACGAAGCAGCCGGCAAAGCAATCCTCACAGTCTCCCTTGACAGGCCCGTTGACAGTACTGTCACTGTGGATTTCAGTACCATTGATCAGAGTGCCACTTCCCCCGACGACTATCTCAGCCAGACCGGCACTCTCACCTTCGCTCCGGGAACGATGCATCGGACAATCGAAATCGACCTGGTCGACGGTGCCCCGGTAGAGCTCCCGGAAACATTTGACGTACAACTCAGCAACCTGCAAACCGGCGGACTGAATGTGATTCTCTCCGATGATCAGGCTACCGTCACGATCAAAGATGACGATCTCGGCGATTATGAATTGAAAGAAAAACTGCACGCAGAAGGAACAGTCCATACTCTCGATTTCTTTGGAATGGATATCGCCGTCGACGGAGATACGCTGATTTCCGGCGCCCGCGGCTGGGATGACATTCATCCCGGCGATGGAGGTGCCTTTATTTATGTCAGAAACGATCAAGGAACGCCCGAGTATGCCGGCGATGATACCTGGGATTATCAGGCAACCTTACTGCAACCGGATGCCGACGGTATTTCTGACTATTTTGGCTGGTCTGTGGGCATTAGTGGTGATACGGCCGTTGTGGGGGCATTCTTTGGTGACGGATCAGCCGATAACATGGGAGCGGTTTATGTCTATACCCGTTCGAATGGAATCTGGACATTCCAGCAGAAATTGACCGTTGCTGATTCTGTTGACAATGGCCAATTTGGCGACACCATAGCCATCGAAGGAGACACCATCGTTGTCAGCAACACGGCGGAAGATGAGTATACCGGCTCTGCCTATGTCTTCAGTCGCGAGAATGGCGTCTGGTCCGAGACGGCAAAACTGACCGCGGATTCGCCTGAAGTCGGTGCACGATTCGGTGATTCGATCGACATTGAAAACTCCATGATCGTCATTGGTGCGAGATACGCCTCTGCCCCCTACACTAAGAGTGGAGCCGCTTATATTTTCACCGAGCAGGCTGGAACCTGGACTCTGAGCCAGAAACTGACTGATCCTGTCCCGACTTACTCTGGATTATTTGGAAACTCAGTCAGTCTCGAAGGGAACCTGCTGTTGATCGGTGCTGCCTCCACTGTTGGTGAGGCCATACTATTCCAGCGAGATCCCTCCAGCGGTACCTGGAATCCGATTCAGACCTTAACAGCATCAGACGCCGCACCGAGTTCCTACTTTGGAGCAGTGGTCGAAATCCATAACCAGCAGATTTTCATTTCTTCTGCGTTTGATCCAACAGGTGCTGATAATTCCGGAGCTGTTTACCGCTTTACGCAGGATAATATGACCTGGGTTGAACAGCAGAAAATCAGTTCCGCAGGTACAGAATCCGGAGATGATTTTGGCCGCGTAACTGCCGTAACAGACGGCGCCATTTTAATCAGTGCCCGTTTAGACGATGACGTTTACTTCAACACCGGCTCGATCTATGTCTACGGACTCCCGCAAAATCCGGCCATCACGATCGACGACATCAGCGTCACGGAGGAAAACGACGGTTCTCAACTGATCACCGCCAATGTCACACGCACCGCCACAAAACCAGGCGACCTGATTTACGGGGCCAGCATCGACTTCCGGACCCTGGATGGCACCGCCACGGTCGCAGGCGGAGATTATGAAAGCACCACCGGCACCATTATGTTTGTCGCCGATCCGAATGCTTCCAGCCAGACCCAGACCATTTCCATTCGCATTTATGGCGACTCCCTGCTGGAATCAGATGAAACCTTCGGCATTGAACTACGGAATGCCAGAGGCCATGCCCACATCGCTGATTCGGAAGCAACCGTCACCATTGAAAATGACGATCAGGCCCTGCTCTCTATCGACGATATCACGGTCGATGAAGATGCAGGCTCAGCCATCCTCACGGTCTCACTCGATCAACCGGTTGATACAGCCATCAGTGTCGATTACGCCACCGCCGATCAGAGTGCGACGGCATCTGAAGATTACACGGGAACTTCCGGAACACTGACATTTAACCCCGGCGTTCAGACCCAGACGATTTCTGTCCCGATTCTCCTTACCCAGGATTCGGAACCGGATGAGACCTTCCTGGTCAATCTTTCGAATCTGCAGAACCAGGGACAGGACATCATTCTTGCTGATGCACAGGCGGTGGTCACGATCATTGATCTGCCCTCCCAGTCTGAGTTTTCGATCCACGCCGGAAAGGTTGTCGAAGGAGACAACGGCGTCAGTTACCTCAAATTCGAAATTCGGCGTTCAGCCAATTTTGCGGGTGACCTCGATTTCGAATCCACTGTCGACTTCAGCACATTCGATGGCACCGCCATCGCCGGGGAAGACTACGTTTCCAAAAGCCAGACGCTCACATTCTCAGCCTCCGCGACCGCCACATCCCAGGTACAGATCGTCGATGTACAGATCACTGGAGACCAGGTCAAAGAAGCGTCTGAGACCGTTATTGGCCGCTTAAACAATCCGACCGGCGGTAGTGTTTTTCCGGATGATGCAGACAGCACGCAAGCTTCAGGTATCATTACCAACGATGACACCGACTATCTCTTTCAGGAATTCCTCTACGCAGATCCTGCTTACGCCAACCATACCGACGACAATGCGGGTCGAGTCGTTGCCATCGACGGAGATGTCATGGTCATGGGAGTTCTGGACAACTCTGCTAACGGCAGATCTGTGGGGACTGCTTACGTGTATGTCAGAAATCAGCAGGGTACTCCTGCAGATCAGTCAGACGATACGTGGGAATTCGAAACAGTATTAACTCCTGCGACTCCTTTTGATGCAAATCAGTTTGGCTCGTCTGTCGCCATTGATGGGGATACCATTGTCGTTGGCGCAGACCGGGAAGGAGGCGGGGCCATTTATGTTTTCACCCGCAATGGAGCCGACTGGAAAACAGAGCCCCCCTCAGTCGAAAAACTCACCGTCGAGGGGCTGTATTCTTCAGCCTATCTTGGCTGTGCTGTCTCAATCTATGAGAATACGATCGTTGCCGGTGCCCGTTTTGATTCGGCTGCTGCCTATAATTCTGGTGCCGCTTATATCTTTGAAAAAACAGGCGCAGACTGGAGTAATCCTGCAGTCAGGATGTTAACAGCCTCAGATTATCATTCTTATGATAATTATGGAATCTCGGTTTCCATCAAGGGTGATCTGATCGTGGTCGGGGCGGCTTACGCTAAAATTGATGGTAGTCAGAATGGGGCCGCCTACGTCTACACGAAAAATGGCAGTGACTGGACGAGTAATGCTCCCAGCGAGGCAAAAATCGTCGCATCGAACGGTATCGCAAGCGATTTATTCGGGAAATCGGTCAGCACCAATGGCACTGATGTTGCCATTGGTGCTGAGAACACCGATCCGCATGGGGCCAGTAGTGGTTCTGCCTATCTCTATATCAGAAATGGCTCAGACTGGTCGACAGTCTCTCCCACAGAACTGGAATTTACCGGCAAGGATACGTCTGATCATTTTGGCACATCCGTCAGTCTCACTGCAGATCGCCTGGTTGTGGGTGCTTTCATCGCTGATACCACCCGCCCGAATACGGGTGCGGTCTATGTCTACAGTAAAACGGGTGCGAACTGGGATCTGGACAATGCAGCCGAACAGGTCCTGGCGATTTCGACCGATGAGATCGCCCGTCTGGGAGAGGCTGTTGCCATCTCAGGCACGACTGTCGTCGCGGGTGCCCCCGATATTGATTTAGATGGAGTCAACAGTGGTGGAGTCTTTATCTTCGAGGAGACAGCTCCGCAAACCTGGATTGAAGCCAGTGAGCTGACGCCTGACACCTCAGCAACCGCACACAACGGGGGAGATCGATTTGGAAAAGTCATCGCTTCGGATGAGAACTACCTCGTCATCGGCGCTCCCGGGACTGACACCGCGGCGGATCCCGCGGGAGTTGTGTATGTCTATGCCAGAGACGATGCGGGAACGCCCGATGATGAAAATGACGACATCTGGGTCTATCAAACCACCTTTGCCGCACCGGACCCGGCTGACACGAAAATCTTTGGTACCAGTGTCGACGTCCAGGGAGATACGATTCTGGTCAGCGTACTGATGAATTCCGGCTCGTCAGAAGTCTATCTCTATGAAATGAATGGCTCAGACTGGACCACCATCGCCCCCACGCGCACCGCATTATTTGACAGCGTATCCCGACATGTCTCACAGTCTGTAGCGGTAGCGATCAACGGCGACACCATTGTGGCAGGCGCTCACTACACTGCCGGGAATCAACCTTATTCCGGCTCCGCTTTTGTCTATACCCGTAACGGTTCAGACTGGTCAACCATGGCCCCCTCGGAATCCGTTCTGTTTGCTTCAGACGGAGTCAACGGCGATTTCTTCGGGTACGCGGTGGACATTTCCGGTGATCAGATCATTGTCGGAGCGATTCGCGATGATAATCTGGGCGGTTCTGCCTATCTCTACCGGAAAGGAGCGACCGGCTGGGACACTGCCACAGAAACAAAACTGACGTCTCAGGATACGCAACCCACTGATTATTTCGGCAAGGTGGTTGCCATTGAAGGCGACCTGGTTGCCGTCGCCTCTCCCCAGTTCGACACAACCGGCAACAATAACGGCGCCGTTTATCTGTATGACGGCTCCCAGGGCTGGGAAAACCCGGATGCAACCAGGCTTACCCCACAGGATGATTCAAATGTCAGCTATTACGGCAGCAGTCTCGATCTACACGATGGTACCCTGGTGGTGGGTAATGCAGGGGGCAGTTCTAAAACCGTTTATATCTATGAGCATCTGTCAGGAGAACATATCTACGAAGAAACGGCACTCTCCCTCCCATCCAACTCGGATCTGTTTGGGCACGGATTTGGAGCAGCGGTGGCTCTGCAAGGAAACAATCTGGCCGTGACGGCCCTGTTCAATGAAGCTTCTGCAGCCAGCCGGATTTACAGTTTCAACCGTCAGACTCCGGTCTTCTCAATTGAAAACACGAGTATTGTGGAAAACGACGATGGCACGCAGGCGCTGGAAGTAACGGTGACCGCCACGGGACTGATTCCCGGCATCTATACTTCCCCTTCTGTCGATTTCACCACCCACGATGGATCAGCAACCGCGCTGGACCAGGATTTCCAGGCCAGCACCGGCACGCTCTACTTCGACACGAATGCTCCTTCCGCCACCCAGACCCAGACGATCACCATTCAGATTAACGGTGATGATAAGGTGGAAGCGGATGAAATGTTCTCGGTCGAACTGTCAAACCCGTCCATGCCGGCCGTGCTCGCACAAACTACCAGCCAGATCTCGTTGCGCGATAACGATGCAGCCAACTTAAGTATTGACGATCTTACCGTTGATGAAAATGCAGGGACCGCCAGCATCACCGTCTCGCTCAATCATCCCGTGGATACTACTGTCACAATTGATTATGACACCGCAGATCAGAGTGCCCTCGCTGGTCCGGACTACACCGGCACCACGGGAACTCTGACTTTCAATCCTGGAGAGACAACCCAGATCGTCAGTATCCCGATCAGTTATTCTAATCAGATTGAACTCGATAAAACCTTCCTTGTTAACCTCTCCGGGCTCCAGAGTGGAGGACGCAATGTCAGTCTTATCGACGATCAGGCCCTGGTCACCATCCGGAATGTAAATCAGGGAGAATTCTCCATCGAGGATGCCTCGGTCAATGAAGATGCCGGCACCGTTACACTCACCGTCGCTCTGACTGGTTTACCCGACACTACTGTCAGTGTCGATTTTATGACTGTAGACCAGACAGCAACGGCAACAGAGGACTATACCAGTATTTCGGGAACACTGAACTTTGCCCCGGGTGTCCATTCGCAAACCATCGAGATTCCAATCATCGACTCAAACCAGGTCGAAACCGACGAAATTGTTCTCGTGAAACTCTCCAACATCCAGGCGGGGGGTCTGAATGTCATCTTCGGCAACGATCAGGCAGAGGTCACCATCCACGACGACGACCAGACGATCGTTTCCATCAACGATCAGACAGTAGATGAAAATGCGGGGACGGCCACCATCACCGTCTCGCTCGACCATCCCGTGGATACCGCTGTCAGCATCGACTATGCCACCGCAGACCAGAGTGCCCTCGCTGGATCGGACTACACCAGTAAGACCGGCACTCTCACCTTTAATCCGGGGACGACGTCCCAGAACATCGTGATTGCGATCACCGATACAGATCAGGTCGAACTCGATGAAACCTTCCTCGTCAACCTCTCCGGACTCCAGGCGGGGGGACGCGATGTAAGCCTTACCGACAATCAGGCACAGATCACCATTCACGACAACCGCCAGGTGACAATCTCCATCGACGATTTCAGTGTTGACGAGAACGCAGGTACTGCCACCCTCGCCGTCTCGCTCGACCATCCCGTGGATACCGCCGTCAGCATCGACTATGCCACCGCAGACCAGAGTGCCCTCGCTGGATCGGACTACACCAGTACGACCGGCACCCTTACCTTTAATCCGGGAACGACGTCTCAGAACATCGTCATCCCGGTCATCGACTCCGATCTGATCGAGAATAATGAAACCTTCCTGGTCAATCTTTCCGGAATTCAGTCCGCTGGACACGACGTCATCCTGACTGACGGACAGGCCCAGGTCACAATCAAAGACGATGAACAGGCACCGGCCCAGATCAATCTCCGAGTTGTCGAGCAGACCACTACCACTTCAGCCAATGGAGAAGTGGCAACACTACCCTCAGGCGTTGGCCAGGTCAGTGAATGGGCCACCTGGTGGGTCGAGCTCTGGATCGACGCGCAAAACATGACCAACCAGGGGGTTTACTCGGCTGCCCTGGACCTCAGCTATCAAACCGAATTTACAACCGCCACGGAAATTCAATTTGGTCCGGCCTTCACTGAGAATCTGTCAGGGCTGATTGATGACACTGCCGGTAGTGTGACTTCCCTGTCTGGCAACACAGACACCTCTCATCTGGGAGCCAGTCAGCACCTGCTCTTTGCCCGCATCAAGTTCCAGTCCCGCGGAGACGATCAGGTTCAACTGGATTTGAACGGAAAGAGTGTCGGACCTTACGATCTGGGACTGGAAATCAGTTCTCCCCAGGTCGCGCTGGAAGGAAATGTCCCCCTCGATACGACTGCCGGTGCATTCACTGGCACCGATATCTGGGCGAACCCCTACGATCTGAATGACGATAATCATATCAACTTCCGCGATCTGATTCTGTTTGTCAGCGTATATAATACGCGTCCCAGTGCGTCTGATTCAGACTATGCCTGGTTCGCAGACCTGAACCAGAACGACCATGTAGATTTTAAAGACCTGATCTTCTTAGCCTCGAACTATAACAAAGGCAGAGAGAATCAGATCAGTTATCCTGCCAGTTTCCCTGATGCCTGGAATCACCTGCTGACCGTCGATCCCCAGTCTCAGCCGCAGGAAGGAGCCAAATCGCTGCAGCAGTCGACCGCACAGAAAATGCTTGACAATACAGTAGAAGAGGTCAGACCGCAGCTCTCTGAAGTGGAAAGTCAGAAACTGGAAACCGTCCACATTCAAGTCACCGACCTGGAAGGCGACTTCCTGGGTCGTGCCGCCGGGAATACCATCTACATCGACAGTGATGCCGCCGGCTATGGCTGGTTTATTGACGCCACGCCGACGACCAGTGAAGAGTTTACTGAGTCCAGCGATCTGACATTAATCGCGCTGCCAGACAGCGCCGCAGCCGGGCGGATCGATCTCTGGACGGTAATCAGGCATGAACTGGGGCACCTGCTGGGGTACGATCATGAGGAAACCGGCTGGATGCAGGACAGCCTGCTCCCCGGCGTTCGCAAAATTCCCGCTTGGGAAAATGAAGCCGACCAGTTCTTTACCGACCTGACCGATGACCTGAGTATCTTCCTCTGATCACAAGCGAACCCGTTTTACTTCAGGTATAAAACTGCTTGACCGGAATGATTTTGAGTGTCACCTCCGAATCCCGTTTCCACTTCGTCGAACGTGAATAATAGGCGATCAGCGCTTCGTCACCTACGAACGTGACGGAAGGATACGCCGCATCATAATTGGTCCGATTGTCGACATCTTTGAAATGGCACCATGTTTTCCCCTCGTCCTGAGAGATTGCCGCTGTAAGCGGAGTCCGCGGCCAGTTACTACGGGACGCCACATGGTTCCAGATCAGCAGCAGGTCCCCCGTGGAGGGAATCCGTTTCACAATTGAGGGTGCTTCCGGGGAAGGCAATTCCGTCGGGACCGGCTGACTCCAGTGCTCACCACCATCCTCAGAAATACTCTGGTACAGACACTGGTTCGTATTCCGCAGAAAACAGAGCAACCGTCCCTCTTTGAGTTCCACTATCGCAGGCTCATGGCAGCCTCGACCCGGTGCCGTCATGCTGTTGGCACTCCGCTTCCAGGTCCGAAAGCCATCATCCGAATAAAAAACAAACGAATGCAGGTCCCCCCCTTTGTATGAGGTCCCGCCGATGTATTTTTTCGCGTAGGGCCCATGTGCCGGAATCAGCACGCGACCGGAACTCAACCGCAGGGCATGGTCGGCGTTGCAGCAGTACCAGCCCGGTTCCGAAATCTGCTGCTGAGATCCCCACGTCTGACCATTATCAGTAGATCGGCGTAGAAACACGTTCCGTGCCGTCGGGCTGTCCCAGCCCACATATGAAAACAGAATCTCCTGCTCCGACAGCCGCACCAGGTTCGGATGTTTGACGTTATGCTTCCATTCGTTCGCCTGCAACACTCGACGGCCGCCCCAACTGCGACCTTGATCTTCAGAAATCAGCGAGCTGATCTGGCAGGCGACATGATCGTTGATACCGGAGAAACCTTTCTTCTGAGCCGGTTGCGGAGATTTGTTGTAATACTCCGACCAGACCAGCATCAGCCGCTTTTCATCCAGCGGGAAGATCAATTGATGGTCGTGACGCGGATGAGCGGCAGTCCAGGAGCAGACGATTTCCTCATGCACCGGCTTCAGGAGTGGCCGCTTTGCAGCAGATGCCTCTACCTGGACCTGACACAGTGAACCGGCCCCGGCAAGTGAGAGTGCCAGTGATGTTTTCAAAAACTCGCGGCGGTGAGCGTGCATATTAAAACCCCGGAATTCGAATCAGAAAAGTGCCTTACCAGCATTGTAAGGCAGCACTGGCATCCGATTCCAGTCGGATCTGAATAGAGAACTCAAAGTGAAAAGCAGACTGGATGCCAGAATCGCACTCAGGCTTCGATCGGCACCACTTCCGCCAGGCTCATAATTTTCCAGCCCGCCTTCGGTTGGAAGTCAGCCTCAGCCGTAAAGACCTGCACCTGGTTGCCGGTATCAATCGCGAACAGGGGCACCCGCTCTTCGTCAGTCTGTGCCAGATAATCTTCAAAGGAAAATTCTTCCGTCAGCAGCGTGGTTTTCATCTCCGCCCCCTGCTCCAGCATCCGGCTCAAGTCCTGATAATTCAGCGAATCGCCAAAGACGGTGCGGCCACCATATTTAAACTCGGTCTTCGCCTCCGCTTTACCTGCAGTGGGTTCGGAATTCCGGATCGTAAAAATATGTTCCGGTGCAAATTCCAACCGATAATAATGAGCCGCCAGCGCATTCAGTTCAATCTGGGGAGAGACTGCCAGCAGATGACCGATGCCGATCAGGTTGATATTCCGCTCCGCATGCTCCGACACCGGATTCCCCCAGTAAGCCGAGAGTCCTTTCAGGCGTGCTTCCGTGACCGAAGACCAGTTCTGGTCAGTCAGAAAGGTGCGGATGCCGTTCTTCTGCAGTTCCAACGCGATGATCTGTGCCAGGCGGTTCGCTCCCACAATCAGGAAGCCGTTCGGCTCAGGTTCTGCCACATTCAAAAATCGCGCCAGCGGACCGGCCGTCATACTCTGCAGCAGCACCGTCCCGATAATCACCATAAACGTCAGCGGAACCATCGCAGCCGCAAACGGATAACCGGCGGTCTCCAACTTGATCGCAAACAGGGCTGAGATCGCTGCTGCCACGATCCCTCGGGGAGCGATCCACGACAACAGGTGCCGTTCTTTCATCGTCAGTTTCGATCCCAGGGCACAGAGATGCACACTCACCGGACGAATGACAAATTGAATCACTCCAAACACGGCGACCGCGGGCCAGCCTAAATCGTGGAACGCACTCAGATCCATGCGGGCCGCGAGGATGATAAACAGCATCGAAATCAACAGGATACTCAGACTCTCTTTGAAGTCCAGAATGTCCTCCAGTTCCAGCCCTTTCGTATTCGCCAGCCAGATCCCCAGCACCGTTACCGAAAGCAACCCCGATTCCGCTTCGAACAGGTTCGAAACCGCAAACACCGTACAGACCAGTGCCAGCGCCGCAAAGTTCTGCAGGTACTGTGGAATCCAGTATTTCTTCAACAGAAATGCGAAGCAGTAACCACTGACCGCCCCAAACAGCACTCCGATCAACACCATCTTACCAAACACGAAGAGCCCCGCCGCGAAGCCCCCTTCCACGCCCCCCGCCAGGATGAACTCGAATACCAGCACCGCCAGAATCGCCCCGAGGGGATCGATCAGAATGCCCTCCCACTGCAGGATGTGGGCCACGTTTTCTTTGGGCCGTACGGTTCTTAACAGCGGCGTAATCACAGTTGGCCCGGTCACCACCATCAGCGCCCCGAACAGAAATGAAACGTTCCAGGAAAAATCAAGCAAGAACCGCGTCGCCAGGGCTGTTCCCATCCAGGAGATAAATGCACCGATCGTAATCAGGTTGCGAATCACCCGTTCCAGGCCGGGAATATTCTGCAGTTTCAGCGTCAGGCTTCCCTCAAACAGGATCACTGCGACCGCCAGGGAGACGAATGGAAACAACAGATCGCCGAACAGTTCATCCGGTTCCAGCCAGTCCATCACCGGACCGGCCATAATCCCGGCTGCCAGCAGAAAGATAATCGCGGGATACTTCACCCGCCAGGCGAGCCACTGACACACAATGCCGGCCAGCAGAATAAAAGACAGGGATAAAATGGCGTGTTCGCTCATTGAGACTCCAGAAAGTAGATCGTACAGAGCGGCTTATTGTCCTGTCTCTCCTCCGAATGTGCAAGCCAGAGTTTTTCGCTGCCTGATGCAATCGTGCGTCGACGACAACTTTGGCAGCTGACGATTATTGTGCCCGTTTCAGCTGCAGTTTGACGATTTCTTTCTGTTTGCGAATGATGCCATACAGGATTCCCTCTTCAGCCTGATCCCAGGCAATCCCCTGCCCCGCGATCGGAGCGGCAATGGTTTCCACGTATTCCATGACGCCCGGCTTCTCAGGCACGCGCAACACGTAGAGCTCGCCATGATCGTGCCCGGTCGTATACAGCAGACCGCCCGGTCCCCAGGCACCTCCAGAGTTGCTATTGGGCAGAAAACGTTGCACAACCTGCTCGGGAAACGTCCACTCTGCCTCAGGCTCCCATTGATCGTTATAGCGAACCAGTCGAGTCCGCTTTACATTGTCCGCTTTACCATAAAAGGCAAAGACCACCCACCACTTTCCCTGCAGCCGATCCACCCAATTGATGGCCCCGGTCGTATCCGGGAACGTCAGCGTCTGCAAAGGATGCAGATTCTTTGCATCAAAGACTTCGATCGTGTTTTTCAATGGCGATGCCGGCCAGTTCGAATGAGCACAGTACAGTTTGCCGTCAATCACAATTCCGCTGTTCAGATGACGGATGTGGGAATCGCGCGGAGGCGACCAGAGTTTGATCAGCTGGCCAGTCTGCTTGTCGTACCGGCCAATCTCGCGGCTGGAAATCGCATAGAAAGCACTTCCATCCACGGCCACCGCCTGATGCGCTTCGCGGGCCGGAAATCGTTTCCATTCCTGAAAACGCGACGCAGCCGGCTCACTCGCGAATGCATGCGAGTTCAAAACAGACGCCAGCAGAATCAAAAAGACCAGGCTCGTGCCAGGAAAACTAAGGGGCAGCATCAGCGGTACTCCAGAAATCATTCAGTAGATCGGTCAAAATATCTCAGACATTCAGAGTTGATCTTAGCTCATCCCTGACGAATTGTCTAAGACCTCGACCACAGCGGATCCCGTTCAATCAGGGTTTCGCAGGCGCCTCAGTCCGGGGCCGATAAATCAGCCAGTAGGTCACCGGAATCACGATCAGCGTAAACAGCGTTGAAGTGACGATACCGAAGATGATGGCCCACGCCAGACCGGAAAAGACCGGATCCAGCGTGATCACCCAGTTCGCCAGCAGCGTGGTGCCTGCCGTCAGCAGAATGGGCCGTGTCCGCACGGCAACCGAACGAATGACGGCTTCCTGTAACGGGAAACCCTCTTTTTCCGCCAGGTGAATGAAATCGATCAGTACAACGGAATTACGGACCACAATCCCCGCCAGGGCAATCATCCCGATCATCGCGGTCGCTGTGAAAAAGACCGGGTTTGCATGACCTCCGATCGGCACATTCATCAGCACGTTCAACAGCCAGAAGCCGGGGAGAATCCCGATCAGCGTCAACGGAATCGCCAGCATGATCAGGATCGGCAGAATCCGTGAGCCGGTCTGAAACATCAGAATCACAAAGATACTGAGCAATGCTGCAGCGAATGCGATCCCCAGGTCGCGAAAGACATCCAGGGTAATCTTCCATTCTCCTTCACCGGCCCAGTCGACCGTATATCCCGCGGGCACAGACCAGGGAATGCCGGCTCCCGGAGAGAACCAGGTCCGTGATTCCAGGGCAATCGTCTCAGCCGGTCGCTCTGTTTCCAACAGGTTTCGATCTGCCTCCAGATCCAGGATCGCATCCGCAGGGGGACGACCGGCGACTTCCGCATACACGTAGACCACGCGTTTCAGATTCTTATGGTAGATCGTTTTGTCATCCAGCGTTTTAACAAACTTTCCGAGCGATCCCAGTTGGACGATCTGTCCGCTGTTACCCTGCACATAGAGTTCTTCCAGATCATCGATAGCCGAACGACGGGCACGCGGCAGCCTGAGTTCAATCCAGAGGGGATCCACCTCGTGAGGCAGATGCAGCACTGTCGCCCGGTCCCCTTCCAGTGCCACGCGGATCGTCTCAGCAATCGTCTGAGTCGAAATTCCGGACAAAGCTGCCTTGGGTTTATCTGTTTCAAACAACCAGCGAACCTGATCCGCTTCGGCACTCACGTCTACATCGACCACAGCCTCCTCCTGAATCAGTCGTTGCTCCACACCACGGGCCACATCGATCATTTCCGCGTAGGTCCCATCCTCGGGGCCATAAACTTCCGCCGTGATTGTCGACAACACCGGCGGACCGGGAGGCACTTCGACCAGTTTCAGATTGACATCCAGCGAGTCGGACAGTTTTTTCAAAGGTTCCCGCAGGCGCAACAGTATTTCGTGTGACTGCTGCACACGCTTGGCTTTGTCGATCAGGTTGACACGGATCTCAGCGACATTCGCCCCTTTCCTGAGAAAGTAATGCCTGACCATGCCGTTGAAGTCCATCGGGGAAGCCAGCCCCGAAAAGATCTCATAGTCCCGCACTTCGGAGACGCCACTCAGATACTGGCCGATCTGTTTCGCGACGGCATCGGTCCGTTCCAGCGTGGTCCCTTCCGGCAGATCGAGCACGATTTGAAATTCGTTTTTATTATCGTAAGGCAGCATCTTCACTGGCACCAGTCGCAGGATGGGCAGAACCATCGCTCCCACCAGCAGCAACAGGATCCCCATTAACACGCCCCAGCAATAGAGGCGTCGTGAAAGAATGGGCTGCAGCACAGCACGCGAGAGCCGATAGAGAGGCATGCGGGTCAGATCGTAGGCCTGCTCGTTCTCTACCTCGGATTCCACCAGCCTGCGAAGTGCGACCAGGGACAGCCAGGGAGTAATTACAAACGCGACTACTGTGGAAAACGTCACCGTCAAAGGGACATTCAGCGCCATGGGCGCCATATAAGGCCCCATCATCCCGGTAATAAAGGCCAGCGGGAGAAAACTGACGATGATCGCCAGGGTCGACAGAATCAAGGCGGGACGTACTTCCTGAACCGCGCGGAGCACGGATTGACGAGGAGGGAGAATTTTCATGGAAAAATAGCGGGCGATGTTTTCCACATCCGTAATCGGATCGTCGACCAGCAGTCCCAAAGCCAGGATCAAGGCAAACATTGTCACCCGGTTAATCGTGTAACCGGTCAGCAGATTCACGAACAACGTCAGGCTGTAACAGACGGGAATCGCCAGCGCGATCACCAGGGCCGCCCGCCAGCCGATCACCACCCCGATCAGCGCAATCACCGTGATCACAGCCACGATCAGCGCTTCCACCAGATCGTTTACTTTTTCATTGGCCGTCTCACCGTAGTCGCGGGTAATCCGAAAATGCACGCCGGTCGGAAAATGGCTTTTCGACAGCATTTCCAGTTTTTTCTCCACCGCATCCGCCACCCAGACCGCATTGGTTCCCTTGCGTTTGGCGACCGACAGGTGCACCGCGGGATACAACTGATCCTGACTGGCATGTGCCTTGTCTGCGGCTCCGAAACCGATCCAGGTATAGCTTTCGACTTCCGCCGGTCCATCGATCACCTGTGCTACATTCTTCAGATAGACGGGTCGCTCCCCGGCGACATTGACGACGATATTTTCCAGGTCGGAAATATTTTTGATGAAGGTGCCGGTCTCGACGATGAACTCTTCATTCTGCTGCTCGAACTCACCACTCCGCACCAGGATGTTACTGACCTGCAGCGCCTGGCTGATCTGTAAAGGCGAGGTGTGATAGGCGGCCAGCTTCTGGGGGTTCAGTTCCACGCGGATTCGCCGGGGACGTCCTCCCACCACTTCCACGCGGTTTGTATTCTCAATCGCCTGCAGTTTGTGCTGCAGCTGTTCTGCAATCCGCCGCAGTTCATGATCGCCGTAAACTTCAGGCTGGTCACTCCAGAGCGTGGCAATCACGATCGGCACATCATCCACTTCCACCGGCTTGACCACCCACGACTTGACTCCCGGTGGAATCAGATCGGTGGAAGAATGTATTTTGTTATAGAGCTTCACCAGGGAATCTTCGCGGTCTTCCCCCACGAAGAAGCGGACCGTCACCACACACTGGCCGGGCTGAGACATGGAATAGACATATTCCACGCCGTCGATCTGGTATAACAGCTTCTCCAGGCGATCGGTGACCTGTGCTTCGACTTCCTCTGCCGACAGTCCGGGAGCCGAAACGAAGACATCCGCCATCGGCACTACGATCTGAGGCTCTTCTTCCCGGGGCGTTAACCAGAGCGAGGCGATGCCCAGCATTAACGAGACGACCACCAGCATAATCGCCACATCCCCCCGCAGAAAAACTTCGACGATGCGGGTCAGAAATGAGGTCGACTCTGCGGACTTCACATCATTCTCATTCGCCATCGTGCTGCTTCTCCTCCGCCGGGGATGACTTCTTCCTGAGAATCACCTGATCTCCCGCCTGCAGTCCGCTCAACACTTCCTGCCGTCCCGGAAGGCCTACCTGTCCGGTTTTGATGTAGCGGCGTTCCAGGGTCCCGTCCGGTTTGACCACATCCACGAATTCCAGTTGGCCGATGCGGTCGATGGCATCCATATCCAGACAGAGATGTTTCCTGCTGCCTGCTGGAATCAGCAGTCGTCCGAACATTCCTTCATAAAGGTCTTCGGAACGGGGCAGACTCGCTTTCACCAGAAACGACCGGCTGGGGGCATCGGCCTGGGGCACGATCTCATCAATGGTGGCATCGAAGGTTTTGTTCAACGCATCTACATAGACCTTGAGCTCATCTCCCGGCTTCAGTTTTACCGCCAGGCGCTCCATCACGGGAGCCTCCAGTCTCAGTGAGGTGGCGTCATACAATACCAGAAGTGGCGTTCCCGGGTTGGCGATGTCTCCGGGCTCGGCCAGTCGATCGACGATCCGACCGTTCCGGACCGCTTTGATTTTCGTATAAGAGAGCAGAATCTCCGCTTCCGTAACCTGCTGCTTCGCCCGCAGTTCCTCGGCCTGTGCCACCTGCAGTTCCCGCATCGCCCGGTCGTATTCCGACTTCGTGACCACATTTTTCTTCTTCAGCGTTTCGGCGCGCTGGAACTCTTTTTCCGCATCTTCCCGGTTCGCCGAAGCTGCCGCCAGCCCCTGCTTCGCCTGGCTCAAACGGGCCTGATATTCCTTGGCGTCCAGATCAATCAGCGGCTGACCTTTACTGACCTGATCCCCGGCTTTGACGTAGATTTTGTCGATCGTGGCCAGCACTTTCGATGCGACAATTGTGCGGCTGGAGGCTTTCAAGGTCCCTACCGCTTCTTCCACATACGGCTTGGTCACCTCGTGCACTTCGGTGGTCGGCTCGCTGGTATGCCGTCGCACACCGCGTTCCTCCCAGTCCGAAGGGACTTTCTCTTCAAACATCCCGGACAGCCAGGCAATCAACAGAATGAGTGCCACAAATCCGATGCCGTATAACAGCACGCGGAACAGGATCGATATGAACTTGTGAGACGCTCCCGCTTTCATCATCTTCCCTCGACGCACATGACCAGACTGAGTTCACCTGCTTCCTGAAACCAGTTTACCCAAAATCAGGAAAGAGGAAACCGATTTCGAAGCTTCTCCTGAAAATCGATGACTGATTGAGATTCAATTTCAGCAGAGATTTTCTAGAAACTTTATATCACAACATCACGACTTTACGATATATCAATTTGTGATCATTCCATAATTTGGAGAACAGAGCCCCTGCGCTCCAGTGCGTCTGCAGTCAGAATGCCCCCTGCCTGAGATGTGAGACGGGTCTTGAACTAATGATCCCAATCCAGTAAGTTGGGCCTGTTCTGCGGAGACCGAAACCGATCGATGCCGATACCGGTTGTTTCTGACATAACGCAGACAGAGTTCCCTGATAGAGAAAGAGACGCTGATGAGCATCACCAGTATCGTGGTGGAAACACACATCCTGATCGAGATTCTGGTGATTATTCGCGTGATTCTGCGTCCCCACCGAGAGCCCACGTCCCGTCTGGCCTGGATCGTCGTAATTGCGACAGTGCCGGTCGCGGGAATCCTGGCCTATCTGCTGCTTGGAGAGGTCAACATCGGTCGGCGCCGTGTCGCCCGCATGCAACGGGTTCTCGCTCGCCTGCCCCGGTATAAAGCACCCCATGACGAATGCGATCACCCCTCGCTCCCCCAGGTCCCCGAACGCTATACGCACCTCTTTCGCGTGGGAAAATCGATCAGCACTTTCGAAGCAGCCGGAGGCAATCAGGCCCGACTGCTGCCCGATTCCAACGCGGTCATTGACGAAATGGTCCGCGATATCGATGCCGCCCGGAAACACGTGCATCTGCTGTTTTATATCTGGCTCCCCGATAATAACGGCTGCAAGGTGGTCGAAGCCCTCAAGCGGGCCGCCGCCCGAGGTGTCAAATGCCGCGCCATGGCCGACGGACTGGGCTCGCGGCTGATGATTCGATCTGCACACTGGCGGGAGATGAGCCAGGCTGGTGTCGACGTGGCCATCGCTTTACCGATCGGAAATCCGCTGAAGCGCATGCTGATCGGCCGCATCGACCTGCGCAATCACCGCAAGATTGTCGTGATCGATGGACACATCACCTATTGCGGCAGCCAGAACTGTTCCGATGCCGAATTTCGTATCAAGGCGAAATTTGCCCCCTGGGTCGATGCCGTAGTGCGGTTCGAAGGCCCGATTGCCCACCAGAATCAGTATTTGTTTATCAGCGACTGGATGACCTACTTTGATGAAGACCTGACTGACTTGCTGGAAAATACCGTCCCCTCGTTCGAGCATGGCCTGCCCGCCCAGGTGATCGGCACCGGCCCGACGGTCCGCAATTCCGCGATGCCTGAAATGTTCACAGCACTGATTCACACGGCCCGTAAAGAACTGGTCATCACGACCCCCTATTATGTCCCCAACGAACCTCTGCAGGAAGCCCTGTGTGCCACGGCCTATCGGGGCGTGGATACGCGGATTATTTTCCCCGCCCACAATGACTCCCGTTTCGTGGCTGCCGCCAGCCGCAGCTATTACCGGGAACTGCTGGAAGCGGGTGTGAAGATTTATGAATATTCCGGCGGCCTGCTGCACGCCAAGACGCTGACCTTCGATGGCGACATCACGCTGATCGGATCGGCCAACATGGACCGCCGCAGCTTTGACCTCAACTACGAAAACAACATCCTGTACTACGATCCGAAAATGACTGCTGCAGTGCGGGAGCGTCAGGAACAGTACCTGGCCGCCGCCACCGAAGTGACACTGGAGGACATCGACGGCTGGTCAATGACACGCCGCTTCTGGAATAACTCAGTCGCGATGCTCGGTCCCGTGCTTTGAGTCTTACTGTGCGTTGAATTCCTTTTTGAGTTTTCAGGTCACCAGCCAGAGCCAGCCCCCTGCGACGAGCAGGCTGGTCAGCGTTACGGGGATCCCCACCTTCGCATGCGTCCGAAAGCTGATTTTAATCCCTACCTGCCGGGCCGCTTCCACGACAATAATATTCGCTACACTGCCGACAATGATAAAATTGCCCGCCAGGGTGCTGCTCAATGCCAGGAGTGCTCCCATGCTGTCCCCTTCGACAACCGGGAGCAGCAACATGATTGCGGGCACATTCGAAACCAGATTACTCAACACAGCGGTCCCCAGAAACAAAGGCATCGGTTCATCCAGTGAGATACCGGCTGAGCGAGCGTGGGACATCAGCCAGTCCATTCCACCGGCCAGTTGAAATGCCTGGTTGACGATGAACAGGCTGATAAACAATACCAGCAGCGGCCAGTCCACCAGCCCCATCACATTTCGTGAATAGAAAGTCCGGCTGAGCAGCAACACGCCGGCAGCGGAAAGGGCCAGTAGCTCCCGCGGCCAGGGGGCGAACATGAAACACACGATTAACAGAAACAGGATCACGGCTCCCTTCAACGTCTGCCAGCGATCGAAAGGTCTATCGTCCTCCGTAGTCCCCTCCCCTGGTTCAATCATCCATTGATCCCGGTAGACTTTCACAATGATCCACCAGACCAGCGCCAAACCCGCCAGACAGGGAGGCGTTGCAACCAGCAGGTAACGATTAAACGAGAGCTGCAGTGATTCACCAATCAGAATATTCTGCGGGTTCCCAATCAGGGTAGCGGCACTGCCGATATTCGCGGCACATGCCAGGGCCAGCAGAAACGGGACCGGGTTCAGATGTTTGTTGAGACAGAGCCGGGACAGCAGCGGCGCAACCGCCAGACAGACCACATCGTTAGTCAGGATGGCGCTGAGTGCGCCCGTCAGAGCAATCACGGCAGCCAGCAGCGTCGTGGGCGGCATGTCATACATCACCACGCGCTGCATCACGTAGCCGTAAAAGCCTCCCAGTTGAAACTGGGCGGAGACAACCATCAGCCCGAAGAGCAGTGCCAGAGTCGGCACATCGATGGCAGTGAGAGCCTGTTCCTCTGAAATTCCGCGCCCGGCCAGCAGCAGAATCGCCCCCAACAGTGCAGCACCGGTACGGTCCACGCGTAAACCGGGGATGCCCCCCAGCAGCATGCTTAAATAGACGGCGATATAAACCAGAACCACAAAGGTATTCATTCGACCTGCCGGCTTCCTCTGAGTTACAAGAAGAGGATTCTTCCGAGTCGAAAGTCTACACGTTGATCAGGACTGGTAACAGAGCCAGTCGGAGAAACTTCGCGAAGTACGCAGAGTTCCTCAACCGAGAGTCCCGGATGAGTCGCTTAGCCGATCAGTTCCGGAATCGGTTTCCCCTGGTCGGCGACGATGGGTGTCGGACGACCGTTGAAGTCTTCGATGAAGACATGCGAGGAATCGATGCCCAGGTGATGGTAAATCGTCGCCAGGAAGTCGCCGGCCCCACAGATCCGCTCGATGGAATCTTCACCCAGCTTATCGCTGGCACCGATGAAACGTCCGGTTTCGATACCGCCGCCGGCCCAGATATTGGAGAAGGCGCGTGGCCAGTGATCGCGACCAGGCTGCTTGGTTCCGGCGGGAGCACTGGCATTACCGGCCCCGGTACTGGGCTGGTAGTTGACCTTGGGAGTCCGGCCGAATTCGCCTGTCACGACGACCAGCACCCGTTCATCCAGGCCTCGTTCATAGATGTCTTCAATCAATGCTGAAACAGCCTGGTCGTAGGCCTGTGAGCGGAAACGCAGGGCGTCGAATACATGGTGGTTCACGGCGTGGTCATCCCAGTTATTCACCCGGCCACACAACGGACCGCTGAGGCTGGTCGAGATCACATCGACACCCGCTTCCACCAGGCGGCGAGCCATCAGCAGCTGCTGCCCCCAGGTATTGCGACCGTAGCGATCGCGTGTCTTGTCGTCTTCCTTGCTGATATCAAAGGCTTCCTTGGCCTTGGGATTCGTGAGCAGCGTCAGCGCCTGGGCTTCGAATTCGTCCAGGGCTTCGAGTTCGCCCGCCTGGTCAAAAGAGCGTTCCAGCGTATCCAGCTTTTCGCGGAGGCTGGCCCGTCGATCCAGTTGAGTCACTTCTGCCGAATTGGAAAGCCCGATATTCGGCACGCTGAAATTGGGCTTATTGGGATCTCCCGAAACGGTAAACGGACCATAGGCATCACCCAGGTACGTGGCACCGACCCGCTGGGATGAGAAATTGATCCCTACGTATGGTGGCAGCGGATTTTCCCGCGGTCCCTGCTGGGCACGCAGGTAATTCGTAACGCACATCCAGTCCGGGTATTTGGGAATCGACTTGTCGCGAATATCCGTATCGCCGGTCAGCATGCGGAGTGTTCCCGCGGGATGGCCGGGGCTGCCGTGACGCATGGAACGCAGTACGGTGAACTTATCAGCGATCTTCGCCTGCATTGGCAGCAGTTCGGTGAAATCCATACCCGGAACGCTGGTCCGGATAGTGTTGAAAGGGCCGCGGTATTCAATCGGGGCGTTCGGCTTGGGATCGTAGGTATCAATGTGGGAACAGCCGCCTGGCTGCCAGACCATGATGACGGCGGTGTTATCCTTTTTCTTCTGCACCGGACTGGCAGCCCGCAGACGCAGAATGCCCGGCAGACTCATGGAAGCAAAACCAGCGAGTCCCATGCGGAGGAAGCCACGGCGATTGACCGGTCCCGGACAGGGGAGAATCGATGAAGCATGAAAATTGTCTGTCATCTTTATTGTGCCTTCTTAGCTGGATTGACACGGATACGAATCGGAGTGGAAACGATGATGTCAACAATATCTTTGGGTTTGGCGCGAGCTACGGCTGCCTTTAACTGTTTATCGGCTTTGGCGATGTCACTCTGAGCTGCTTTTGCCTTGGCGGCTGCCTCTTTCGCTGCCGATTTCGCACTGGGACGTTCAGCATCAGGAGCGGACTCAGCGATTTTTGCCAGTTTGTCCGCCTGGGCTTCCAGGGCTTCCGCTTCCAGTTTGGCCTGCTTCAAACCCGACTCTGCCAGGGCAATCCCGGCTGGATTTTCGCGGTAACGGGCGACGGCATAGCCGTAAAAGGCGATATTGTATTCCCCGGGTGCGGGTTTGAGTTTGGCCAGATCGAGAACCGCTTCTGAGTTGTCCCCTTTCAGGGTCGCATCGAAAGCCGGGTTGCCTTCAAAACCATCGCCATACGTTTTGAGAGTAATATTCGCACCGGAAAAATCGTTGCGGCGAATGTGCTTGAGCGGAATGGTCAGTTTTTCGCCGGCAGTCACTTCAAACACTTTGTCTTCTGTGGGAGCGATCGTGATCGGTGCCTGTTCGGAATCGGTCACCGAAACCGGAACATCGGCCATCAGACGCGGACTGGGAATCTCGCTCCAGGCATTCGGCACCGGCCACTGCATGGACGCCAGATGACAGGGATGTGTGACTTCTTTCCCGTCAATCGTCGCTTTGCCGTAGAAGTTGGCACTGGTGTAACCCCGGGGTGCGTGCTCTGCTACCGTAATCAGCATG